>WJPL01000003.1:0-223550 GCA_009649675.1 Alphaproteobacteria bacterium HT1-32 | reverse complement strand
GAGAAGCACAAGGTTCTGCTGCGGAAGTTCGATGACAAGACGCTGAACGCGATTGGTGAAGCGTCGGGTGACGTTGTGTCTGCTACGGCGAATGACGGTGGCATCACGAAGGAAGTGTATGACAGTTTCATCGCGTTCCGTAAGAAGGCCCTCGCCTGGTCGAAGATCGCAGATCAGGCCTATACCAACGCACGCGTCCTGCCGTTCAAATACGGCAAGTAAGCGGCTCACGATCTGATGGCATGATGCCGTCCGACACCGGGTCACGTCGAACAGGGCGTGACCCGGTTGCGTGTGCGGGATGTCGGCTGTAAACGACGTCCGTTTTCGATAAATCTATCAATCGGGGCCACTTGCGGCTAAACAGAACAGAATTGGTTCTGCGGCAAAAAAAAGCAGCTCAGGGGGAATCAACCATGCAGGCACTCGCCAGTCTTTCGGCGGTGATCAACCGATTCAACAATGCCGTCGGCAAATGGATTGCCTGGCTGGCTCTTGTGATGGTGCTGATACAGTTCGCTGTCGTCGTGATGCGCTACATCTTTGGTCTCGGTTCGATCATGATGCAGGAATCGATTATCTACATGCATGCCATCCTGTTTATGGTCGGCGCAGGCTATACCCTGCTGCATGAAGGTCATGTACGGGTTGATATCTTCTATCGTGAGGCCAGTCCCCGGACCAAAGCCATTGTCGATCTTGGTGGCGCCCTGTTTTTCCTTATTCCCGTGGCATTGCTGATCTGGATTTACAGCTGGCAATATGTCGTCTCCAGCTGGGAAGTGCTGGAAGGTTCGAAAGAGACCAGCGGTATCCCGGCTGTTTTCCTGCTGAAGTCGGTGATCCTGATGTTTTGTGGACTGGTGATTGCTCAGGGTGTCTCAATGATCATTGCTTCTGTTCTGCGCCTTACTGGCCGGGAGACGCTGATCCCTGAAGTCAGAGAGGACGGAGTCTAGATCATGCTGGTTCAGGAAATTCTCGATCTGATGATGTTCGCCTCCGCCTGCGTGTTTCTGCTGTGCGGTTTTCCGGTCGCTTTTACCCTTGCCGGGACAGCCCTGCTCTATGCGCTGATCGGGCTGGGTTTTGGTATCTTCGATATGAGCCTGTTCGGGGCCATGGCATCGCGCATCTATGGCACGATGACCAATGAAGTCCTGATTGCGGTTCCGCTGTTCGTCTTCATGGGCGTCATGCTGGAGCGGTCGAAGGTCGCCGAGGAACTGCTGGAGACCATGGGGGCCGCTTTTGGCAGCATGCGCGGCGGTATCGGTCTTTCCGTAACCTTTGTCGGGGCCCTGCTGGCAGCCTCAACCGGGATTGTCGGTGCAACGGTTGTGACCATGGGGTTACTGTCGCTGCCGACCATGTTGCGCCGTGGCTACAATCCGTCACTGGCCTGCGGATCGATCTGTGCTGCGGGAACACTCGGTCAGATTATCCCGCCCTCCATTGTTCTGGTGTTGCTGGGGGATCAGCTGTCGATTGCCTATCAGAAAGCACAGCTTTCCCAGGGAATTTTCTCACCGGAAACGGTTTCGGTCGGTGATCTGTTTGCCGGTGCGCTGCTGCCGGGGCTGATGCTGGTTGGCATGTATGTGGTCTACCAGCTGACGGTCGCCCTGTTATTGCCATCGACCTCGCCGGCTATTCCGCGTGAGGAACTGGATGCAGCACATGACGAGGAAGCGCTGATCCTGCGGGTGTTGAGTGCGCTGGTGCCGCCGATTGTGCTGATTATCGCTGTGCTCGGCTCCATCCTTGCCGGTGTCGCAACCCCGACGGAGGCTGCGGCTGTTGGTGCCATCGGTTCGCTGATGCTGGCCGGTCTGCGGCTGGACAAGATATCGGACGAGCCGATCACGCAGCCAAAAAATGCGCTGGTTGTTATGCGTCCGTTCTATGCGCTGGCTGAGCGAATGGACCGTGGCGGACCGTGGCCGATCTATATCTCGGCCATCAGTCTGGTTATCATGCTGGTTATTGCCAATACGATGGACCTGCGTGTCAAACGCGATGAAATCCCGACAGCTGACATGATTGCAATTGTCGGCGCTGTCATCACCTGCCTGATTTTCATGTGGGGGATGTCGATTGCTCTCTGGCGGGTTTTTGCGACGCGTATTCTGCAGGCCACGACGATTGGGACGATGAAGGTCTCATCGATGGTGTTCGTCATTCTCATCGGTGCGGCGGTCTTCTCGCTGGTTTTCCGGGGGCTTGGTGGCGATGACGCCGTGCATGAATTCCTGAGCAACCTTCCCGGTGGTCAGGCAACGGCCATCGTGATGGTCATGCTGGTGATGTTCTTCCTCGGGTTTTTCCTCGACTTCATCGAAATCACATTTGTCGTGGTTCCGCTGGTCGCCCCCATCCTGCTGGCGATGGAGGGGGTTGATCCGGTCTGGCTCGGTATCATGATGGCGATCAACCTTCAGACCAGTTTCCTGACACCGCCATTCGGATTTGCGCTGTTCTATCTGCGTGGTGTCGCACCACCGTCGGTGACCACCATGCAGATCTATAAGGGGGTCGCCCCTTTCGTGCTGATCCAGATTCTGGCACTGGTTGTCCTCTGGTACTTCCCGGCTATCGCCACCTGGCTGCCGACGGTGATCTTCTGATCCCTTTCCGAAGGGTGATCTTCGTCGTCACACCGGGGTGGCGGGAAATTATCAGGATATTACTGGCAGGGCTGTTCAGCCCTGTTTGGTGATACGGTGAAACAGGGAAGTGATTGTCTGGTCCTTGGCTGGTCCCCTCACCCGCCAGGCCTGATGCCATTCCTTTGCCGAGATAACCCGGGTGGTGACTTCATACTGATCCGGTGTGCAAAGATGCAGAGCACTGTCGCAACCGTCTGACAGGTTGAGACCATAGAAAGGCCGCCCATCAGAGAAATGGACGGCGGCGCCGTTTTCTGCTGGCTGAAAGATCAGGCTTTGCGTTGCCTCACCGGCATAATCACCGATCTGCAGCAGGCCCCGTTCACGATAGATCAGCCCCTGACCGTCCGGGGCGAAATGCGCTTCGCCGTTCAACTGACCTGTCTGGTCACGATTATGGTCGGTGATATGGCGGGTCAGTTTCCAGTGCCCGGCCAGGTACGAAAAAAGGTCGCTTACCGGATGGGCAAGCGACCTTTTGATATCGGTATTGTTGTCGATGAGGTCAGCCTTTCGGCGCGTCTCCGACAACCCGCCATGCCAGCGGCAGAACAGCGGCGGCAAGGGCCATCTTGAAGCCTTCGCCGGCAAGGAAGGGATAGAGACCCCATTCGAGGACTGGCTTGTCCCAGCCAAACAGGTTGCCGAGATGAATGATACCCGGGACATACAGAACAACCAGTCCGGCAAAAATGGTGAAGGCAGCAAGACCGATATTCCGGTCAAAGCCACGTTCTGCAAGCCAGCCGACCAGCCCGGCTGACAACAGGAAGCCCAGCAGATAGCCGCCGGTCGGGCCAGCCATATAGGCAAGGCCGATGCCCTTTTCCGGTGTGCCGGTGAAAACCGGGAGCCCCAGTGCGCCCTGTGCCAGATAGACACCGACGGTTGCCATGCCAAGGCGCCAGCCGCAGGTCATGCCGATGACGATGACAGCGAAGGTCTGCATGGTCATTTCGACCGGCCAGAACGGCACTTTCACTTTTGCTGTAGCGGTCAGCAGCAGGCTGCCGACAATCGTGATCAGGACCGCCTTGGCAATTCCGCCCCTGGGCCAGAACTGCGAGGCAAGTGTCGGATGGGTTGACGTGGTCAGTGACATTGGAACTCTCCGGTCGGATATATCTGTCGGCAATCTGTTAATTCAGAATTCTACCTGTAACAGGTGGATTAGTCGAAGCGATTGGAAACTGCAAACCCTCTGGGTGCAAGTCGCCCTGCCTGCCCGCGTTTCCCAATCCAGGTTATCAGGTCTGTTTCTGTGCGTGTGCGTTCCCCGCTGCGCCAGGACAGGCCATCTTCTGCCTTGAATACCTTGATGTCTGACAGCGCGCCATCCTTGTAGCGTTGCAGCATCACACCCTGTCCACGGGCCATTTCCGGCAGTTCATCCAGCGGGAAGACCAGCAGTTTTCTGTTGTTACCGATGACAGCAACCGAATCACCATCAATGAAACGGCAGGCATAGGCTTCATCATGGCCTTTTACATTCAGGATCTGCTTGCCGGTCCGGGTCTGTGCGATGACATCGTTTTCAGAGATGGCAAAGCCACGACCGGCGGTTGAGGCCACCAGCAGCTTGCGGTCCGGCTGATGTACAAACAGGGTGACCAGATCATGGTCGTTCGGAAGATCGATACTGATCCGGATCGGTTCGCCATGGCCGCGGCCCCGGGGCAGCTTGTCGGCACCAAGGGTGTAGAAACGGCCATTTGTCGAGAAGGCGATGATTTTATCAGTGGTCTGGGCGTGGAAGGCAAAGCGGGCGTTATCCCCGTCCTTGTACTTCAGGTCTGACATATCGGCCAGATGGCCCTTGAAGGCCCGTATCCAGCCTTTTTCCGAGCAGACGACGGTAATGGGCTCACGCTCGATAAAGGCCTCCAGAGGCACGACAACGGCTGTGGGCGCGTCGCCGATCACGGTCCGGCGCTTGCCGAGAGCAGTATCCTTGCCAAAAGCCTTCTGAATTTCACTGATTTCCCAGGTGATTGTTTTCCACTGGAGCTGATCATCAGAGAGCAGTTCTTCGATTTTCAGCTTTTCAGCCATCAGTTCATCATGTTCACGCCGGATTTCCATTTCCTCCAGCTTCCGCAAATGGCGCAGTCGCATATTGAGGATGGATTCAGCCTGCAAATCAGTCAGGTCAAAGGTCCGGATCAGTTCGGCCTTTGGCTGGTCTTCTTCCCGGATGATCCGGATGACCTCGTCAAGGTTCAGATAGGCGATCAGCAGGCCGCCGAGAACTTCCAGACGATGTTCAATCTTGCCAAGCCGGAAGCGTGAACGACGGAGCAGGACCACATGCCGGTGGTCGAGGAAGGCCTGCAGAACCTCGCGCAGATTCATCACCTTCGGCGTGTGGTCAGCATCCAGCACGTTCATGTTCAGGCTGAAACGGCTTTCCAGGTCGGTCTGCCGGAACAGCTGTTCCATTAACTGTTCCGGATCGATGGTCCGGTTCCGGGGTTCGATGACCAGCCGCACCAGATCCGTCGATTCATCCCGGACATCAGCCAGCATTGGCAGTTTCCGGTTCTGCAGCAGATCGGCGATCTTTTCGATCAGCCGGGACTTCTGCACCTGATAGGGAATTTCTGTGACGACGATGTGGTAAAGCCCGTGATTCAGCTTTTCCACTTCCCATTTTGCCCTGACGCGGAAGCTGCCCCGTCCGGTTGAATAGGATTCCTGAACTGATTCCGGGCTTTCGACCAGTTCACCCCCGGTCGGGAAATCCGGGCCGGGCATGTACTCGACCAGCTTGGCGATGGTCGCATTGGGGAACTTGATCAGATGTTTCAGCGCGTCGCAGATTTCATGCGCGTTATGGGGCGGTATGGAAGTCGCCATGCCGACCGCGATACCGGCCGAACCATTGGCCAGCAGGTTCGGGAAGGCCGATGGCAGAACGACCGGTTCTTGTTCTTCACCGTCATAGGTTGAGCGGAAATCGATGGCATCTTCATTGATGCCCTGCAACAGCGCCTGAGCGACCTGTGTCAGCCGGGATTCCGTGTACCGCATCGCGGCGGCATTATCGCCATCGATATTGCCGAAATTACCCTGTCCGTCGATCAGCGGATAACGCTGGGCGAAATCCTGCGCCAGCCGCACCAGCGCCTCATAAACCGCGCTGTCGCCGTGGGGATGATATTTACCGATGACATCACCAACCACACGGGCGCATTTCTTGTAGCCGGATGCGGGATCCAGCTTCAGCTGCTGCATGGCAAACAGCAGCCGGCGGTGAACCGGCTTCAGCCCGTCCCGGACATCGGGCAGCGACCGTGACATGATGGTCGATAATGCGTAGGCAAGATAACGCTCACCCAGAGCGTCCTTCAATTCTACCGGCCTGATAGTGTCGTCGCGAACCGGCTCGCTCATTCGTAATCCCCTGTTGCGTCAGTCGACGCTATTCGTCGTTTCTGGAATACCAGATATAGTAGTCAGCTTGCGGTATCGGTCAACAAATCGCGTGCGTGCGCCGGGTTCTCCCCGGTTCAGCGGGTGAAAGACGCAGGCATTCAGGAAATATCCCGTCAGGTCGAGGGCCTGTTCCAGCTGCTGATCGTCGGCGATCGCCTGTCCTGTCAGAAAGGGCGGCAGGGACAGCAGCTTCTCGCGATATGGCTCTCCCGCTGACAAAGAGACCGCCCTGCCCGTCCGTGGTGAGACATAGGCAAGCTGGTCATTCTCTCCTGTCGCGGCGCAGCTGTCGAGCGCCAGACCGAATCCCAGTTCTTTCAGCAGCCCCAGTTCCCAGTGGACATAAATTGTCGGCCAGACTGTGTCATCAGCGATAGACTCCAGTAAAACCCGCATCCCCTCGAAGACGGCTGGGTGCGATTCGCGTTCTGGCAGAGCCATATGGGCAACCGTGCAGGCTGCGCTGAGGCAGGACAGCCGATCTGCTGCTTCCATGGCTTCGGCGGCATATCCCCGGATCAGTTCCCCTGACAAGGCACCGAGATTGTCGGCCTGTCGTGCCCGCCATGTCACATCCACCAGATTGCCGGGCTGCCAGACGGCCCGGCCGGTCTTGCCGTGGGCGCCCCGGACAAAACCGGCATGCCGGCCACGTTCACGGGTGAGCAGCTGAACAACGGCACCATTTTCGCCATGGGCCTGAGCGGACAGAACAACCGCTTCATCCCGCCAGTCCATGGCTAGGCCCTCAGTCTTCGCTGACAGGTGTCAGGAATTGAATTCAATTCCGATATTCCGGAACCGCTCCGGATCCTCCAGCCAGCGCTCCCGGACCTTCACGAACAGGAACAGATGGACGCGGTGCCCGAGTATCTCCTCCAGTTCGGCGCGGGCCTCTGCCCCGATCGCCTTCAGGGTGGCACCGCTTTTGCCGATCACAATGCCTTTGTGTCCGTCACGGGTGACAAAGATCGTCTGGTCGATCTTGACCGAGCCGTCTTTGCGTTCTTCCCAGGTGTCGGTTTCGACGGTCAGGCTGTAAGGCAATTCCTGATGTAGCCGCAAAAAGGCCTTCTCGCGGGTAATCTCGGCTGCCAGCAGCCGGTTCGGCATATCAGTCAGCTGATCTTCCGGGAACAGCCAGGGGCTGTCCGGCATATGCCGGGTAAACTGGCTGATAAGATCGCGGACGCCATCGCCGTTGAGGGCGGAGACCATCAGGGTTTCCTGAAAGATTCCCGAGGCATTCAGCTTTGCCGTCAGATCCAGCAGCCGTGACCGTTCCAGCAGATCTATCTTGTTCAGGACAAGAAGTTTCGGAGCCTTGATATCGGCCAGTTTTTCGATGATCCCGAGGACATCCTCTGTCGCGCCACGTTTGGCATCAACAATCAGGGCGACAACATCGGCATCGGCAGCCCCCTGCCAGGCAGCCTGAATCATTGCCCGGTCAAGCCGCCGGCGGGGATCGAAGATACCGGGGGTGTCGACCAGCACGATCTGGGCATTGTCTTCGATCATGACACCGAGAACGCGGCTGCGGGTCGTCTGTACCTTGTGGGTGACGATTGAAATCTTGGTGCCGACCGCCTGGTTGACCAGCGTCGACTTGCCGGCATTTGTCGCTCCGACGATGGCAACGAAGCCGCATTTTGTCGCAGTCGCTTGCTCGTTCATGAGTTTTCCAGCCGTTTGAGGAGTTCACTTGCGGCCTGCATCTGGGCCGCACGTTTTGAGGGGCCGCTGCCTTCTGTCGGTTCGCCACCGGCGACCGAGACCGTCATTCGGAAAAACGGGGCATGTGACGGGCCGGAGCGTTCAACTACCGTGTATTCGGGCAGCCCAAGCCCCCGGCCCTGCGCCCATTCCTGCAGCGCGGTTTTCGGGTCTTTCGGCGGCTTCAGATCTTCGGTCAGCAGGCGCTCCCAATGTTCATGAATGAAGCTTCTGGCCGGCTCCAGCCCCCCGTCCAGATAGAGAGCGGCAATGATCGCTTCCAGCGTGTTGGCCAGCAATGCCGGCTGCTGGCGGAGCTGATCACCGTTTTCGTCATCACCGAGATGAACGGCTTCGTCGACGCCAAGGCTGCGGGCGATATCAGCCAGTGCCCAGCGATTGACCAGCCCGGTAAAGCGGCGGTTGAGGGTTCCTTCCGCATCTTCGCCATATTTTTCGTAGAGCCAGTGAGAAACAACCAGTCCCAGAACCCGGTCGCCCAGAAACTCCATCCGTTCATAATTGCGGCTCTGTTCCCCCGCTGTTGAAGGATGGCTCAGGGCAGAGTTCAGCAGGGACTTGTCGGTGAAATCATGTCTGATTTTGGTGAGTAACCGGGTGCGATCCGCCATATCCCTACTCGATCCCGTTCAGAAGACGACCGTAGCGAATGCCGGTCGGCCATGTCCATGGTTTCAGCAGTGATGTGGTTTCATCGACGGAATAGAACAGAATGACAGCGCGCCCGACCAGATTGACCTGGGGGACAAAGCCGACATCCGACATATTCCGGCTGTCGGATGACCGGTCCCGGTTGTCGCCCATCATGAAGTAATGGCCGGGAGGAACATCATATACACCGGTATTGTCGAGAAAGCCGGTATCGGATTGTTCGAGAATACGATGCTCAACTCCGTTTGGCAGGGTTTCCATATATTGCTGGAAGACAATCACACCGCCATTTTCAGTATGATGGGCGTAATCCTCAATCTTGCGCCGCTTCACCGGAACGTCGTTGATATGCAGGATGCCACCCCTGACCTGAATTTTGTCTCCGGGCAGTCCGATCAGCCGTTTGATGTAGGTTTTGTCGGCGGTCGGATGCTTGAAGACGATGACATCTCCCCGCTCGGGTTCTTCGAACAGAATGCGTCCGGGGAACAGGGGCAGGTCCAGCGGCAGGGAATAGCGGCTGTAGCCATAGGACAGTTTGGAGACGAACAGGTAATCACCGATCAGCAGCGTCGGCAGCATTGAGCCGGAAGGAATATTGAACGGCTCATAGGCAACGGTTCTGACCCCGACTGCGATCAATACAGCGTAAACGACTGTTTTGAGCATATCGAGGATGCCGCCGGATTTTTCACTCATGATCAGATGTCGTCTTTTCTGTAGGAGGACGCCGGGCGCCGGGCTTTCAGGATTGAGGCGGATGAAGCCCACGGACCCTGCCTATGTCAAGCTTTGCGGGCTTTGTTCTAGGGTTTCGGATTGGCGGAAATGATGACGATAGCCTGCGCCATCGGGCCGTCGTCGGTGATCGTCAGGTCAATCTGTGCTTCCATTCCCTCGGGTGTGATTTCCTGAAGGCGTTTCAGGGCGCCACCTGTCAGTGCCATTGTCGGTTTGCCGGAGGGCAGGTTGACCACCCCCATATCCCGCCAGAAGACACCTTTGCGGAAGCCGGTGCCGAGAGCCTTCGAGCAGGCTTCCTTGGCGGCAAACCGCTTGGCATATGTATCGACAGAGAGCCGGCGTTTTTCGGCCTTTGCAATCTCCACCGGTGTGTAGATGCGGTCACGGAACCGGTCTCCGAACCGCTCCAGTGTTTCACCGATACGCCGGATATCGATGATATCATTGCCAATGCCGAGGATCATGTCAGGCGCTGCGTGATCCGGTGGCGTCAGCACGGGCATTATCCATCAGCGCCCGCATCCGTTTGATTGAGCTGTCGAGGCCGCTGAAAATGGCCTCTCCGATCAGGAAGTGGCCGATATTCAGCTCATACAGCTCCGGAATGGCGGCAATTGGTGCGACCGTATCGAAATCAAGGCCGTGACCGGCATGGCATTCCAGCCCGAGGGCTGTGGCATATTCTGCGGCATCGCGGATGCGCACCAGATGCCGCGCCTGTTCGCTGCCACGGGCCTCGCAGTAAGCGCCGGTATGAAGTTCGACGACCGGTGCCCCGAGGCTGCGGGCGGCGTCAAGCTGGCGGCAGTCCGGTTCGATAAACAGGGATACCCGTATGCCTGCTGCCCCCAGTTTCGCAACATAGGGAGCGAGATAGTCATGTCCACCGGCGGCATCCAGACCGCCTTCCGTGGTTCGTTCTTCGCGTTTTTCCGGCACGATGCAGGCTGCATGCGGGCGATGACGAATGGCGATCCCCAGCATTTCGTCAGTAGCTGCCATTTCAAAATTCAGCGGCAGATCAATATCACGCATCAGCCGCGACATATCATCGTCAGAAATATGGCGACGGTCTTCACGAAGATGCGCGGTAATACCATCGGCTCCGGCAGCAGCAGCCTGAATGGCCGCGCGCACGGGGTCCGGGTGGATGCCACCACGGGCATTACGGATCGTGGCTACATGATCGATATTGACGCCCAGCCTGAGTTTGTTGCTCATTACCTACTCCTGCACCTGAAGAACCTGTTGTGCGGCGACACGGGCTTCTCTCCGTCTCGTCCGCCGCTGCTGGTATTTAATCAGCAAGGTCTTGATCGGCCAATAGAAAGCTAACCATACAAAGATCATTGTCGGTATGGCGCCAATGAACATGGGCCGGATCAGCGGCCATGCTTCTTCGCTCAAAAAGGTGACATCCATGGCCACCAGCGCGGGCACCAGCCCGCCAAGGACGGCCCAGAAATCAACATTTGCAGCGGCATCCAGTGATGCATTGCCAAAACTCTCAATCCAGCGCCCGACCTTGTAGATCCACAGCCATATGGCCGGAAACGTCCAGGGATTGCCGAGAATGGTGCCAATGGCGGATGCAACGACATTGGCGCGGATCAGATAGGCCAGTACGCCGCCAAGCAGGAAATGCAGGCCCACCAGCGGCGTGAAGGAAACGGCAGCACCCGTCGCAAACCCGGCGGCAATGCTGTAGGGCGTGCCGGGCAACCGTGCGACGCGATAGGCAACATATTTGCCGCTGCGGCGCAGGCCAATTCTTGGCCAGACGACATTTGCGACACGGCGAAACAGTGATGGTTTTTGGCGGGCGCGAAACAGCATGGCGCAGATATAGTGACTATGAGCGGTGAAGTCAGACGATTTAATCGCGAATATCGTTATAACCGTGTGTCAGGTCTTCATGCGATTGACGGAAGTGATTGTCGGCGTGGCACGCAGGTTACCGATAATCGCGCTGAGATGTTTCACATCATGGACTTCGACATCAACTTCCATCTCAAAGAAGTCTGATGACCTGTTGGTTATCCTCAGATTTATGATGTTGCCTTCATTGCGGGCGATTGCAGTGGAGAGGTCTCCAAGGCTGCCCGGTTCATTCGACAGGGTGACCTTCATCCGGCCGACGAACATCTGGGCAGCATCCTTGTCGACGACCCAGGCGACATCCAGCCAGCGTTCCGGACTGTCGGTGAAGTTTTCCAGCGTGTCGCAGTCTATGGTGTGGATACTGACCCCTTTGCCCGAGGTGACGATGCCGACAATCCGGTCGCCTGGCAGCGGATGGCAACAGCTTGAATAATGCACCGCCATTCCGCCGATCAGCCCCTTGATCGGTATGGCGTTCACATCCTGATCGTTCGGGTTACGCCGCGGGGTGGCAACGGCCTTGCGCTTGATACCGGGGAAGACTGCTGTGAGAACGTCTCCCGCAGGGCGCACCCCCTCACCTACTGATGCGATCAGTTCATCGACATCAGTGACGCCAAAATGATTACGAACCGGCATCAGCTTTTTCGGTTCGAACTCGTGGCCTTCCTGCGCAAAGGCGCGCTCCAGAATGGCGCGACCCAGGGTGACATACTCGGAATGCTGCTTGGCGCGGACAAACCGCCTGATGCGCGCCCGTGCTTTGCCGGTCACGACAAAACGTTCCCACACCGGTGACGGTGTCTGCGCCTTCGAGGTCATGATCTTGACCTGATCCCCGTTGTGCAGTTCGGTTTTCAGCTGTGCCATCCGGCCATTGATCTTGGCACCAACGCAGGTGTCGCCGACTTCCGAATGAACGGCATAGGCGAAATCGATGGGGGTCGATCCGCGCGGCAGTGTGATGAGGTCACCTTTCGGCGTGAAACAGAAGACCTGATCCTGAAACATCTCCAGCTTGGTATGTTCGAGGAAATCCTCAGGGCTTTCAGCATGTTCCAGAATGTCCAGAAGCTCGCGCAGCCAGCGATACTGACGGCCTTCAGTATTCGGTACGGATTGCTTGTAGATCCAGTGTGCTGCAACGCCCAGTTCTGCCACATGATGCATGTCACGGGTTCTGATCTGGATTTCGACCCGTTGCTGGGACGGGCCGATAATGCCGGTATGCAGGGACCGGTAGCCGTTCGGTTTTGGTGTGGAGATATAGTCTTTCACCCGGCCCGGAACGACGCGGTATTTCTGGTGTAGCGCGCCCAGCGCCCGATAGCAGTCGTTGGTGTCTTCGGTGACAACGCGAAATGCCATGATGTCGGCCAGCTGTTCAAAGCCGACATTCTTGTGCTGCATCTTGCGCCAGATGGAATAAGGCGTTTTCTCGCGGCCACCGACTGAGGCGGCGATTCCGCTGTTATCCATCAGGGTCTGGATTTCGCTGACAATGGTGTCAACCAGCGTCCCGGCTTCATTACGCAAAAATTCGAGGCGTTTATTGATCGAGTTATAGCCTTCCGGATTGATCTCCCTGAAGGCGATCTCTTCCAGCTCGTCCTTGACCTCCTTCATCCCGACCCGCTCAGCCAGCGGGGCGTAGATTTCCATGGTTTCAAGGGCGATACGGCTTCGTTTCTCGGGCTTCTTTATGTGATGCAGGGTACGCATGTTGTGCAGCCGGTCAGCCAGCTTGACCAGCAGCACCCGGATATCTTCCGACATCGCCAGCAGCAGCTTGCGGAAATTCTCTGCCTGTTTGGTGCTGTCGGACTGAAGCTCCAGCAAAGACAGTTTCGTCACGCCATCGACAAGCTTGGCGATTCCCGGGCCAAACTGGTTTTCGATTTCCTCGAAGGTCGCGCGGGTGTCCTCAATCGTATCGTGCAGCAGTGCCGTAACGATTGAGGCGGTATCCAGCTTGTACCCGGTCAGAATGCCGGCAACTTCAAGCGGATGCGAGAAATACGGGTCGCCGGACGCACGGGTTTGCGTGCCATGTGCCTTCATCGCGAAGACATAGGCCCGGTTCAGCAGATCTTCATCTGCATTCGGGTCATAGGCGCGAACTTTCTCGACGAGCTCAAACTGCCGAATCATAACTGTCTTCCAACACTGTCAGAAGCAGTATTGTTTCTTGATATGGGGCGTCCGACAAGCGTTGGCTTGGTTGCCGGCTCAGTCCTCGTCTACGGGGAATTCGACAGCAGGTTCACTGCTTTCCTCGACGAACAGCTCACTGGCCTGGGCCTTGGCTGCCATGATCGCGGCACGCAGGGGATCGCCATCATCGAAGGTGGAACCACCAAGCTCGAGATCCGGATTCATGCCTGCTTCCGGACCTGTCGGCTCCGGATCATCATCTTCGGGCTCATCAATCTCGACGTGCTTCTGCAGGCCCTTGACGATGGCATCGCGCAGTTCGTCAAGATCAACTGTTTCGTCAGCGATTTCCCGCAGCGATACGACTGGATTCTTGTCGTTGTCCCGGTCAATGGTAAGCGGCATGCCGCCGGAAATATCGCGCGCACGCTGGGATGCGACCATCACGAGGTCGAAACGGTTCGGGATCTTGACAATGCAATCTTCAACAGTGACGCGCGCCATTGCGTATTCGCTCCAGAATTCAGGTGGGCGAGAGATATAACCCGGGATGCTGAAAACGCAAGGGGTCTGGTTATATTCGTATGGCTTTCTGCGAAGAATCCAGAGCAGCGATCAAATCACTGATCGCCTTTCCGCTGAGAGGGTGGACCCAGTCCGGGGCAATTTCCTGTAGCGGCAACAGCACAAATGCCCGGTCCTGTAGTCGTGGATGGGGAAGATTTGGCCCGTTATCACCGGTTTGCGACAGTCGTCCCGCATAGTCGATAAGGTCGAGGTCCAGTGTCCGGGCGGCGTTCGGCGTGCTCCGGACCCTTTCAAAATCAGCCTCCAGACGATGCAGCCTCTGCATCAGGATGCCCGGTTCATCCTCACTGGCCGTCTCAATCACTGCATTTGCAAACCACGGCTGGTCAGATACCGGGACTGGTTCTGTCAGCCAGATGTCGGACCGCCTGATAATGGGCAGGCTGGCAGCCATCAGGGCACTGATGGCTGCTTCGAGCGTTTCCGCGGGTGTATTGAATCCGGGCGCAGACAGGTTTGAACCGAGCGCGATGTATATATGTTCTGTCATTCAACTCCAGGGCGCTTGCGGCAAACGACAGGCAGGTCTAGGAACCTTCTGCTTACTTCATGCGTTTACCGACCATCATAAACCAAAGCATATAATTCAGACAAAAGGACATTAAGTCATGGGCCGTATATTTTACCCGGAAGAACGAATTGCCATGTTTGTGGACGGTGCGAATCTTTATTCCGCTGCCAAAACACTTGGTTTTGATATCGATTACAAAAAGCTGCTTGATCTGATTGGCAGCAAGGGACGTCTGGTGCGGGCGCTTTATTATACCGCGCTGTTCGAAGATCAGGAATATTCGCCGATCCGCCCGCTGGTCGACTGGCTGGATTACAACGGCTACACGATGGTTACCAAACCGGCGAAAGAGTTCACTGACGCCACGGGGCGCCGGAAAATCAAGGGGAACATGGATATCGAACTGGCAATCGATGTCATGGAACTCTCCCCTCACCTCGATCATGTCATGATCTTTTCTGGAGACGGTGATTTCCGCAGCCTTGTTGAGGCCGTGCAGCGTCGCGGCGTCCGGGTCACCATTGTCAGTACGATCCGTACCCAGCCGCCGATGATTGCCGACGAACTTCGCCGTCAGGCAGATGTCTTTCTCGAACTTTCAGACCTGCGTGAGCATATTGCACGCGGCGGCCGCCCCGAACATGCAGCCCCGCTGGGCGAGGATGACGACTTTGACGATGAAGATGACTCGTGAGCACGGGCTTTAACGAACCTTCGCGGGATTGCCCTCTCTGTCCCCGGCTGGTTGAGTTCAGAACACAGAACCGGGCGGCCTTTCCGGACTGGCATAATGGCCCGGTGCCAGCCTTCGGCCCGCTTGGTGCGCCGCTGCTGATTGTTGGTCTCGCGCCGGGGCTGCGCGGTGCGAACCGTACCGCCCGCCCCTTTACCGGTGACTGGGCGGGTGATCTGCTGTATCCGACTCTGGTCAAGTTTGGCTTTGCCAGAGGGACATTTGCCGCAGATCCGAATGACGGACTCGAACTGACGGATTGCCGGATCACCAATGCGGTTCGCTGTGTGCCGCCACAGAACAAGCCGATTGGTGCGGAACAGCAGGCCTGCCGTCCGTTTCTGAGCGATGAAATTGCCGCAATGACTGGCCTGCGGGCGATTGTGTCACTGGGATCTGTCTCACATGCGAATGTGCTGTCGACCCTCGGTCTCAAACGCTCAGCATTCAAATTTGTGCATGGCGCCAGCTACAAGCTGGAGAGCGGGCTGACCCTTTTCGACAGCTATCATTGCTCACGCTACAACACGAACACGGGCCGGCTGACGACAGAAATGTTCGAAACCGTTTTCCACGCAGTCCGGCAGTTCATCGACAATTGATGTCAGGCTGCGGGGAGCAGCTCTTCCAGCCGGTTGATGATCGCTTCGGAAACAGGGGCGGTGCCGGCCGGATACCAGTCAACGGCGTTGCCCTGCGGATCAATCAGGATCTTGTGGAAATTCCAGGCTGGTGTTGCATCAGTGCCCAGTTGTTCGACAGCCCACTTGTAAAACGGATGTGCGTCCGGCCCCTTAACCGGAACTTTGGCAGTCATCGGAAAGTCGACGGCGTAATGCGTATGACAGAATGCGTAAATTTCCTCATTGGTTCCGGGTTCCTGACCGCCAAAATCGTTTGAGGGCACACCGATGATGACAAGTCCGCGTTTGGTATAGGCGTCATAGAGTTCCTGCATCCCGGCATATTGCGGGGTATAGCCGCATTTAGATGCTGTATTGACGACCAGAAGGGCCTTGCCGCGGAACTGATCAAGCGGCAAAGAACCGCCGGTTATTTTCTCAAAGCTGTAATCATATGCGGACAAGTCATTCTCCGTTATTTCTGTGTTGCGAGGATTTCTTCAATGCGTCGGGCGATCCGGGATGAACCGGGTTCAGTGGCCGTCGAGAACCAGTCGACCAGTTCTCCGTCACCATTGACCAGATATTTGTGGAAGTTCCAGCGGGGCGCGGCCAGAGCGCCATATTCATCCCGTGCCCAGCGATAGAAAGGATGGGCCGCCTCCCCGCGTACAGCCGTTTTATCGGCCATGGGAAAATCGACAGCGAAGCTGGTTTCACAGAATTCCTTTATTTCAGCCGCAGTGCCGGGCTCCTGTCCGCCAAAGTCGTTCGAGGGAACACCCAGTACGACAAAGCCTTTCGACTGGTACTTCTCATAGAGCGTCTGAAGCCCCTCATACTGCGGCGTGAAACCGCATTGCGACGCGGTATTCACCACCATCACCAGTTTGCCCTGAAAACGGGAGAGCGGCAGCGTGCCACCCTCAATCGCGGTAAAGCTGAAGTCATGGGCATTCCCGGCAGATGAGGCTGAACCGGCAAACGACAACATAGCTGTCAGCAGAAGGCCGGACATCGCCAGCAAGGGCTGTATGGTGAACTTATTCATATCGTTGTTCCTTCCACGGATCGCCTTCCGGATGATAGCCCTGTGCCTCCCAGTATCCATGCTGATATCTGGTGATGAATGTCAGGCTGTGAAGCCATTTGAGGCTTTTCCAGAAATATAACCGTGGAATCACAAGTCGGACCGGCCCGCCATGTTCGCGATTCAGCGGCTCGTCATTCCAGTGGGTTGCAATAAGTGACTGATCGTCGGTGAATGCCCTGATCGGAATGACGGTAGAGTATCCGTCATAGCCGCGAGCCATGACATGACTGACATCAGCATTCGGCTGAACTTCCTGAATGAACCATTTGGGCCGAATGCCCCGCCACAGATTATTGTATTTTGTCCAGCCAGTTACACAGTGAATATCAGATTTCAAATGAACTGCCGGGAAGCGGTCGAGGTCAGACCAGTTTACCGTCAGTGGCTGCCCGATTGCCCCGCCAATTCTGAGCTCCCAGTCGGACGGGGTGACAGCAGGCTGGGTGCCAAGGTCCAGAACCGGAAAGTCACGGGTCACATGTTGTCCAGCCGGCCGCCTTGCGTCCGGACTACCAGATGAGCGGAAGCTTTTACGTTCTGCTGCGAGGCGCCGCTTGGTTTCGATGTGATTGACCATCTGTCTCTCTGCTGTCCGGCTTGCCTGCCGCATGTAAGGTCAGCCCGGGCGAGTACCAGGCGAAGACCGAAACAAAGTTCGTCAGCCGTTATCGCGGAGCACCCGGGCCTTGTTGCGCTCCCAGTCCCGTTCCTTGATGGTCTGGCGCTTGTCATGGGCCTGTTTGCCCTTGGCAAGGCCCAGAGTGACCTTTGCCAGCCCACGGGAATTGAAGTGGATGTTCAGGGGAACAAGCGTATGGCCCTTGCGGTTGATCGCCCCGACAAGCCGGGAGATTTCCTTGCGGTGGAGCAACAGCTTGCGCGGACGGCGGAGTTCGTGAGCAAAGGCCGGCCCGGCATGTTCGTAATGCGGGATATGTGCATTGACGAGCCAGAAGTCCCCGTCTTTTTCGCTTGCGTAGGATTCCTGAATGCTGGCACGTCCGGACCGAAGTGATTTCACTTCGGTACCGGTCAGCATAATCCCTGCCTCGATTGTCTCCAGAATGAAGAAATCGTGACGGGCCTTGCGATTTTGTGCCGCTATGCGGTCAGGAAGACTCATTTGTTTCCGCTTTCAACCCGACAATCAGTTCAGCAGTCCGGCAAAGACCATTGCATCATGAACCTGCTTCTTTCCGGCGTCGGTCAGTTCAAGAATCGGCTGACGCACCTCGCTGCCGGCAAGCCCCAGAAGTTCAGCAGCATATTTCGCCGGTGCCGGGCTTGGTTCGCAGAACATAGCCTTGTGCAGTGGCGTCAGCCGGCGCTGGATTTCCAGTGCGGTGTTGATATCACGGTCACGCCAGGCGCGATGCATTTTCGCCAGCAGACCGGGGGCAACATTGGCACTGACCGAAATGCAGCCATGCCCGCCTGCAGCAAGATATGGTAATGCAGAGGCATCTTCGCCACTGAGCTGGCAGAAGTCTGTCCCACAGGCCTGTGTGGTGAGCTGGGGGCGGCTGAGATCAGCCGTTGCATCCTTCAGGCCGACAATCCGGGGCAGTTTCGCCAGACGGGCCATGGTCTCGACGGTCATGTCGACGATGCTGCGACCGGGAATATTGTAAATGACGATCGGAATGTTGGTGGCATCATGGATTGACTTGAAATGCTGGTACAGGCCTTCCTGACTTGGCTTGTTGTAGTAAGGCGTGACGACCAGCGCGCCGTCGGCCCCTGCCTGTTCGGCATGCTGGGTCAGCATGATTGCTTCACTGGTCGAATTTGAGCCAGCTCCGGCAATGACAGGGATTTTGCCTGCAGCGACTTCGATGCAGAGTTCCACGACTCGCATATGCTCTTCGTGGCTCAGCGTCGGGGATTCCCCGGTCGTTCCGACAGGTACAACGCCTTCCGTGCCTTCATCAATCTGCCACTGCACGAATTTCTGGAATGCTTTTTCATCCACGGTGCCGTTAGTGAACGGTGTGATCAGGGCAACGCAAGATCCTATAAACATGGCCAGTTTCCTTCAGCATGGCGGATGATGTATTCGGGCGCCGAACATAGCGATCAAGGGAATGTCGGGCAAGGCTCGCTCTAAGTTGATCGCAGCGCCTCTTGTTGTGGGATTCGCGACCCAATAGGATAGGCTCATGACATACAGGGCCGTTTTTCTTACCTCACTGATTTTCCTTTCTCTGGCTTCAGGCCGTCCGGGGGCGGCCGCTGCCTCCTTTGATGAAACCGTTGCGGCATTGCTGAATGCCGAGAAAGCCATTGAAAAACGTGATCCCGATGCGGCAAGGGCAGCCGTTGCCAATGCTGCGGATGATGTTGCCCGGCAACTGGTTGACTGGATTGCCTATCGCAATTCTCTGGGCAGCTTTGAGGAAATCACCGGGTTCATGAACCGGAATCCCGACTGGCCATCTCGCGGCCGGTTGCGGCTCAATGCCGAGCGAAAGCTTGTCTCAACGATGCCAGCAGCGGTGATTCTGGACTTTTTTTCACTCGGTGAGCCGCTCACGGATGATGGTGCCGTTCTGTATCTCTCGGCTCTCATGACAGGTGGGGATAACACCCGGGCCGCAGATTACGCGCGAAGAACCTGGGTCGAAATGACGTTCGATGCACGCTCTGAAACGGCTTTCAGAAAGCTCTCCGGCGGAACCCTGACATCAGCTGACCACCTTGCCCGACTGGACAGGCTGTTGTGGGATGGCCATCAGAACTCAGCCCGGCGCATGTTTCCTCTCATTTCGGATGACTACAGGAAACTGGCGGATGCACGAATCCGGCTTCGGCAGCGTCTTGCCGGTGTTGATGCTGCAATCGACCGGGTGCCGGCAGCGTTGTCTGATGACCCCGGTCTGATCTTCGAACGGGTTCGCTGGCGGCGGCGTGCCGGCAATCTGGAAGGCTCGACAGAGCTGCTGCTGTCAAAGAAAACGCCGGATGTCGGTGGTCCCGGCCGCTGGTGGGATGAACGAAGCTATATCGCCCGTTATCTGCTGCGCCAGGGGCATATCACGGATGCTTACAAACTGGCCTCCGGAAGCGGCGATATCTCCGGCGCGGACCGGGCTGAATCCCTCTGGCTGTCCGGCTGGATTGCGCTGCGGTTTCTGGATGACCCGG
This sequence comes from Alphaproteobacteria bacterium HT1-32, assembly GCA_009649675.1. Taxonomy (NCBI): domain Bacteria; kingdom Pseudomonadati; phylum Pseudomonadota; class Alphaproteobacteria; species Alphaproteobacteria bacterium HT1-32. The sequence goes on along the minus strand of WJPL01000003.1, from coordinate 203,587 downwards.
CTCTGGCCCGCAAACATTTTGAAGAATTATATGCCAATGTCAGCTATCCGATCAGTGTTGCCCGTGGGGCTTACTGGAGCGGTCGTGCCGCTGAGGCGATGAAGGACGAGCTTGCGGCAGGCAACTGGTACAAACTCGCGGCGGCATTGCCGATGACCTATTACGGGCAACTGGCTGCTGCCAGACTGGGGGCGTCTGTCGGCCCCCTCACCCCGCCGGGGGCTGTGACCATCGAGCCGGCCGAGCGGGCCGCCTTTGCCAGTCACGAACTGGTTCGTGCGATACGTTATGCGGCTCGGCTGAAAGACCGCTGGCCGCTCCGCAGCCTCGTCGACAGGCTGTTCGAAATGAATGAGAATATGACTCACCGGACACTGACCGCCTCACTTGCGACGGGGCTCGGGCATCCCGATCTTGGGGTCCGGCTGGCCAAGAAGGCCATGCTGGATGGTCAGATACTGCCTGTTGCCGGCTATCCCCAGATTGCTTTCGGTAAGGATGACGCGGCTGTGGAACCTGCTCTGACCTACGCTATCATCCGTCAGGAAAGTGTGTTTGATGCGGATGCTATCAGTCCTGCCGGGGCCCGCGGGCTGATGCAACTGATGCCAGCGACCGCCAAACAGGTTTCAGGTTCTCTGAAGCTGAAATACGAGCGCAGCAAACTGACGGATGATGTTGCTTACAACATACGTCTGGGGCGGTCTTATCTCGGCGGTCTGATTGAAAATTTCGACGGCTCCTACATCATGGCGATCGCCGGATACAATGCCGGTCCGCATCGCGTCTCACGCTGGATCAGGGAGTTCGGGGATCCGCGTGACCCCTCGACAGATCCCATTGACTGGGTTGAATCGATTCCTTTCACGGAAACCCGCAACTATGTTCAGCGGGTCATGGAGAATTTGCAGGTGTACCGCCATCTGCTCGATGGTGCCGATCTTACGGCATCCCTGCCTGACGATTTGCAGCGTGCCTGCACAGCCTGCCAGTAATCATTTTGTCTGACCCGTAATTGAAACAGGATTGAATATGCCCCAGCCAACACAGATGCAGGATATGGAAGCCTGTGTATTTGACGCGTACGGAACCCTGTTTGATGTGACGGCTGCTGCTGCGAGATGTCGTGACGACCTGGGCGGCAAGGCGGATCAGGTGGCCCAGATATGGCGGACAAAGCAGCTGGAATATACCTGGCTGCGGAGCCTGATGGGACGGTATGTGGATTTCTGGCAGATAACCGGAGATGGTCTCGATTTTGCTCTGGAGACCGTGGGAATAGACAATCCTGCCCTGCGGGAGCGGCTGATGCAGCTGTATCTGGAGCTGGATGCCTATCCGGAAGTGCCGGATGTGTTGCGACGTCTGAAAGAGGCGGGATTGAAAACCGCTGTTCTGTCAAACGGGTCGCCGGATATGCTGAATGCTGCTGTCAGAAATGCCGGTTTGTCAGATCTGCTGGACGGCGTTCTCTCTGTCGACAATCTCGGAATCTATAAACCGCATCCCAGTGTTTATCAGCTGGCAATGGATGACCTCGGGATCAGTGCCCCGTCAAAGGTAGCGTTCATGTCATCGAATGCCTGGGACGCAGCCGGTTCGGCAACCTTTGGCTTTCGTGTGAACTGGATCAACCGGTTCGGCCAGAAGCGGGAGCGCCTCCCGGATGGGCCGGAAAATGAACTGACTGATCTCACTGCTCTTCCGTCCATTCTTGGTGCCTGAAAATGAGTGCTGCCGCGCCATCCCGTCCACCGGTTGCCAATAATGCAGGGCAACGGCCTCCAGAGTTTCCGGATCGGGCACCGACACCGGCTGACATCCGAAAAGCCCGGGAACGGCTTGCCGGGGTTGCGGTCCTGACGCCGCTGCTTGAATCGTCGTTCCTCAATGATCTCGTAGGTGGCCGCCTGCTGGTGAAGGCTGAGCCGTTACAACGCACCGGCTCATTCAAGTTCCGGGGGGCCTATAACCGTATAGCACAGATAGCGGAGGATGAGCGTGGCCGCGGGGTCGTTGCTTTTTCATCGGGTAATCATGCGCAAGGGGTCGCTCATGCGGCTCAGCTTTCCGGCATTCCGGCCTGTATTGTCATGCCTGCCGATGCCCCGGAAATGAAGCTGGCAAATACCCGTGCCTATGGTGCGGAGGTTATTACCTATGACCGCTATAGCGAAGACCGGGAAGCCGTCGCCGCTGATGTGCTGAAGCGTACCGGAGGGACATTGGTGAGGCCATTCGATGATGCGGGCGTAATCGCCGGTCAGGGAACCATCGGATATGAGATTGCTGAACAATGCAGGGAACAGCAGGCCGAACTGGATCAGGTCATCATCTGTTGTGGCGGCGGCGGTCTCACTGCCGGATGTGCAACGGCGCTACAGGACGCGATTCCGGGGCTTGCGATTTACAGTGCAGAGCCCGACGGGTTTGATGATACGGCGCGATCTCTGGTCGCAGGGCATCGTCTTGGAAATGATCCGGCAGCACGGTCCGTTTGTGATGCCTTGCTTTCAGAACGACCGGGAGAACTGACATTTGCGGTCAATTCACGCCGGCTGAGTGGTGGACTGGTAGTCAGTGACGAGGAAGTCTTTATGGCTATGCGCCATGCTTTTGACCGTCTGAAACTGGTCATTGAGCCGGGCGGTGCTGTTGCTCTCGCCGCAGCCCTTGCAGGACGGCTGGAAACACGGGGACGAACCACCGTGGTTGTTGCATCCGGTGGCAATGTCGATGCGGAGATGTTCCGGCGGGCTTTCGACGCAGCCGGTTAAACGGCTGGTCAGGCCGTTACGGCTTCCGGTTTTTTATCGCTGTCCGAGACAATCAGATTGATCTTCCCGTCTTCCGGCTTTGAACCGTTTGTCTTGGTTTTCGAGGCGTTCACGGCATCCGGCAGGGTTGTCATGCGCTTGCAGTGACCTTCCAGCAGGGCTCCCGGTTCAATGGCGAGGGATTCGTGAACAACATCCCCGCGAACCCGCGCCGATTTCGCCAGAAAAACCGACTTGGCCCGGATCTGGCCATTCACGGTGCCATGAACACGGATCGTTTCCGCATCGATTTCACCATTCACAGTACCATTCTGACCGATGGTCAGTGCATGGGCCGTGACATCCCCGGTCACCGATCCATCCAGCTGGATTTCCCCTTCGCTGATCAGATTTCCCTGAACCGTGAGATCAACCGAGATAATCGACGGTACCGAGGAGCGTGAGGCCGGAACAACCTGCGAGCTACTATTCTCTTTACTGTTCTTTGAAAACATATCGTCCTGCTTCGATGAATCTCATGGGGTCCTGCGGTACGCCATCCAGAAGAACTTCATAGTGCAGATGCGTGCCGGTACTGCGTCCTGTACTGCCCATTTGTCCAATTGCCTGTCCAAATGCAACAGTTTCACCGGTTTCCACCAAAGGCTTATGCATATGCGCATAGCGGGTTGTGATCCCGAAACCGTGGTCGATTTCAACCACTTTTCCGAAGGAGGACTTCCAGCCTGCATAGCTTACCTTGCCCGCGGCTGTACTGTAAATCGGCGTCTTGAAATAAGCGGCGTAATCAATCCCGCCATGCATGGCCCAGCGGCCGGTGACCGGGTCTTTCCGTTTGCCGTAGGTGCTGCTCAGCCGGCCATTTTTGACAGGCAGTGCCATTGGAAGCTGGCTCAACACAACATTCAGGGCGTCCCAGCGGTTCATCTGGTATTCGAATGCCTGAACAGATGCCTGCAAGACCTGTTTCTCATCCGCCTTCTCAAGATCTATTTCAACCAGAGGCCCGCCCTGCCCGAGGGGAACATCGGTCCGGCTGATCATGCTCTCGACATTGACACCGGTCATGGCCAGAAGGTTTTCCAGCTTGTCGATCTTCTCGGAACTGCGTTCGCTGAACTCGGTCATCATTGCGAGCTGGGAGGTATGTATCTCGCCAAGGCGGGTCTGCAGGTTCTTGACCTGTCCCTGCATGCGGTCAAGTTCCAGCCGTGCGACGTTACGTTCACTGGTCACGCGGCGCAGTTCACTCTCGACCGAATTCAGATTGTCTTCGAGGCTGAATTTCTGGTTGGAGATTCCGTTCAGCCGTTGTTCGAGGGCAGAAAGCTGAGAGTTGAGCTGTTCGCGCTGGTTAAGAACCTGGCTGCGCTCCCGCTCGGTGCGGCCCAGTTCTATCTTCACGCTGCCCAGTTTTTCCTTCAGCGAGATATTCTGTTTTTCAAGCTGTTCAGCCTGTGTGCGGGTGGAAGCAAGCTGTTGCTGTGCGCGCTTGTCATTCTGATCGAGCTCCCGCGAAATACGGGCGATTTCGCGCTGGGAATTGGCGATCTCATCCAGCAGGGCCCGGTATGCCTGATTGCCACGGGCAATCTCATCTTCCTTGGCGAGGACAATCCGGTCATGCCGGTAATACTGAAAACTGGAAAAGCCGGCCCAGGATACAAGACCGATCAAAAACAGGACCACGGTTTTCTGGAACCAGGGCCGAACCTTCAGATAACGGACCCGGGTCTCGGTGCGCAGGATGATTTCCCTCTCGGGAAAAAGCCGCATCATCATCGTGCGTTCTTCTGAACCGCCGTCAAAGGTTTCAGGATCGAAACCGCTCATCTTCTCAGGACCCTCCCCATGCAACCCGCGTTGCGTCGCCGGCTACGTAGTTCCTAATCACGGCCAAATAGTGGCGCGAAATAAATTATTTGCAGGTCTGAACAGGTACCTGCCTGTGTTTTGCAGGGGCATCCCCCGACGCCTTGTCTGCAACCCCGAATATTGTGGGCATGACCGTAGTTGGTCGGCATTATCAATTCAAGTGTCGATAAGTACTTTTTAACCAAGAAAGGCGGTTGTCAGTGTCCGTTGAGAATATAGTGGGTCGTGCACTCGCGACCTGGTTTGGATCCGGCCTGTTGCCAAAAGCGCCGGGGACCTGGGGATCGCTGGCCGCCTTGCCCTTTGCCTGGGTCATTGTTTCGGGCGGCGGAATGTGGTCGCTGGCCGCTGCTACCGTGATTGTCTATCTGGTCGGTGTCTGGGCAACACGTGTGTTTCTGCGGACAACAGACGACCCCGACCCCGGGCCGGTGGTTATTGATGAGGTTGCCGGTATGTGGATGACCCTGATTATGGTCCCTCCCGATCTGGTGATTTACGCTTTCGGATTCGTTGCTTTCAGGATCGTCGATATCTTCAAGCCCTGGCCAGCGGGCTGGGCGGACAGGACTGTCAAAGGGGCGCAGGGGGTGATGCTGGATGATGTCCTCGCGGCGATTTATTCTGCCGGGGCAACCTGGGTTTTTGCTGAATATGTGGTGTAGGCATGCTGAATTCTGACGTTATTTTCGAAGCCGAGTCGATCCTGACCCTTGCCCGAGAGCAGAAATTCCGGCTTGTGACCGCGGAAAGCTGCACAGGCGGACTGATTGCCGGAGCCCTCACCGCGGTTGCCGGCTCATCAGATGTGGTCGATCGCGGATTCGTCACTTATTCGAATGAAGCCAAGGCCGAAATGCTGGGCGTGCCGACGGAGATGCTGGCCGAACATGGGGCTGTCAGTGAGCCGGTCGCCCGGGCAATGGCCTATGGCGCGCTGATGAATTCTCTGGCTGATGTCTCTGTCGCCGTTACCGGTATTGCCGGCCCGGGTGGCGGATCAGAGGAGAAACCGGTGGGGCTGGTTTATCTGGCCGTCGCGAAACGGCTGAACAGCGTTGTCCGGACCCGCCGGGAAGTGTTTCCCGGCGACAGAACCGATGTACGTCATGCCACGGTCATGACGGCGTTCGTCATGCTGCGTGATATCATCTGATATCTGCTCCTGTTCAGTTGGCGAGGCCGAACCAGGGTCGTAACCGGATACCGACAAAGCAGCCGGCGAGCGCGGCGAGAATCCAGACCCAGCCATGCAGGCTCATCGAGGCAACCCCGGAAAAGAACGCCCCGATATTGCAACCAAACCCAACCCGTGCGCCATAACCCAGCATCAGGCCGCCAATGACAGCAGCGGCCAGCGACCGGGGCGGAATGCGTAATGTTGGTCTGAATTGCCCGGCCAGAGCTGCTGCCATCATCGCGCCAATCAGAATACCGATATCCATGATTGATGCGTGATCTGTCAGGATGCCCTGCTCCAGCAGGCGCCGGGTGTACTCACCTGACCAGAAGACCGAAGTCGATGGATCCCAGCCCAGCAAAGCGGCGCTTTTTGCGCCCCAGATCGCGAAACCCCAGGTTACGGTCCATGGATGACCGGCGAGCGCCAGTGTCAGCCAGTTCAGCCCGGCCAGAAGCAAGGCCCCGGCGATTAACGGCCAGGGTCCGGAGAGCAGGATACGCGACAGATGTTTCCCGTCTTCCGGCCGGGAGACGGGTTCTCCCGGCCGTCGCCGCAGCCACCAGTATAACAGACTGATGAAACAGAGTTGTCCGGTTGCCGCCGGTATCCAGCCAAATTCCTCGATCAGAGAGACTGAACGCCAGGCAGGCAGACCTTGCCAGAATGTCATGTCGAGTGTTGCCCAGAGGGAGCCGGCACAGAAGAACACCAGCGTGACCAGCATCCGGAGGCTGCCTCCACCGGTGGTGAAAAGCGTGCCCGAGCCGCATCCTCCGCCGAGTTGCATCCCGACGCCAAACAGGAAGGCACCGATCAGCAGTCGCAGACCAACCGGGGCATAGATGCCGTTCGCCGCATGCCCGAAAATTTCGCCCGCGCCAAGTGTGGGGGCAAACAGCAGGGTAACGGCAGCAAGCATGATCAGTTGTGCCCGTACGCCACGGCGATCCCCATGCAGGAACCAGCGCCGATAGGCCGCCGTGAATCCGAATGCAGCATGATAGAGCACGATACCGAGGACTGTGCCGACAACCATCAATGTGGGAGACAGATAGCCGCCGGACCCGGCCTGTGGTGCCAGTATGGCCAACAGAGCAACAGCCGTTCCGGCGATAAGATATTGTGGTTTCGGTGTCGTCCGGATTTCTGTGCCGCTCATGATCTGGTGTTGTTATTTCACGGCGTCGGCAGCAATGACCGAGAAAATGCCGTCCAGTTCCAGCGCAAGCGCCGTGAGACCTGCATTACTGTATGGGGCAAAGATATCCGATGGCTTGCGCCAGGACAGGGTGGCCGATTTGTCAGGGTTTTCGGTCACGTAAAAGCGAATGGGTGCCTCTATACCGGCGTCCGTATCTGCTTCCAGCATGCGAATCGCGAAATCGTTGCGGTAAACACCGATGACCATGTTCCCGGGGATGATGATTCCCCTGCCCTTTGCGCCACAGCTTGCACAGGCAGAGGTGACCACAAGCATCTTGTGCGTTTTGACGGATGCCTTGAGGTCTTCAACCAGTTGCTGAAACGGTTTAACGGTGGTGACCCTCTGTTGCTCGGGGCCGTCCGCCAGGGCAGGAACGGCAAGGGTCAGTGCAATGAAAATCGAGATGAAGCGCAACATGGATACCTCCTTAATGGCTGAGACAGTCTAGACTTTCAGCCGGAAGGAAACAGCAGCCTCACATCGATTTGATACGGGGTGACTCAGGTTTCGGAGAGAGTATCGCCGCCGGGGCCATAGAGCGCATCTGCCCGCTTTTCAAACGCCCGTACCATCATTTGTACGGCTTCGCTGAACACCATGCCCATGATTTTTGACAGCATCTTCGAGCGGAATTCAAAGTCGACATAAAAGTCGATCATGCAGCCGTCCTCATGCTTGAGGAATATCCAGTGATTGTTGAGATAGCGGAACGGTCCGTCGAGATAGGTCACATCAATCCGCATATCATCCGGCGTCAGCGTGACTTTCGAGGTGAAACGCTCGCGGATCATTTTGAAGCCGATGATCAGATCCCAGAGATGGACATTCCCACTCTGGCTTTTCCGGCGGGCTGCAATGCACCAGGGCAGAAACTCGGGATAGCGACCAACATCAGCAACCAGGTCGAACAACTGTTCCGGCCTGTGATGCAGAATGCGCTTTTCAGCGTGGCTCGGCATACCCGGTCAGGCGCTGGCTGCGGCCAGCTTCGCCTCGCGGGCGGCCCGCATTTCTGCGAAGTCGCTATCCGCATGATAGGAAGACCGGGTCAGCGGGCTGGCAGAAACCATGAGAAATCCCTTGCCACGGGCAATCTGTGCATAATCCTGAAATTCATCAGGGGTCACAAACCGGTCAATGGGGGCATGTTTCCGGGTTGGCTGGAGATACTGGCCAATGGTCAGGAAATCGACACCGGCAGAGCGCAGATCATCCATCACCTGGGTAACTTCGTCTTGGGTTTCTCCGAGGCCGACCATCAGGCCGGATTTCGTGAAGATCGACGGGTCCTGACGCTTTACTTCGTCAAGAACACGCAAACTGTGGAAATAGCGCGCGCCGGGCCGGATCGAATGGTAAAGCCGGGGCACGGTTTCCAGATTATGATTGTAGACATCCGGACGTGCCGTGACGACCTTGGGTAAAGCGCCATGCTTGTTCAGGAAATCCGGTGTCAGGACTTCGATTGTGGTTTCCGGCGTGGCTTCCCGGATTTTCGTGATGCATTCCGCGAAATGGGCCGCCCCGCCATCTTCCAGATCATCCCGGTCAACGGAGGTGATCACCACATGCTTGAGACCAAGATCCTTCGTCGCCATCGCAAGATTGTACGGCTCCATCGGGTCGAGCGCGCCGGGTTTCCCGGTTTTCACGTTGCAGAAGGCGCAGGCGCGGGTGCAGGTGTCGCCCATAATCATGACGGTCACATGCTTCGCCGCCCAGCACTCACCGATATTCGGACAGGCGGCCTCTTCGCAGACGGTATGCAGACCCGCGTCGCGGACGACCTTCTTGCTTTCCTGATAGGCACGCGACGTCGGCGCCTTTACACGAATCCATGACGGTTTCCGCTGGATCGGACTATCCGGTTTGTGCGCCTTTTCCGGGTGGCGAAGATTGGGATCAGCCATAGATGCTAGATGGACCCAAAGCCGTGATTCGTCAAGCTTTCCTCGGGCAAATAGCGGCTCTTAGAGGTTCCTGCTGGACAGGTGCGGACCCGATACGCAAAACATGTGTTTCAAAAGCCCTCCCACAGCCCGAATGATGCGACATGACCGAGAAGACGAGCGAAACCGCCGCAGAAGCCCGTGATTTTATCCGCGACCAGATCCGCAGTGATCTTGCCTCCGGTAAAGTTCAGGCCATTCAGACCCGGTTTCCGCCGGAGCCGAACGGATATCTGCATATCGGTCATGCAAAATCGATCTGTCTGAATTTTGGTGTCGCCGAAGAGTTTGGCGGCCAGTGCAATCTGCGGTTTGATGACACCAACCCGGCGAAGGAAGAACAGGAATATATCGATGCGATTCAGCGCGATGTCCGCTGGCTGGGTTTTGACTGGAACGACAACTTGTTCTTTGCCTCGGATTATTTTGAGCAGCTTTATGCCTGGGCTGAACATCTGATTGAAAACGGCCATGCCTACATTGACCATCAGACTGCTGATCAGATTCGTGAAACCCGTGGAACGCTGACCGAACCGGGGACAGCCAGCCCTTATCGTGAGCGCAGCAGCGCAGAAAATCTGGACCTGTTCCGCCGTATGCGGGCCGGTGAGTTTGCTGAGGGCACCTGCGTGCTTCGGGCAAAGATCGACATGGCTTCGGGGAATATAAATCTGCGGGACCCGGTGCTCTATCGCATCCTGAAGAAAGCACATCCGCGGACTGGTGATACATGGTGCATCTATCCGAATTATGACTTTGCGCATGGTCAGTCCGACGCCATCGAGCATGTGACCCACTCTCTCTGCACACTCGAATTTTCTGACCACCGGCCGCTTTATGACTGGTTCATTGCTCATCTTCCGGTGCCGGCGACACCGAAGCAGTATGAGTTTTCACGCCTCAACCTGACCCATACCGTGCTGTCGAAGCGCCGGCTGAATGAACTGGTGACCGGCGGTCATGTGGCGGGCTGGGATGATCCCCGGATGCCGACGATTGCAGGTCTGCGCCGCCGCGGTTTTCCGGCCGCGGCTATCCGTGACTTCATCAGCCGGATTGCGATCACCAAGACCGGTGACAGCACGGTCGAGATGGCGATGCTGGAATTCTGCGTACGTAATCTGCTGAACAAGTCGGCAGAACGCCGGATGGCCGTGCTGAATCCCATCAAGGTGGTGATCGAGAACTATCCGGAAGGTGAAACCGAATATCTGGATGCGGTGAACAACCCGGAAGATGAAGCCGCCGGTGTTCGTCAGGTTCCCTTCTCGCGCGAGCTTTATATCGAGCGCGAAGATTTCATGATTGATCCGCCGAAGAAATTCTTCCGCCTTGGCCCGGGCCGTGAAGTACGGCTGCGCTGGGCATATTTCCTTACCTGCCAGGATTACGTGACGGATGATGAGGGTAATGTCATTGAGTTGCGTTGCACCTATGATCCGGAAACCCGTGGCGGCGATGCGCCCGACGGCCGCAAGGTAAAAGCAACTCTGCACTGGGTTTCAGCACCGCAGGCGGTGCCTGCGGAAGTGCGCATCTATGACTATCTGTTCAGTCGTCCCGATCCGGGGGCTGAAGGTGACTGGCTGGATGATATCAACCCGGAGTCACTGACGGTCATTGAAAGCGCCATGCTGGAGCCTTCCCTGCTCGACTTTACCGGCGAAGACCCGGTTCAGTTTGAACGTCAGGGTTACTTTGTCCGCGATGCAGAGAATACAGCGGATGGCAGACCGGTTTTCAGCCGGACAATCGGACTCCGTGATGCCTGGGCAAAAGCCAAAGCCAAGGGATAGAACCAGAGGCTGAAATCAGGGCCAGCAGTTCCTGTCGATGACGTGAGCTGAGAGTTTTCTGCAGCCGGGTTGCGTGCACGTTCATTGCACGGTCTCATGGCGGAACCTAAATCGCAGGAGACCTTATATGGAACGCATCAACATCTCTCTCGCAGATGCCCGGGCGCTGGCTGTCCGGGCATTGCTGGCAAATGGCTGTGACCAGGCCAATGCCGAGGCTGTTGCCGAAATCATGATGGTTGCAGAAGGTGATATCTGCGAATCGCACGGGCTGTTCCGTTTGCCGGGCTACGTCACCTCGCTGCGCAATGGAAAGGTTGATGGCAAGGCAGTGCCTGAGGCTTCCGTGATCGCGCCTTCTGTTCTGCGTGTTGACGGTAAAGGCGGGTTTGCGCCACTGGCTATCGAGACGGGCATGCCCCGGCTCATTGAACTGGCCCGCACACAGGGCATGGCGGCTCTGGCGCTTCGTAACATCTATCATTTTGCGGCGCTCTGGCCGGAGATCGAGATGCTGACTGACGCCGGTCTTGTCGGCATGGCCTTCACTGCCGCCAGTCCAATGGTGGCACCGGCAGGCGGGACAAAGCCGTTTTTCGGCACCAACCCGATGGCGTTCGGATTTCCCCGCGACGGGGCCCCTCCTCTGGTCTTCGATCAGGCTTCTGCTGCTATGGCCCGTGGTGATGTGATGATCCATGCCCGTGATGGAAAGGAACTGCCGCCGGGTTGTGGCATTGATGCGGACGGCAATCCGACAACAGACCCGAACAAGGTTCTGGAAGGCGCACAATTACCGTTTGGCGGCTACAAGGGCTCGGGAATTGCGATGATGGTCGAACTGCTGACCGGCGGCCTTATGGGCGATCTGTTCAGCTATGAGGCCGGACAACAGGACAATGCAGATGGTGGCCCCCCGCCGGGTGGTGAACTGATCCTGGCCTTCGACCCCGCCCGTTTTGGCGACGCCGATGGCTGGCGTACTCATGCGGAAGGATTCTTCCGGGAACTGACCTCACAGGACGGGGTACGCCTGCCCGGTCAACGCCGGCACAAGAACCGGCAGAAAACACCGGTCGAGGGTATTCAGGTAAACCGCAGCCTGTATGAAAAGATAACCGAACTGGCGGGATAACGCTTTCAGGCAGCTTCCCGCTTTTTACTGAAGACGAGCCTGATGAAGCTGCGGTAGAGCAACATCTGTCGTGCCAGAACCTCCGGTTCCCTGGTCACCTTGGCCAGTATAATGCCGCCATCAGCGATACTGGAAAACATGTCTGCCAGATCGTCGAGGTCGTGTTCCGCAGAGAGTTCGTAAACAGCAGCGATTTTTACCAGTCTTGCCCGAAAGCGGGCACGCCATTTCAGCACGGCTGTCGTGTTGAGCGCCTGAACTCCCTGATCGAAAAGCTGCTCGTGATAACAGATTGAGGCGACGAGACAGCCGGGATGACCGCCGGGCAAGTCCCGGAACAGGTCAGACAGTATTTTGAGGGCGATCAGGAAGCTGTGTAACGGGTCCTCATCAAGGTCGTCAGCCTGGGAAAATATATCATCGAAGATCTTGTCGTCCCGTTCGATGTAACGGTTCAGCAATGCCTTGGCGAGTTCTCCCTTGTCCCGGAAATGGTAGAAGAAACCGCTTTTCGAAATACCAACAGCGGCAATCAGTTCCTCGATTGAGGTCGCGCCGAAGCCTTTTGCGAGAACAGCTTCCTCCGCCGCGTCCAGAATTTGTTGGCGGGTACCGCCGGGTTTCCCTTCATCAGCTGACAACATTGTCGTTCACTCCATCATTCCAGCTGTACCGCAGGTATAGTTGACAGACCCGTTTGAACCGAGATCAGGGAAGGTTTCTGATCTGGAGAATATAACTATCTGATTTAAAACAATAAATATAACCGTGAAAACCATACCACAGGTTCTCTGGTTCTGCATGGGCCTGAAATATAGAAAACCGCTCCCCTCAATACATCTCCGGCCGGGTGCCGGTGATGGCTTTTATCCGAAGGAGTAGAGATGATAACGAAAGACAGACAGGGCAATGCGGTAACGGGTGCGACCCTTGAAGCTGCGGAGCTTTATGATGATGCCGTTGCTGCATTCCAGATTTATTCAGGTGATCCGGTGGCGCTGGCTGATGCAGCTATCGATAAAGCGCCGGCTTTTGCAATGGCCCATATTCTGAAGAGCTGGTTGTTTGCTGTGTCGACAGAGCCGGAAGCAACCGCTGCTGCCAGTGAAATTGTCATGCATGCCAAATCACTTGGTCATGATGAGCGTGAAGGCTTTCACATCGCTGCGCTGGACAACCTGCTGCGCGGCGAATGGTCCCGGGCGGCCGTGACACTGGATTTCCTGTCCATGCAGTACCCACGGGACATTCTGGCATTGCAGGTCGGGCAGTTGCTTGATTTTTTTCGCGGCGATGCGCGGAATCTGCGCAACCGGATTGCCCGCGCCCTGCCCCACTGGACTCCGGATATCCCTGGGTACTCGCTGGTCCTTGGCATGCATAGTTTCGGGCTTGAGGAAGCCGGTGATTATTTAAAAGCCGAGGAAACAGGACGTCGTGCGCTGGCGATGAATCCACGGGATTGCTGGGCACATCACGCCGTCGCGCATGTAATGGAAATGCAGGGTCGTCCGGAAGATGGCATTGGCTGGATGGCAACCCGTGAGGCTTACTGGTCAGCCGAGGATAATTTCTTTCAGGTCCATAACTGGTGGCACAAGGCCCTGTTTCATCTTGATCTGGACCAGTCAGCGGAAGCCATCGCCATCTATGATGATCATATTGTTGCCGGGGCCAGTACCGTTGCTGCCGATCTGGTTGATGCGGCCGCGATGTTATGGCGTCTGAAAATGACGGGGGTGGATGTCAGTGACCGCTGCATATCGATTGCAGACCGATGGTCCCTGCATGCGGATGGCAGGCTTTATGGCTTTAATGACTGGCATGCCGCTATGGTTTATCTCGGCGCCGGGCGGGAGAAAGAGGTTGAGGATCTGCTGTCAACCTGCCGGCAACAGTCAGCGTGTGGAAGCGAGTCAGCCGGTTGGGCTGCCACCATTGCCTTGCCCCTGATTGAAGGTTTTCAGGCCTGGCACCGGGGTGATTTCTCGCAGGCTGTGGAACGCCTGCATCCGGTGCGCCGTTTCGCGCATGCTTTCGGTGGAAGTCACGCCCAGCGCGATATCATTGACTGGACACTGACCGATGCCGCGATTCGTTCCGGCTCACGGGATGTGGCTGAAGCATTCGCAGCAGAACGTCTGGCGATCAAGTCCAACGGACATATCAACAGGACATTGATGCACCGGGCCAGCCAGCTTCGCCGGTCGTCTCTGGAAGCCGCAGCCTGAGGCTGTGAACTCCGCTTCATCCCGGAAGCGTTCGGGATGAAGCGGAGGATTTTACATGTGAATGACGCGGCCGTAGGCGTCGAGGACGCTTTCATGCATCATTTCGCTCAGTGTCGGATGCGGGAAGACGGTGTGCATCAGCTCTTCCTCGGTGGTCTCAAGGCCCATTGCGACGACATAACCCTGGATCAGTTCGGTGACTTCCGCCCCGACCATATGGGCGCCGAGTAGCTGACCTGTCTTCTTGTCGAAGACCGTCTTGATCAGGCCGTCCGGCTCACCCAGAGCGATGGCTTTGCCGTTTCCAATGAACGGAAAACGTCCGACGCGAACGTCATAGCCGGCTTCCTTGGCTTTTGCTTCGGTAAGACCAACACTGGCTACCTGCGGGTGGCAGTAGGTACAGCCGGGGATCTGTTCTTTCTTCATCGGATGCGGATGCAGTCCGGCAATTTTTTCGACGCAGATCACGCCTTCATGTTCTGCCTTGTGCGCCAGCATCGGCGGTCCGGCAACATCGCCGATGGCATAGATGCCCTGCTCTGCTGTCCGGCCATATTCATCAATGACGATGCAGCCGCGGTCGGTTTTGACCTTTGTGCTGTCCAGGCCGATATCTTCAATATTTCCGACCACACCAACCGCAGAAATCATGCGTTCTGCCTTGATTTCAATGGTCTTGCCCTTGGCATCCTCAACCGTCGCGGTGACATCATTGCTGCCCTTCTTGACGGCAGTCACCTTGGCCTTGGTCATGATCTTGAGACCCTGCTTTTCCAGTTGCTTGCGGGCAATCTTGGAAATCTCGGCATCTTCGACCGGCATGATCTGGTCCATGACCTCAACCACAGTCACATCTGCACCCATGGTGCGATAGAAACTCGCGAATTCGATACCGATGGCGCCGGAGCCGACGACAACCAGGCTTTTCGGCATGGTTTCAGGAACCATGGCCTCGAAATAGGTCCAGATCAGTTTGCCATCAGGCTCCATACCCGGCAGCCCGCGCGGACGTGCACCGGTTGCGATGATGATATGTTTGGCACTGTAATCACCGATGCTCTTGCCATCTTTCGACACACCGACCTTACCGCCACCAAGCAGACGGGCGGTTCCATCGATGACTGTCACCTTGTTCTTTTTGAGCAAGTGACCGACACCGCCGTTAAGCTGCTTCGAGACGCCACGGGAACGCTGTACCACCTTGGCAATATCAAACCCGACCTTGCCGGCCGTGAGACCGTAATCTTCGGCGTGGTTCATGTAGTGATAAATTTCAGCCGAGCGCAGCAGCGCCTTGGTCGGGATACAACCCCAGTTCAGGCAGATGCCGCCGAGATGTTTCTTCTCGACCACGGCGGTTTTCATCCCGAGCTGAGCAGCCCGAATTGCAGCGACATAGCCGCCAGGGCCGCCACCGATGATGAGGATATCAAAATTGTTATCGGCCATGACCGGCCTCCTCTAAATCCTGTCCAGATGTTCGACGGTGCGTTCGTTATGAACGTTCCCGGTATTCAGCACGCTGTCCGGCTCCACCAGCATCACTTCGCAGACACCACCGATCGCAACCGGCCGGTGCTCGACGCCATGCGGGACGACGATGAATTCTCCGGGACCGACCTCGACGGTTCTGTCCCGGAATTCCATGTTCATCTGGCCGGATAGGACCAGAAACATTTCATCTTCATCCTCGTGATGATGCCAGACGAATTCGCCTTCAAGTTTCACCAGCTTGATGGCGCAGTTGTTGACCTGACCGACCACCTTTGGTGACCAGCAGTCATCGAACTGCGCCAGTTTGTCGCTGATGTTTACGCAATTCATGCGCGCAAACTCACAGCATCATTGAAAGTGGCTCTTCCAGCAGCTTCTTGAAGGCTGTGAGGAAGCTGGAACCGACAGCACCGTCAACGGCCCGGTGGTCAACCGACAGGGTGCAGGACATTACGGTCGCTGCCTGTACGGCACCATCCTTGATGACCGCACGCTGCTGTCCCGCACCGACGGCCAGAATACAGGCCTGCGGCGGGTTGATGACTGCCTGGAAATTGGTGATGCCGAACATGCCGAGGTTGGAGATCGAGAAAGTGCCGCCCTGATATTCCTCAGGCTGCAGCTTCCCTTCTTTCGCCTTGCTGGCCAGTTCCTTCATTTCATTGGAAATGACGGACAGACCCTTGTTCCCCGCATCGCGGACCACTGGGGTGATCAGGCCACCATCGATGGCGACAGCTACGGAGACATCAGCCTGCTTGTACAGTTTGATGCCATCCGCCGTGTAGGATGCGTTTGCTGCCGGGACCTGACGCAGGGCAATGCCGACGGCCTTGATCACCAGATCGTTGACCGACAGCTTGTAGGCCCCGTCTGCGCGGTCATTGAGTTTTTTGCGCAGCGCCAGCAGTTCATCCAGTTCGACATCCACCGTGAGGTAGAAATGCGGGATGTTCTGTTTCGATTCGGCAAGGCGCTTGGCAATGGTCTTGCGCATATTGTTGAGTTTTTCGAGCTCGAACTCCGGCTCGAACGGATTGTCTGTCGACATCGGTGCAGGTGGTGTCGCTGCCTTCTCTGACGGCTTGTCGGCAGATTTCGCAGCGTCTTTTGCCGGACTGCCTGTACCGCTTTTGATGGCTTCTTCAACATCAGCCTTCACGATACGACCGTGTGGGCCGGAGCCCTTCACGGCTTTCAGATCAACACCTTCCTGGCTGGCGATGCGGCGGGCCAGCGGGCTGGCAAAAATACGCTCGCCACTTTCCGACTTCGGTGCTGCCGGTGCTTTTGAATCTTCCGACAAGGTGACGCCACCGGATTTGCTTTCGGCAGGTTTGCTGTCAGCAGCCGGTTTTTCAGGTTCGGCCCTGGCTTCCGCCTTTTCTTCCTTCGGCTGGGATCCGGATCCTGACGGGGCGCTGGAACCGGCGTTCTTCACGGCGGCATCCAGTGCGCTTTCGTCCTCGCCTTCTTCCAGCAGGATGGCGATGGCCGCATTGACAGCGACGCCTTCCGTGCCGGCTTCGACGAGAATTTTCCCCATCACACCTTCATCGACAGCCTCGACTTCCATCGTGGCCTTGTCGGTTTCAATTTCAGCGATCACGTCACCCGAGGCAACGCTATCGCCTTCTTTCTTATGCCAGGCTGCAAGTGTCCCTTCCGTCATCGTCGGGGACAGGGCCGGCATCAGAATTTCAACGGTCATGGTTTTTCCTCCCTACCGGCTCAGTCGCGATAGCAGACGGACTTGGCGGCTTCGACCACCTTGTCTGCCTGCGGAATGGTGAGGGCTTCAAGATTGGCGGCATAGGGCATCGGCACATCTGCACCACAGACACGAACCACCGGCGCATCAAGCCAGTCGAAGGCCTGTTCCATGCAGATTGCAGCGATTTCCGAACCCATGCCAGCCACCGGCCAGCCTTCTTCGACTGAAACGATGCGGTTGGTCTTCTTGACCGACTTGACGATGGTCTCAGTATCCAGCGGGCGCAGGCTGCGCAGGTTGATGATTTCTGCCGAGATGCCTTCTTCTTCCAGCTTCTTGGCGGCTTCAAGTGCGCGGCCAACCATCAGTGAATAGGCGATGATGGTAACGTCGGAGCCTTCCCGTTCGATCTTGGCCTTGCCGATTGGCAATGCCCAGTCCGGGTCGGTCGGAACGCCGTCGAAGCTCTGGCCGTAGAGAATTTCATTCTCCAGCACGATCACCGGGTTCGGATCGCGGATGGCTGCTTTCAGCAGGCCTTTCGCATCAACCGAGTTCCAGGGCGAGACAACCTTCAGGCCGGGTACATGGGCGTACCAGCTGGCATAGCATTGTGAATGCTGTGCGCCGACACGTGAGGCCGCACCATTCGCACCACGGAAGACGATCGGACAGCCCATCTGACCACCGGCCATATAAAGCGTCTTGGCGGCGGAGTTGATAATATGGTCCATCGCCTGCATGGCGAAGTTGAAGGTCATGAACTCGACGATCGGGCGCAGGCCCCCGAAAGCGGCACCAACGCCAACGCCGGTAAATCCGTGCTCGGTGATCGGGGTATCAATCACCCGCTTCGAGCTGAATTCGTCGAGCAGGCCCTGACTGACCTTGTATGCACCCTGATATTCAGCGACTTCCTCGCCCATCAGGAAGACGCGTTCGTCCTTGCGCATTTCCTCTGCCATCGCATCGCGCAGTGCTTCACGGACCGTGCAGCTTGTCGTTTCGCCGGAATATTCCGGTTCTGCGGGGGCGGAAGGAATCGGGCTGGCGGAAGCCGCAGTCGGTTCCGGGCGGGATTCAGGCGCGCTGTCCGGCTCTGCCTTCGGCTTGTCGGCGTCAGACCCGGCATCCGGCTTCGGCGCGGATGAGGACATGTTCTCCATATCCGATTCACTTTCGCCTTCTTCGAGCAGGATGGCGATGGGTGTATTTACCGCAACACCTTCGCTGCCTTCGTCAATCAGGATCTTGCCGATTTTGCCTTCATCAACGGCTTCGACTTCCATCGTCGCCTTGTCGGTTTCAATTTCAGCAATGACGTCACCACTGGCGACGCTGTCACCTTCCTTGACGGCCCATTTGGATAGTGTGCCCTCGGTCATGGTTGGCGAGAGGGCCGGCATCAGAATTTCGATTGGCATGGATCAGGCCTCCACCAGAATGTCGGTCCAGAGTTCGGAAATATCGGGTTCAGGAGACTGCTGTGCGAAATCTGCTGCATCGGAGACGATGGCTTTCACCTCCTTGTCGATTTCTTTCAGCGATTCTTCCGTGACATCCTTCATGTCGAGCAACATGGCCCGCACATTATCAATCGGGTCGCGTTCGGACCGCATCTTCTGAACTTCTTCCTTTGAGCGGTATTTCGCCGGATCGGACATGGAATGCCCGCGGTAGCGATAGGTGCTCATTTCAAGGATATAAGGCCCCTTGCCTGCCCGGATATGCTCGATGGCTTTTGCGGCAGCCGCATTGACGGTCACCACATTCATGCCGTCGACTTCCTCACCGGGAATGCCATAGGCGCTGCCGCGGTTGAACAGATCCGTATGGGCCGAGGCGCGGGCGACCGAAGTGCCCATGCCATATTTGTTGTTCTCAATGATATAGAGGACCGGCAGCTTCCAGAGAGCGGCCATGTTGAAAGCCTCGTAGACCTGCCCCTGATTGATGGCGCCATCACCAAGATAGGTGGCGCAGAGGTTGTCCTCGTCTTTGTATTTGTGAGCAAAGCCAAGTCCCGTACCGATCGGCACCTGAGCCGCCACGATGCCATGGCCACCGAAGAAGCCCTTGTCGCGGGAGAACATATGCATCGACCCGCCTTTACCGCGGGAATACCCTCCGGAACGGCCGGTAAGTTCTGCCATCACGCCACGGCTTTCCATGCCGGTTGCCAGCATGTGCGCATGATCGCGGTAACTGGTGATGACGGTATCACCCTCTTTCATGGCTGCCTGGATACCGACCACGACAGCTTCCTGACCAATATAGAGGTGGCAGAAACCGGCGATCAGACCCATGCCGTACATTTGCCCGGCTTTTTCTTCAAAGCGGCGGATCAGCAGCATTTCGCGATAATAATGAAGCAGGGTATCCTTGTCCGGCCCCGCGGATTTACCGCGCGCGGATGATTTGCGTTTGGTCGATGTCGCCATCATTCCCTCCAGAAATTGCGCTGTGATCTGCGCGGTCAGTCAGCCAGATACCAACGGGTCCAGCCTAATCTTTCCTTGGAGGATAATGATAATTCTTCAGTTATGCAATAGACGGAAAAATCGTAAAAATCGTTAAGTCATTGATTTTATTTGTGAATATGAAAAATAACTTGATATCGGTTAATTTATACTTCCGGGGACTGGAATGATGCGGTCGTCCGGATGGACCAGATTGAGCATTTTGCGTGCCCTTTCGTCCATCATATCCGGATCGAGATTTTCCGGCTGCAGCAGATGCACCCGGCGGGCCCATGTTTCACGGAGGGTTGTCGCCTCAGCCAGTTCAGCCTGAGCGACAGTGATCTCCTGATTCAGTCGCCACCATGCCACAAGGCCAAGATCCCCCTGCAGTGCATGATAGACGAAATAACCAAGGAAGGCGATGGCACAGGCTGGCATGACCGCACGACGGCTGCGCATTCTGATTTGTTCGACAATAGTCATTGCCAGATAACGGTCCCCTGCCCCAAAAAACAAAACGGCGGAGGTCAGATAACACCTCCGCCGCTTTAAAAAGCGTAAATGTCGCCGGGATTATCGTGCCAGGGCGGCACGTCCGGGGTAACGGGCTGCTGCACCCAGCATTTCCTCGATCCGGATCAACTGGTTGTATTTCGCCGTTCTGTCAGAACGCGACAGTGAGCCGGTCTTGATCTGGCCGCAGTTCGTGGCAACCGCAAGATCGGCAATGATTGAGTCTTCGGTCTCTCCCGACCTATGAGACATGACGGCCCGGTAACCAGCCTTGTGGGCCGTCTCGACCGCTTCCAGTGTTTCAGTCAGGGTACCGATCTGGTTCACCTTCACCAGAATGGCGTTGGCCCGCTTGTTGGCGATGCCATCAATGAGGCGCGCGGTGTTGGTCACGAACAGGTCGTCACCGACAAGCTGTACCTTGTCACCGATCTCGGCTGTCAGATGTTCCCACCCCGCCATATCGTCTTCGCCCATGCCGTCTTCAATCGACAGGATGGGATAGCGGGCACAGAGGTCGGCGAGATAGGCGACGTGACCGGCAGCATCGAGCTTCTTGCCCTCACCCGCCAGATCATAGATGCCATCTTTGAAATATTCGGTGGAGGCGCAATCCAGCGCCAGCAACACATCATCGCCCGGCTTGCGACCGGTTGCTTCAATCGCCTTCATGATGAAGGAGAGAGCTTCGTCGGCGCTGCTCAGTGAGGGAGCAAAGCCGCCTTCATCACCGACATTGGTGTTATGGCCCGCAGCCGACAGTGCCTTCTTGAGGGCCTGAAAAATTTCTGCACCAACGCGGATGGCTTCCGATCCGCTTTCCGCGCCAACCGGCATGACCATGAATTCCTGAATGTCGATCGGGTTGTCCGCATGGGCGCCGCCATTGACGATATTCATCATCGGCACAGGCAGGTCGCGGGCGAAGACGCCGCCGACATAGCGGAACAGCGGCTGATCGAGTTCAATCGAGGTCGCTTTGGCCAGCGCGAGACTGACGCCAAGCGTTGCATTCGCGCCGAGGCGGCTTTTGTTCGGGGTGCCATCCAGCGCGATCATGATCTGATCAAGGGCGGTCTGATTTTCTGAATCCATACCGGAAAGCGCATCAAATATCTCGCCGTTCACGGCTTCGACGGCTTTAAGAACACCCTTGCCGCCATACCGGGAGGCATCGCCATCCCGCAGTTCTACGGCTTCATGGGCGCCCGTGGAGGCACCGGACGGCACCGCCGCGCGACCAACAGCACCAGTTTCGAGGCAGACATCGACTTCAACGGTCGGGTTGCCCCGGGAATCGAGAATTTCGCGGGCATGAATATCGATAATGGCAGACATGATACCTCCGGACTCCGGCGTCAGTGAAAGGACGAGCGGTTCTAGACGAGGCCGCTTAGCGGCGCAAGCCAAGCCCGCTCCGGGATGGAGATACTGGCCTCCAGAACGGCTGCCGGGACTCGGTGATGGCATCTTCCGTCGTCAGCCCGATATCTGCCAGCAGATGACTGTCCATGGTGGACAGATGATGGCGGGTTCTGATGCGATAGCTCCAGCAGCGCAGGGTTTCAGAAAAACCAGGACCGGAGTTTCTAACTGAGATGAGTGTCTCTGTCAGGGCCACTCTTATTCTAAAAACTGATGCTGTGATATTCATGTGATTGTCCGTTTATGTCAGAAATCCAGAGTATTCATTGATATAAGGGCTCTCAAACGGATAGATTTAATCCATTGCATGATAAAAAGAGATGCTAATAATGCGACGTCTTCCGTCATTGAATGCGCTTCGGGCGTTTGAGGCAGCTGCGCGACATCTGAGTTTTTCGGATGCAGCAGAGGAACTGCATGTCACCCAGAGTGCGGTCAGTCGTCATATCAAGGGACTGGAAGAGTATCTCGGTTTTCCGCTGTTCCGGCGTTTGCACCGGGCCATCAGTCTGACTGACCGTGGCGCAGCCCTGTTGCCAGATCTGTCTGTGTCATTTGACCGGCTGGCTGATGCTGTCGCTTCGGTGATGGAAGAACGGAGGGAACTGCGTATCAAGACACCGCCGACCTTTGCGATTCGCTGGATGATCCCGCGCCTTTCTGAATTTCAGGAATTGCATCCGGATATCGATGTCCGGATTACGACCGGGGAGAATGCGGATTTCCGGCGCGAGGAGTTCGATGCTGCCATTTATTGCGACCGTACTCCCCCTGCGGGTCTTGTCAGCGATCATATTCTGACGGAGGTCCTTACCCCCGTATGCTCCCGTGACTATCTGGAACGGCATCCGCTTTCATCACCGGCTGACCTCGCTGGGCATGTACTGATTCATCCGACACCCAGCCGCGAAGACTGGCGCGACTGGCTGGAGCGGACGGGATATCAGCAGACAATTGAAACCACCGACGGCCTTGCCTTTTCGACCCTTGAAATGGCTGTCAGTGCGGCGATGCGCGGGTTGGGTGTGGCGATTGCCGATTATGGTTTTGTGAAACCGGACCTTGAGAATGGCAATCTTGTGATGCCTCTCGATATCCAGTTAACCAGCTGTTTCAATTATTTTTTTGTTTGCCCGGAACAATCAGCAAAACGTCCGCTGGTTACTCAGTTCCGGCAATGGCTGGTTGAAGCTTCATCCTCGGAACGCGCGGAAATGGAAGCTTTCCGAAAGCATTTCGGGACATCTGCCTATTGAAGCCCGGGATGCGTTACTGATGCAGAAATGAGGCCTTTTTTCTGCTAACTTGCTCTGGGTTGATCCATATCATTCATACGGGAAGCAATTTCCCGGATACTTCCTGTAAATAACGATCCGGGAAGGAGGTATCAGGACATGCCCCAGAGAAAACTTGGTGAAATTGTTGAGGGCCAGATATTACTGGCTGTCCGTCCGTCTGATCCTGTCAGTATTGTTGCCGGCAAGATGAAAGATCACGGCGTTGGCGCTGTTTTGATTCTTGAAGGTGATGAACTCAAAGGGATTTTTACACTCTATAATTTGCTGAACAGTGTCTTTGAAGCGGGCCTGGACCCGAAGCAGACAGAAGTCAGGGAAGTCATGACGACAAACCCCGTATGTCTGGATTGTGATGCGAAAGGGTTCGAGGCCGTTCGCCTGATGCGAGAGCACAATACGCGGCATATTGTTGTCAGCGACACAGGTGAACACGGTTATCACGTTGTTTCGGTAAAGGATTTTCCGAAATCCGAATTACGTGAGTTTGAGGAGGAACTTGAACTGGAACAGCGTATCTGGGACCGGCTTTAAATGCCGGCATGGTAAAGCGTTCAGGGTTTTCGCAGACTGTCTGACCAAGCCTGCGGGTCAAGATTACTGAAGTGACTTCGATAGTTTGTCGAAGGCAATCAATGTCTCAAGAACGCCCTTCAACTCATTGATGGGTATCATGTTTGGTCCATCGCTCGGCGCGCTGTCCGGATCCTGATGGGTCTCGATAAAGACGGCGGCGACACCAACAGCGACGGCGGCGCGGGCGAGGACCGGCGCGAATTCTCGCTGGCCGCCGGAGCTTGTCCCCTGCCCGCCTGGCTGCTGTACCGAATGGGTGGCGTCAAAGACGACCGGGCAACCGGTCTGTGCCATGATCGGCAGTGACCGCATATCGCTGACCAGCGTGTTATAGCCAAAGCTGGCACCGCGTTCGCACAGGGTTACCCGGTCATTCCCGGTACTGCGGATTTTATCAGCGACATTTGCCATGTCCCAGGGAGCCAGAAACTGGCCCTTCTTCACATTGATGGCCCGGCCGGTTTCACCGGCGGCAATCAGCAGGTCGGTCTGGCGGCACAGAAAAGCCGGGATTTGCAGCACATCCACCGCTTCAGCGACAGGAGCGCAATGCAGCGCGTCATGAACATCGGTCAGAACCGGACAGCCCACGGTTTCCCGGACTTCTGCAAAAACCGGCAGTGAAGCTTCAAGCCCGACACCGCGTGCGGCGGAAACGCTGGTACGGTTCGCCTTGTCGTAGGAGGTTTTGTAGATCAGGCCAATGCCGAGCGCATCGGTGATTTCCTTGATCGCGGAACTCATTTCCAGTGCGTGCTGGCGGCTTTCCATCTGACAGGGCCCGGCAATCAGCACCAGCGGCAGGTTATTGCCTATTCTGACCGAACCGACCTCGACCGTCCTCTGCTCAACCATCTGGTTGCTCCTAGACCAGCCGTGAATGCTTCCGTGCGGCCTCGATGAACGAGGTGAACAGCGGATGCGGATCAAACGGCTTGGATTTCAGTTCTGGGTGATACTGGACGCCGATAAACCAGGGATGTTCCGGAATTTCGACGATTTCAGGCAGCACGCCATCCGGTGACATTCCGGAGAAGATCATGCCGTTTGCTTCCAGCCGTTCCCGATAGTCGGGATTGACTTCATAACGATGCCGGTGACGTTCCGAAATATTCGCCTTGCCGTAGATTTCCCGGACACGGGTTCCTTCCCCCAGCACCGCATCATAGGCGCCAAGGCGCATGGTGCCGCCGAGATCGTCTTCTTCGCTGCGGGTCTCCCGCCGGTTACCCCGAACCCATTCAGTCATCAGACCGACGACAGCTTCGTCACAAGGGCCAAATTCAGTCGACCCCGCATCTTTTATACCGGCAAGGTTCCGTGCAGCTTCAATGACAGCCATCTGCATACCGAAGCAGATACCGAA
Organism: Alphaproteobacteria bacterium HT1-32; assembly: GCA_009649675.1. Classification (NCBI taxonomy): domain Bacteria; kingdom Pseudomonadati; phylum Pseudomonadota; class Alphaproteobacteria; species Alphaproteobacteria bacterium HT1-32. Next base: position 178,589 of record WJPL01000003.1, on the reverse strand, counting down.
ATAAGGAACGCCACGTTCCCGCGCAAACCGGGCTGCGGCAATCTTGCCTTCGGAGCCGCGCTCGCCAAAACCGCCGGGGACCAGAATGCCGTCAACATTCTCAAGTCGCTGTACGGCACCGTCTGTTTCGAATATCTCGGATTCTATCCAGTCCAGATTGACCCGGACATTGTTGGCAATACCACCATGGGTCAGGGATTCCGCCAGTGACTTGTAGGCATCCAGCAGAACCGTGTATTTGCCGACAACCGCAATCGTCACGTCGCCGCCTTCCGGGGCGCTGACTGTCTGGGAAATCCGTCGCCAGGTGCTGAGGTTTGGTGACGGTGCGCCGGTCAGTCCGAAATGTCGGCAGACCACATCGTCCATTCCCTTGGCATGATAGCTGATGGGGACTTCATAGATGTTGGAGACATCCAGTGCAGGGATAACGGCATCCTGACTGACATTACAGAACAGCGCGATCTTGCGGCGCTCAGATTCAGGAATATCGCGCTCTGCCCGGCAAAGCAGCATATCCGGCTGAATACCGACACTGAGCAGTTCCTTGACGGAATGCTGGGTCGGTTTGGTTTTCAGCTCGCCGGCTGCGGCGATATAAGGCAGCAGGGTCAGATGAACGAACATTGTCCGTTCACGGCCCAGTTCGTTGCCAAGCTGACGAATGGCTTCCAGAAACGGCAGACTTTCAATGTCACCGACCGTGCCGCCGATCTCGCAGAGAATGAAATCTTCATCCTCCACGTCATTCAGCACGAATTCCTTGATGGCATCAGTGACATGCGGAATCACCTGAACGGTTGCGCCGAGATAATCTCCGCGCCGTTCCTTCGCGATCACATTCTGGTAAATGCGTCCGGTGGTGACGTTATCGGCCTGTCGGGATGCAACGCCGGTAAACCGCTCGTAATGCCCGAGATCAAGGTCGGTTTCTGCCCCGTCATCGGTGACATAGACTTCCCCGTGCTGATAGGGCGACATCGTGCCCGGATCGACATTGAGATACGGATCCAGCTTGCGAAGACGAACCGTGTATCCACGGGACTGAAGCAACGCACCGAGAGCCGCTGACGCCAGCCCCTTCCCGAGAGAGGAAACCACGCCGCCTGTGATAAAAATATACCGCGCCATGGGCGGTTAACCTATAGCAATGTGTGCCGCAACCCAAAGGGTTGCGTTGGAAAAAACGGAAATAGCTTAGTTATCAGTCGCTTGTCGGCGCCGCAGGAACAGCCGGTTCGGCTGGCTGCTCGACAGCAGGCGTGGGAATCGACTGAAGTGCCCCTGCGTTGCGGTCTGACTCACCAAACACAGCCAGAGCCAGGCTGGTTGCCATGAAGCAGGCAGCCAGAATAGCCGTGGAACGTGTCAGCAGGTTACCGGCACCACGGGAGGTCATCAGACCGCCACCGCCACCACCGCCCATGCCAAGCGCACCACCCTCACTGCGCTGCATCAGAACGACAGCGATCAGAAAGATGGCGAGAAGCAAATGAACGGCGAGAAGGACAGCAACCATGAGTCATTCAGTCAGTAGTTCGCAGAATTTGTTGCCGGTACATAGTCACTGATCTCAATTTTGGCCAGCGCAAACTTGGGCAATTGCCCAGAAGTCATCCGCTTTCAGGCTGGCCCCGCCAACCAGTGCGCCATCGATATGTTCTGATGACAGGAACTCTGCCGCATTGGATGGTTTTACGGAACCACCATAGAGAATACGGACGGTTTCCGCGTCACCTACCTTCTGCTCCAGCATTTTACGCAGGGCACCATGAATATCATTGGCCTCGGTTGCCGTCGGTGTGCGTCCGGTACCAATTGCCCAGACCGGCTCGTAAGCCAGGACAAAAAGCTTTGCTCCCAGACCGTCGGGTACGGACCGTGATACCTGATCGCCAAGCACTTCAAGGGTGCGTCCGGCATCTTTCTCGGCTTCGGTCTCACCAACACAGATGACCGGAACAAGACCGGCATCGACGGCTTTCAGAGCCTTTTCTGCGACCTCGTCACTCGTTTCGCCATGATCGGCCCGGCGCTCGGAGTGACCAAGGAGAACGTGGCTGCAACCAAGGTCGGCAAGCATTTCCGGTGCAATATCGCCGGTATGTGCGCCATTTGAGCGGGCATGGCAGTCCTGCCCGCCAACCAGCAGGCCGGTACCTGAAACAGCCGTCGAGACGGCATCGATCAGAGTTGCAGGCGGACAAACCAGCATATCAAAACCGGCATCAGGTGCGGCAGCTTTCAGGCGTTCGCCAAGTTCTGTCGCCAGTGAGAGACCGGCCTGTTTGAGGCCGTTCATTTTCCAGTTACCGGCGATGAGGGGGCGGCGCGCCATGATTCGTTCTCCTGATCTGATTTATCTGAAACCTGTATGTTGGACCGGCTACCATGCTGCCCTTGCATAATCCAGCCGCCGAACACATTATCCGGGCCAGTTCGGCGCTTTTACAGCCTTTTCAATGATGGCGCCGTTCAATGATTTATTGTTTCCGGATGAAAAAATGCTTCAAGCCATACGCAGTCAGACCGGCTCCTGGGTCGTCAAAGCTTTCCTGATTCTCATCGCACTGTCTTTTGCCGTATGGGGAGTGGGCGATTTCGTTTCTGCCCGCATTCAGGCCGATGACCGCCCCATCGAAGTGGGTGACGCTTCGATCAGCGCCGTCGATATGTCCCGGGAGATCCGGCAGGAAACGGCGCGCATGGCCCCCCTGTTCAACGGACAGCTGACGCCGGAACTGATGCGTCAGTTCGGTCTGGTCGATCAGGTCGTCAACCGGCTGGTTGCCCAGACGGCAGTTGATGCACTGGCGCTTGAGCTCGGCATTGCCGCTGGTGATGGTGTGATTGGTCAGCAGCTAGCCGCCGAACCGGCGTTTCATGATGCCAGTGGCAAGTTTGATCCGAGTGTATTCGCGGCTGTTCTGCGGAATGGTGGTATGAGTGAAAGCGGGTATCTGGATATTCTGCGTCAGGACATCCGTCGTCGTCAGCTGGTCACGGCTGCAACGATTGGCGTTCAGCCCCCGGCGGCCCTCGTCGACAAGCTGTTTGCCTATCGTAATGAACAGCGTGTTGCAGAAACCATCACCCTGACCGCAGACAAGCTGCCGGCACCGGCCGAGCCGACAGAAGCTGAACTGCAGAAATACTATGAAACGAATGCGGAGCGTTATCGCGCACCGGAATACCGCAAGATCGTCGCGGTTAATCTGGCCCCGGCCCTGCTGGCCCGCGATGCCAGCATCGGCGAGGACAGCTTGCGGGCGGCCTATGACGAACAACTGGATGACTATACGGTTCCGGGTCGTCGCAAGCTGACGCAGTTGCTGTTTGATACCAAAGAAAATGCAGCCGCAGCTTATGCGCAGCTCTCTGAAGGCCGCGATTTTGATACGGTCGCCAAAGATGCTGCCGGTTCTTCCGGTGCCATTGATCTGGGTTGGGTAAACCGTGGTGACCTGCTCAGCGACGAGGTCGCCGAATTTGCGTTTTCAGCCTCTCAGGGTGGCTACAGCGAGCCAGTAAAGAGTGATTTTGGCTGGCACATCTTCCGCGTCGACGAACGTGAAGACCAGTCTGTCCGCCCGTTTGAAGATGTCCGTGACGAAATCGAACAACAGCTGGCACTCGACAAGGCAACCGAAGACGGCTTCGATCTGGCCAACAAGCTGGAAGATGCGGTCGGTGCAGGTGCGTCACTTGAAGCTGCTGGCAGTCAGATCGGTGTCGAGCCAATCATTATCGATGCCGTCGACCAGAATGGTGGGTCACCGGAGGGCAAGTCACTGGTAGAGCAGTTTCAGCTTTCCCGTCCCTTCCTGACAACGGCATTTGAAACGGAAGCCGGTAAAACCAGTATTCTGACAGAATCTCCTGATTCCGGGTTCTTCATGCTTCGTGTCGATGCAGTCACTGAAAGCCGGATCAAAGACCTGTCCGAAGTACAGGATCAGGTGGTTGCTGACTGGAAAAGTGAAAAAGTCGAGGAAGGTCTTGAGACGCTTGCCGCCGATATCGCCGAACGGCTGAAGAATGGCGAGGCGATGAGTGAAGTCTCCAAGGCCTATGATCTCCCTGTCACCCAGTCTCAGGCTTTCGTTCGCGAAACCGGTGACCCGACAGCCAATATCGGCCCGGCCCTTTCAGCACAGCTTTTTGGTCTTGAGGTAAATGGCGTGGCAACGGCTCCCGGTGAAGGTGGTCTGACGGTAGCCCGTCTGGTTGAAGTTCGCCCTGCTGTTCAGGATGAAACCCGTCATACGGCACTGACACAGCAGGTTTCAGCCCAGTTGCAGAGTGATGTCATCGAACAGCTGACGGCTGATCTGCGTGCCCGGTTCGGTGTTACCGTCAACCGTGAAATGATTGATCAGCTTTATTGACCGGATGGTGTGATCGCGACGTCAGTTCGCTGGCGTCGCGGCCATTCTGCGTCTGACGATTTCACTGACAGGCGCCAGTTGAAAACCGCGTTTTTCGATATCCGATAGCCACTGGTTCAGTGCTTCCAGTGTCGCTTCATGCGGATGCCCGATGGCGATTGCGGTGCCATCCTGCCGCGCCACACGTTCCAGACGGCCAAGCTGGACCAGGATCGGCTCAAACGCATTGTCATTGTCGAGAAAGACATCCCGGCGGGCCGTGGGAACTCCCTGTTCCCGGGCGACATCCCAGGCGACCGACGTTGAACTGGTGACCGAATCCAGAAACAATAGCCCCCTCTCCTTCGCGATCGAAGCGACCTGTGTCATCAGGGCGCGGTCTGAGGTGAACTTGCTGCCCATATGGTTATTAAAACCGACAAACCCCTCGAAGCGGCCCAGCGCCCAGTCCAGCCGCTCACGGATTTCTGCCGCGGACAGATTCGTTGTCAGCGCATTAGGTCCTGGGTCTCCCTTTGCCATTGGTTCCATCGGAACATGCACCATGACTTCATGTCCGGCCTCTCGTGCTGCCGCTGATTTCGCCGGCAGGTCTTCGGCATAGCTGAGGAACGCAATGGTAACCGGTGCTCTCAGACTGATGACATCCCGGGTCCGGTCGCCACTCAGCCCGACGTCATCAATGACAATGGCGATCAGCGGACGTTTGCCCTGTGCTTTAAAGGGGGCTGCATAACGATGCCAGGGCGGCGGGCTGACGGGCGTGCGGGCAGATGTGACCGGGGCTTTAACAACTGTTTTCCCGGCAGCAGGTGACGGGGGCGTGACGACAGGCTCCGGAACCGGGGTCGGATTCTGTCGGGGCGGTGCTGCGTTTCTTGACGGATGAGCGGGTGTCGTGTCTGGCACCGGATCAGCTGACGCGGTCTCCGGAACCGGGGGGAGATCGCTGCCCGCCCGGATCGGGCGGCTGTCGACGGGGGCAAAGAACAGCCAGCCCAGCCCGGCCAGAGTCAGCCCGAGCAGTATCAGTGTCGCAATTGTCCAGTTCCGTGACGACATTCCGGCGATTGTTCCCTGCCTGCGATCCGAATAGATTGTTCCTGCAGCGGTCCCGTTCCAGACGGGGTGCGCCGACTCAGTCAGCAGCATAAGCCGACCGGGGGCGCAGGAAACAGGCTTCTTTGCCTCCGCTTGCTTGACGCTGCCGAAGGTGGCGCGCATTCTCCGCACACTTTTGCGGGCAGTCCGAAGGCCCCGTCTGAGTCGGAGCCAAATACAAGGGAGAGCGTGACGCGATGAGCAGCGACATGCGCGATATGAAGGCACTTCTGGCGCTGGTCGCCAATGGCGAGTGTCTTGACGAGAAGCAGGCTGAAACAGCCTTTGATATTCTGATGTCCGGAGATGCGACACCGTCGCAGATCGGTGCCTTTCTGATGGCACTGCGGGTTCGCGGTGAAACCGTCGAGGAAATCACCGGTGCGGCGCGGGTGATGCGCTCGAAGGTTCTCAAGATCGATGCACCTGAAGGTGCCATTGATATTGTGGGAACCGGCGGTGACGGACGCGGCACTTATAACATTTCGACGGCATCGGCGATTGTCGCAGCGGCTGCTGGTGTGCCTGTCGCCAAGCATGGCAACCGGGCTTTGTCGTCAAAATCCGGGGCGGCTGATGTGCTGCGGGAACTCGGTGTAAATGTGGATGCCGAGATGCCGCTGGTGAAGCGGGCTTTGTGGGAAGCCGGGATCTGCTTCCTGATGGCGCCCCGTCATCACAGCGCCATGCGTCATGTTGGCCCGACACGGGTGGAACTTGGCACCCGGACTATTTTTAACCTGCTGGGTCCGCTGTCCAATCCGTCGATGGTCTCCCGTCTTGCAGTTGGCGTCTTCGCGGCAAACTGGGTTGAACCTGTGGCTCATGTTCTGAACCGTCTGGGTGTGGAAAAAGCCTGGGTGTTCAATGGTGATGACGGAACCGATGAATTGTCAGTGACCGGTGGTTCCACTGTCGCCGAACTGAAGGATGGGAAGGTGACCTGTTTCCGGGCACATCCGTCTGATGCGGGGCTGGAGACACATACCATCGAGGCGCTGAAAGGTGGCGAGGCAACCGTGAATGCCGAAGCCATGCGGGCGCTGTTCCGCAGTGAACCGGGGGCTTATCGCGATGCCGTTCTGATGAGCACGGCTGCTGCCCTCGTTGTTGCTGGCAAAGCCGATAACCTGACCGATGGCGCCAGCTACGCTGCTGAAGCGATCGACAGTGGTGCCGCCAGCGAGAAGCTGGACCTGCTGATTGCCATCACCAACGGAGACTGATGTCTTGGCTGATGTCCTGAAGCGTATCTGTGATGACAAGCTGGCGCATATTGCAGAATGCAAGACCGCCAGACCGTTATCGCAAATCGAAACTGCGGCCACTGCCGCGGCAGCACCCCGCGGTTTCTATGCCGCTCTGAAATCAGCTTCCCGGGCGGGCTATGGTCTGATTGCTGAAATCAAGAAGGCATCGCCGTCAAAAGGTCTGATTCGCCCCGATTTCGATCCCCCGTCCCTCGCCCGGAGTTACCAGGCCGGTGGGGCAACCTGTTTGTCGGTGCTGACGGATACACCCTATTTTCAGGGCGAAGACAGTTATCTCGTTGCTGCCCGCAATGCCGTTGATCTGCCGGTTCTGCGGAAAGATTTCATGCTCGATGCCTATCAGGTGGCAGAGGCCCGGGCGCTCGGTGCTGATTGTATCCTGCTGATCATGGCTGCGCTGTCAGATGCGCAGGCTGCTGAACTGGAGGTCGCTGCTGTTCAGTACGGTATGGATGTGCTGGTCGAGGTGCATAATCGAGAGGAACTGGACCGGGCACTGAAGCTGAAAAGCCCGATGCTGGGCGTTAATAACCGGAATCTGAAAACGCTGACCGTTGATCTGGCGACCACTGAGGCGCTGGCCAGTGCCGTGCCGGCCGACCGTATGCTGATCTGCGAAAGTGGTCTGTATAGTGCTGCTGATCTGGCCCGGATGGCGGAAGTCGGTGCGCGCTGTTTTCTGATCGGTGAGAGCTTCATGCGTCAGGATGATGTCGCAGCGGCTGTGCAGGCGATTCTTGCTGATCCCGCACCTGCCCGGGTCAGCGCATGAGTGACGGTCTCACTCATTTCGATGGCGACGGCAATGCCGTGATGGTCGATGTTTCGGCCAAGGAGGTCACGGAACGGGTCGCTGTTGCCGGTGCAGATGTCATCATGATGCCGGAAACGCTGAAGACCATCATGGAACGCGGCATGAAAAAGGGTGACGTGCTGACTGTTGCCCAGCTTGCTGGGATCATGGGGGCCAAGCGGACGCCAGACCTGATCCCGCTCTGTCACCCGCTCGGTCTTACGTCGGTAAAGGTTGACCTGGTTTGCAACCCTGAACGCAATGCTGTGGAAATCTCCGCCCGCTGCCGGGTTTCCGGCCAGACGGGTGTCGAGATGGAGGCCCTGACGGCGGCTTCGGTTGCGGCTCTGACTGTCTATGACATGTGCAAGGCCGTCGATCGTGGCATGCAGATCACCAATATCCGCCTGCTGCACAAATCAGGCGGTAAATCGGGCGTCTGGAACGGATGATATCTGTTGCTGAAGCTCTGGAACGTATTCTGGCAGGTGTGACCCCGCTGGGCGTTGAGCAGGTCGGGCTTGATGTCGCGCATGGCAGGGTGCTGGCTGAACCGGCAATTTCCCGTCTTACACAACCGCCGATGGCTGTCTCGTCGATGGATGGTTATGCGGTGCGTGCAGCAGATGTGGCGACCGTCCCCGTAGTGCTTCGCCGTATCGGAGAGGCGCCGGCAGGTGGCAGTTACCCGCATCCGGTAAAGCCCGGAGAATGTGTCCGGATTTTCACGGGTGGTCCGGTGCCGGAAGGTGCGGATGCCATTGTCATACAGGAAGATACCGATGTTGATGGTGAACAGATCACAATCAGGGAAAGCTCGCTCTCAGGGCGATATATCCGTCCCGAGGGTCTGGACTTCAGCGCCGGTGATGAGCTGATTTCTGCCGGGCGAATTCTGACGGCCCGGGATATTGGTCTTTGCGCGGCGATGAATCAGCCGTCGCTGACCGTGCGGGTGAAACCCCGTGTCGCGATTCTGTCCACCGGGGATGAACTGGTTAATCCGGGTGAGCAACCCGGACCAAACCAGATTGTCAGTTCAAATGGTGTGGCCCTTGCCGCGCTGGTGCGGTGTCTGGGCGGCGAGCCGGTGAATGTCGGAATTGCCGGTGATACCGAGGGTGCACTGGACAAGGCGGCACAGGCTGCGAAATCGGCTGATATGCTGGTGACGATTGGTGGTGCCTCGGTCGGGGATTATGATCTGGTACAGTCCGGCCTCGCGCGGCATGGCCTTGAGATCGGTTTCTACAAGATTGCCATGCGGCCGGGTAAGCCGCTGATGTTTGGGCATGTCGGCGCAACGCCAATGCTGGGGCTGCCGGGTAATCCCGTCTCGGCGCTGGTCTGTGCCACCATCTTCCTGCGTCCGGCGCTGATGAAGATGCTGGGGGCTGCGGAAGATATTGGCGAGAGCACCCTGCCCCTGGCGGCGGCTTTGCCGGAGAATGACCAGCGACAGGATTATCTCCGGGCCAGAGTTGAAAAGAACGCAGATGGCGAGTCGGTTGTCCGGGCCTTTGAAAAACAGGACAGCTCCATGCTGTCCCGTCTGGCACAGGCCGATATGCTGATTGTCCGGGCGCCCCATGCGAAGGCCGCAGAAGCTGGCGAGTCGGTCCGGGTGATCCATCTTCAGGCGAGCGCATTTCGCATCTGAATAACCGCCTGAAAGTCAAAAAGACTTGATCCGGAAAAAGAACCAAACTAGAACATGTGGCGCATGTTTGCTTTTTGTTCCATATCTTGTCGCCCGATCTGACAGATGTGAAAGCAGGGCAAATATATCATGGAAAAAAGGCCGACGCCCCGATGCTGACCCGCAAACAACACGATCTCCTCATGCTGATAGACACCCGTCTGAGTTCCAGCGGGGTCCCTCCTTCCTATGACGAGATGAAGGATGCGCTGGGTCTCAAGTCTAAATCGGGTATTCACCGGCTGATCACGGGTCTGGAAGAACGTGGATTTATTCGTCGTCTGCCACATCGTGCGCGGGCCATTGAAGTTCTGAAATTGCCGGGTGACGCCCATCGCCCGCAATCACGGGATAATTTCTCGCCGAATGTCATTGAAGGGAATTTCCGGGCCAGCAAATTGCGTGGCAAGGAACAGGATGGTCCGGCTGGTGCAACAATGACCCTGCCCGTTCACGGGCGGATTGCCGCTGGTACACCTATCGAGGCTTTGCAGAATCCTGGCCGCACAGTCGATGTGCCGATCACAATGCTGGGCGGCGGTGAACATTACGCGCTCGAAGTTGAAGGCGATTCGATGATCGAAGCGGGTATTCTGGATGGCGATACGGTCATCCTGCGACGCTGCGACACAGCCGATAACGGCGATATTGTTGTGGCCCTTATTGATGATTATGAGGCGACGCTGAAACGTCTGCGCCGTCGTGGTGAATCAGTGGCGCTGGAGCCGGCAAATGCAGCCTACAAGACGCGGATTTTCGGCCCGGATCAGGTTGCCATTCAGGGCCGGCTGATCGGGTTGCTGAGACTTTACTGATTATCCGGTGATCGACAGGCGGGATGTCGGCTCCAGGCCCGGCAGCCCTGATAATCATGAACGGTCGTCAGGTTCACGCTGTCTCCGGAAAGTGTGATGGCATGGGCCCCGTAACGCCAGAGGTCAAACCGGTCGATAATGATATCCGGCCCCGGACAATTCCGGGGGACCGGTTCCCGGCTGATCAGGATACCTCTCTGGCGGCAGTCTTCTGACAAAGCGGGCCCCCTGATTGCATAGGCAATGTCATGCGATCCGGCCTGAAAACGGCATCCCAGAACATCACAACGCATGTTGGAAACCACCGGCTGGTGGCCAAGTCCGATATCGAGTTTATGCCGCATGAAATTGCTGACATACCCCTCACCGATATTTCCAACGGATTCATCGGCGGAACGGAGGGCAATCCACTTGCCGGTCCGTTCGATGATCAGGTCCGGCTGTTTGCTGGTGATCGTCAGGGCTATGGCCAAACCGACCGGTAACAATCCGGCAAAACGGATGGGTTGGCGCCAGATCAGCAGCCATAAACTGCCGAGTGAAATGGCGATCACTGATGTCAGGGGCAAAGACAGACCATCAAGTGAAGCGTTGGGTAGCCCGGTGACGAATTCGGCCCAGCCAAGGATGTGTTCAATACCCCAGTCGGCCAGACTGGCGATGACACTGATGGTCCCGAACGGCAGCAGCAGGACAAACAGCAGCAGCGCCGGCATGACGATATAGGCAGCCACTGGTACGGCGAGAATATTGGCCAGCAGTCCGTAGAGAGCAAACTGGCCGAAATGGTGGGCAGCGAAAGGGGCTGTCGCAATTCCGGCAGCCAGCGTTGACACCAGTGTTGTGCAAAGGGTCAGTATCAGCCAGCGCCCGGTTCGCTGAAGAACGGATGGATCGCCTTCCGGGTAAAACTGTAGCCGGATCTTGTCCCCCGCCTGTTCATATACGGCAACGATGACGGTGACGGCGGCAAACGACATCTGAAAACTGGGACCGGTCAGGGCGTAAGGCGTGGTCAGCAGGATGGCAATCGCCGAAATTGCAACGAGTCTGAGCGAGATGGCCCGGCGATCCGCGAGGACCGCCAGCAGGACAATGGCCGTCATGATGAAGGCGCGTTGCGTCGGAATCGTTCCGCCTGCCAGCAGCATATAGAGGAATGCCACCGGCAAGGCCGCGGATGCAGCCAGCTTCTTGATCGGATATCGCAGGGCAATGGCAGGCCACAGGGCCAGAAGGGCGCGCAGAACAAAGAATGTCATTCCGGCCACCAGCCCGATATGTAGGCCGGAGATTGCCAGCAGATGGGCCAGTCCGGAGTCCCGCAGGGTATGGATATCCTCCTGCCGGATACCGCGTCGCTCCCCGACCGTCAGGGCGACGGCAATTTCAGCGGTGCGTTCGGGCATGGCGGAACGGAATGCCCCGGCGATACGAAGCCGGACCCGGTCGATGTCGATCAGGGGGGCGGGTCCGTCATCGATAGCGTCAAACCGCCAGGCGAAACCGGTTGCTGATATGCCGTCAAACCAGGCCCGGCGTTGCGGGTCATAGCCACCGGGAATTTCTGGCGGATCAGGTGGTTTGATACGGGCACTGAACATCACATGCCTGTACCGGATCGCGGAATCGATAAATTTGTTTGAGACAATCAGATCCACATCTCCGGCGGCAACGATCTGCTGTCTGTCGTTGCGGATATTGCTCAGCCGGACGCGGGTTGTTTTCTGACCGGGTTGTATCCGGTTGATGAGACCGGTTGCATTGATGAGCAGCAGATCCCTTTCAATCGGTGATGTCCCGCTGATACGGCTGGACAGACCGGCTGCCGCAAATCCGAGAGAAAGACATAATCCGGCAATCAGGATGATACCCCGCACCGAGTGCCGGGGTGTGACGGCAATACCGGCACAGAATGTCATCAGGGGGACCAGCATTTCCGGTAAGGTCGGGTCGGACGGCAGCAGGAAGAACGTACCAGTGCCCAAAGCCATGAAAACCGGCGTCCAGAGAAACCATTGATCCCGATCATTCAGCATCTGCTCAATGACTGTTGCAACGCAACGCCGGATGGCCCGGTAAACCGTCGAAATACGAGAAATGTCATAAGTGTGAGATGAATGCTGCACTTGCGAGACCTATATGCTAAAACGCATTCGCCTCCGTTCGTGAGGCCAACCAGAAACATAACCGAGACGTAATTCCAGGATGCCTGTCGTTACACGTTTTGCCCCGTCCCCTACCGGCTATCTCCATATCGGAGGTGCCCGTACGGCCCTGTTTAACTGGCTGTTTGCCCAGCATCATGGTGGCCGGTATTTGCTTCGTATTGAGGACACAGACCGGAAACGGTCCACTCAGGAAGCCGTTGATGCGATCTATGATGGTCTTGGCTGGCTCGGTTTGCAGTCAGACGAACCGGCTGTGCTTCAGTCTGACCGACTTGAGCGCCATGCGGAGGCGGCCCGTCTGCTTCTTGAACAGGGCAAGGCATATCATTGCTATTGTTCTCCTGAAGAACTGGCGGAAATGCGGGAAGCGGCGAAAGCAGAAGGCCGCAAGCGCATGTATGACGGACGCTGGCGGGACCGGGATGCATCTGAAGCACCCGATGGGGTTGCCCCGGTTGTCAGGCTGAAAGCCCCGCTGGAGGGTGAGACGACCATCGCCGATCTGGTTCAGGGCGATGTGACGGTTTCGAACGAACAGATGGACGATCTGATCCTGCTGCGTGCCGATGGCACCCCGACCTACATGCTGTCGGTTGTGGTGGATGACCATGATATGGGTATCACCCATGTCATCCGTGGTGACGATCATCTGACCAATGCCTTCAGGCAGACGCAAATTTACCGGGCCTTTGGCTGGGATGTGCCGGAGTTCGCACATATTCCGCTGATCCACGGTTCGGATGGCGCAAAGCTGTCGAAACGGCATGGCGCGCTCGGAGTCGATGCCTGGCGTGATATGGGTTTTCTGCCGGAAGCCATGAAGAATTACCTGCTGCGCCTTGGCTGGGGTCACGGTGATGACGAGATCATCCCGACCGAGAAGGCGATAGAATGGTTTGATGTCGATGGCATCGGGAAATCGGCGGCCCGTTTTGATACGGACAAGCTGGCTTCGATCAATGCGCATTACATTCGCGAAATGGACGGTGCTTCCCTCGCCCCTCTGGTTGAGCCTTTCCTGTGCTCCCGGCTGGAATATTCCGGCCTGACGGATGCACAGCGCAGCCGCCTGACTGCCGGTATTCCGAGCCTTCGCGAACGCTCAAAAACACTTATCGAACTTGCCGAGCAAGCAGAGTATCTTGCTCGCGAAATACCACTTCCTCTTACCGGCAAGGCGGCAAAACTGCTGACGCCGGAAGCCAGAAGTCTGTTGAAAGAACTTCTGGATCTATTGTCCGACGTCCAGCCCTGGGAAAGCGAAGCGCTCGAGACAGCAGTGAAAGGCTTCATGGAAGCCCGATCACTGAAGCTGGGAGCCGTTGCCCCTCCGCTGCGTGCAGCGCTGACAGGATCGACGGTGTCTCCGGCCATTTATGACGTCATGGAGGCGCTTGGCGCTTCCGAAACACTCGCGCGGCTTCGCGCCGCTGCCGAAGTCAATACGGACTGAGCGCAGCACAGCAACGAAAGGAAATACTCATGTCTGATACAAACCACACAGGATTTACCCTGACCGATAAATCGACAGGGAACAGCTACGATTTTCCAGGCATGGATGGATCGGTCGGCCCGCGTGTCATCGACATCCGCAAACTGTACGGCGCGTCAGGGCTTTTCACCTATGACCCGGGTTTTACCTCGACCGCTTCCTGCGAGTCGAAGATCACCTACATCGATGGTGAGGAAGGCGTGCTGCGGCACCGCGGTTATCCGATTGAACAGCTGGCTGAAAATTCCGACTTCATGGATGTTTGCTACCTGCTGCTGAATGGCGAATTGCCGTCGAAATCCCAGAAGAGCAAATTTGATCGTGATATCACGCTGCACACGATGGTTCATGAGCAGCTGATGAACTTCTATCGCGGTTTCCGCCGTGATGCGCATCCGATGGCGATCATGTGTGGCGTCACCGGTGCATTGTCGGCCTTCTATCATGATTCGACCGACATCAATGATCCCTGGCAGCGCACGGTGGCCAGCTATCGCCTGATTGCCAAAATTCCGACGATGGCAGCGATGGCCTATAAATATTCGCTGGGTCAGCCTTTCGTATATCCGCGTAACGACCTCACCTATGCGGAAAACTTCCTGCATATGATGTTCTCGGTTCCGGCTGAAGAATATGTGGTCAATCCGGTTATCGCCCGTGCCATGGATCGCATCCTGATCCTGCATGCGGATCATGAGCAGAATGCTTCAACCTCGACGGTCCGGCTTGCCGGTTCCTCCGGGGCAAACCCGTTTGCCTGTATCGCTGCAGGTATTGCTTCGCTCTGGGGCCCTGCACATGGCGGTGCCAACGAAGCCGTTCTCAAGATGCTGAATGAAATCGGTACGGTTGACCGTATCCCCGAGTACATCAAGAAGGCGAAAGACAAGGACGATCCGTTCCGCCTGATGGGCTTTGGGCACCGGGTCTACAAGAACTATGACCCCCGTGCGAAGGTCATGCAGAAGAGCTGCCATGAAGTTCTGGAAGCTCTCGACGTCAAGGACGAGCCGCTGCTGAAACTTGCCATGGAACTGGAGCGGATTGCTGTTGAAGATCCGTATTTCGCCGAGAAGAAACTGTTCCCGAATGTCGATTTCTATTCGGGCATCATCTTCAAGGCTCTCGGTATCCCGACGGATATGTTCACAGTGCTGTTCGCCGTTGCCCGCACGGTTGGCTGGGTCGCACAGTGGAACGAGATGATCGAAGATCCGCTGCAGCGGATCGGTCGTCCGCGTCAGCTTTATACCGGTGAAGTACTGCGGGACTTTGTCCCGGTCAGTGGCCGCCCGGAATAAGTCTTTCGGTCAGGTTTGACCGGATACAGAAAACGGCGCTTCGATCATCGAAGCGCCGTTTTTGTTTGTCCGCCTGATGGCAGAGCTGAGTTTATTTTCGTTCAATCAGCTCGATCTTGTAGCCATCCGGGTCTTCAATGAAGGCAATGACGCTACCGCCATGTTTCATCGGGCCCGGTGCGCGCGGAATCTTCACACCTTCTTTGGCCAGTGCGTCGCAGGTCGCATAGATATCGGGCACGCCGATCGCAAGATGACCGAATCCCGTTCCGAGGTCGTAATCTTCCGTCTGGCCCCAGTTATGAGTCAGTTCGATGACGGTGCTGTTCTCTTCCTCGCCATAGCCGATGAATGCGAGGGTGAATTCGCCGGACGGATAGTCCTTCCGTCGCATCAGGTTCATGCCGAGAAAGCGGGTGTAGAAATCGATCGATTTCTCAAGGTCTTTCACCCGAAGCATGGTGTGTAGCAATCGATAGCTGGAGGTGGCGGTATTGCTGCCGTCCATTATCTGCTCTCCTCTGGTCTTTAGGTTGGTGTTGCCCCAACATTCCCATGCCGGGCCAACAGGTCAAGCACGACCCCTGCCGCTCGTTCTGAGGGGGCGGCACCCTCAAGATGCATCATTGCTGAGAAACGCCGGAAACCATCAATCTGCTTCTGGCGTTCAGGGCTGTCCGTCATGAGTGGACGCAGCGCGCTGAGCAGGTTTTCTGCTGTGCAGTCATCCTGAATGAACTCAGGCACAAATTTGTCGCCGACGATCAGGTTTGGCAGAACGGCTGTGTCCGTCAGGATCATCTGGCGGACGATCCAGGCGGTAAGCGGGGCAACCTTGTAGCCGATCACCATCGGGGTTCCGGTCATTGCCAGCTCAAGCGAAACAGTGCCTGAAGCCGCCAGAGCGGCCTTACAGGCGGCAAACACCTGATAGCGGTCCTGGGGGCATTCGGACAGGTATATCGGGCAGTCCTGACTTTGGGCGAGCTTTGACACGGCATCGCGGACGGACGGGGCAACGGGAATGACAACCCTGTCGATCTGTCCCTCACGCCAGAGCGTTCCGGCGACATCAAGAAACGGCGCCCCAAGGCGGCTCACTTCCGCGTGGCGGCTACCGGGCAGCAGACAAAGCAGACGCTCATCCGGATCAATGTCATGCGCCCTGCGCCAGGCATTACCGTCGGCTCCCATCGGATTATCTTCAACAGCGGAGTGGCCGACATAGGTTGCGGGAAGACCCACAGCTTCAAAATAGGGCGGCTCGAATGGCAGTAATGTCAGAATATGGTCGAGAAATTTTGCAATTTTCTTTGCCCGGCCGGGTTTCCAGGCCCAGACCGTCGGTGCGACATAGTGAACCAGCGGGAAGTCTGTATCGCCAAGCTGTTTCAGGACACGAAAGCAGAAATCCGGTGCATCTATGGTGATCACGATATCCGGTTTTACTTCCCGGATATCTGCTGCGGTCTGTCGGATGCGTTTCAGCAATCGCGGTATATGGGGCAGAATTTCGGCGATACCCATCAGGCTGAGTTCCGACATTGGAAACAGGCTGTCGAGACCGGCAGCAGCCATGGTCTCGCCCCCTACCCCGCAGAATTTCAGGTCAGCGTCCCCTGCATGTGCCTGCAGGGCCTTCATCAGCCGTCCCCCCAGAACATCGCCTGAGGTTTCACCGGCTATCAGATAAACCACCGGCATTGTCTAGTCTGCCTCTGGTGAAAACCCGAACAGGAAGAAACCGGCCTTGTCAGCCGTTTCGATGACGGCCTCGCGCTCCATGATCATGGTTCCACCGGCTTCGACGGCGAGACCGGCAAAACCGTTCTCGATCATCGCCTGAACGGTTGATAGACCGACAGTCGGCAGGTCGACACGACGATCCTGTTGTTGTTTCGGGGCTTTTATCAGAACGGGTCCGGACCCTTCCCGTTTCAGGAGGCCGCAGCGCCGGATCAGGGCGTCTGTCCCTTCAACCGCCTCGACACCGAGCACAAGCCCGGCCTGAATGACAACCGCCTGACCGACATCAACGGGGGCCAGAGCCGCCAGAACGTCGATGCCGCGTCTGATGTCGGCCTCTGCTTCCGCATCGGGCAAGGGACCGGCCAGTTGTCCGTCACCGGCCAGAATATCTGACAGGAGGTCACCGGCGCCAATAACCTGAAAGCCTTCCTTTTCCAGGGCTTTGGCAATGGCGGTCAGCAGCCCGTCATCACCCAGCAGGCCGGCACCGGACCGGAACAGGAATTTCGCACCCCAGGCATCCGGACGAATTTCGCTCAGCGACGGGCGTCTTACAGGACCGGCCATCACCAGTTCAGTGACACCGGCAGCCCGAAAATGGGAAATGATGTCGCCGGCCGCACCCATTCTCAAGACGGCATCGGCAAAAGGCAGCACATCATCCGCATGATTGCTCAGTGCCACCGTGGTGATCTGATGACCGGCAGCCTTGCAGGCTTCAATGATTCTGACCGGCAGCGTGCCGCCGCCGGCAATCAGTCCAATCTTACGCATTCTCGTTCAAAGGCTGGCAAATCGCCCGGGACGACTGCTCGCCAATGAAATTGACAATGTCCATGACCGGTTCGTTCTCACCAAACAGTTCGGCCACATCAACCAGCCGTTCGCCGAGAGTTCCTTCCGGTGCAAAAAGCAGCCGGTAGGCATTGCGAAGATCGTGAATGACATCGCGGGAAAAACCACGACGTTTCAGGCCGACAAGATTAAGCCCGGCAAGATGTGCGCGGTTTCCAAGGACAGAACCATAGGGGATGACATCATTTTCGACGCCGCTGCATCCGCCGATCATTGCATGTTTGCCGATGCGGACGAACTGATGCACCGCTGACAATCCGCCGATGATGGCAAATTCACCGATACTGACATGTCCGGCCAGTGTGGCGTTGTTGACCAGAATGGCGTTGTTGGAAACCTGGCAATCATGGGCGACGTGGGCTGCAACCATGATCAGGCAGTCATTGCCGACGCTGGTTTTCATGCCACCGCCTTCTGTGCCCGGATTGATTGTTACCTGCTCACGAATCACATTGCGGTCGCCAATAATGACTTCCGATGGCTCGCCCCGGTATTTGAGGTCCTGCGGGGCATGACCGATGGAGGCAAAAGGAAAGATATTGTTGTCTTTGCCGATGGTTGTCCGCCCGGCGACAGCAACATGGCTGTGCAGCACGGTTCCGGCACCAATGGTCACGTCAGGGCCAATAACACAAAATGGCCCGACCTTCGCGTTGTCATCAATGACAGCGCCTTTTTCGATGACAGCCGTGGAATGAATGTTGCTCATATCAGCTGTCGACAATCATGGCTGCGACCTTTGCTTCGGCGACCAGCTTTCCCATCACTCTGGCTTCACAGTCAAACCGCCATACCGCCCCGCGGGCGCGGTCTTTACGAACATGAATATGCAACTGGTCACCGGGTTCCACCGGTTTGCGGAATTTTGCGCCGTCAATCGACATGAAATAAACCAGTTTGCCTTCGGCATCGGCGCCAAGTGTATGTACCACCATGACAGCAGCAGTCTGTGCCATGGCTTCGATGATAAGTACGCCGGGAAAGATCGGCCGGGATGGAAAATGTCCGGCAAAAATCTGCTCATTGATGGTGACGTTCTTAACGCCAACGGCACTCTCGCCGGGATCGATATCCTCAACCCGGTCGATCAGCAGGAAAGGATACCGGTGCGGGATCATTTCCATGATGCGGTTGATGTCAACGCTGGTGAGCAGGTTGCCCGTTTCCTGAATTGTTTCGTCTTTCACGACTTTCCCCTGCCGCTGTTTCGTTTGACCCATATGAGTTGCCGAATGGCTTCTTTCTTCGGCTGAGCGGGCGAGCCAAACCATTCCTCGCCAGCCGGTATATCATGCATGACCCCGGATTGCGCGGCCACTCTCGCGCCGTCGCCAATCTTCAGATGTCCGGCAATTCCAACCTGCCCGGCCAGGACCACGCCTCGTCCGAGTTCAGTGCTGCCCGAAATGCCGACATGCGATACGATAACGCAGCCCTGCCCGATCACCACATTATGGGCGATCTGGACAAGGTTATCGATGATGGTGCCCGCGCCGATCACCGTATCCGGCCCGGCACCACGGTCGACGCAAGTGTTCGAGCCAATTTCAACGCCATCTTCAATCAGGACCCGCCCAAGCTGCGGGACACGGAGATGACCGGCAGGGCCCATCGCATAGCCGAAGCCGTCCTGCCCGATCCGGACACCGGGCAGCAGTCGTACACGGTTACCGATAATGGCATGAGAGATCGTGACGTTCGCCGCAATCTGGCATCCCGCACCGATTTCGACACCGCTTTCAATGACAGTGTTCGCACCGATTGAGCAGTGAGGGCCAATCACCGCCCCGGAACCAATCACCGCACCCGGATGTATGACGCATCCCTCACCCACCCGTGCGCTCGCATGGACAATTGCCGAGGCCGATATCTCCGGATCTCCGATGCTCTCCGGATAAAAGGCTGCGGCAACTTTCGCATAGGCCCGGTATGGATCACTGCAGGTCAGTAAGATACAGCCTGCCGGGGCATCTCCTGTGCGATCCGGATGTATGATGCAGGCTCCGGCTTTTGTAGACCGGAAGTCATCAACATATTTTGGATTGTCCAGAAAGGAGACTGTGCCGGGACCAGCAAGCTTCAAGGCCGCAACATCATCGAACAGCGCGTCCGGCGAGCCGCCGACGACCTCTCCCCCGATCAGTTCTGCAAGTTTTGATGCCGCGAACGGTCCTGCTTTTTCAAAAAACCGTGGGTCTGCCATCCCGGTGCTATTTGAAATTCAGTTTCAGGGTTGGCATCTTCTTGTCCAGTTCGGCCAGTACATTGTCCGTAATATCCATGGCTTCTGCAGCCATATAGACGTTTGAACGCCGCAGGATCAGTGTGATGTTGTTGGCTTTTGCGATTTCCTGGGCTGAGATGAAAATCTGCTGATCTGCGGCCTTCAGAGATTGCTGATTGGCGGCCGTAATCTGATCTGCACTGCGTTTCTGCAGGCGATTGAATTCTGCAACGTCTTTCTCGAAATCAGCCCGGCGTTTCTGAAAGGCTTCCGGGGACAGGACGGTACGCTGGCGCTTCAGTTCAGTTTCAGCAGCCTGCAGTTCTTTCTGCCGGTTCTTGATAACAGTTTCGAGTTCCTTGCCCTTGGCATTGATCTGCTTGGCAGCATCCTGCATGCCCTTGGATTCACGCAGCAGGCGCTGATAGTCGATCAGGGCAATGGTAACGGCTTTCGGGCCATCGGCCTGTGCGAAAGCCGTCTTGACCGGCGTGAAGGCAAGAGCGGCGAGAACAACGGCGATGGCGAGTGACTTAAGTGACATTAGAACCTCGTTCCAAAACTGAGACGAATAAGCTCGTCCTTGTCGTATGATTCATCAAGAACAGGAACAGCAACGTCGACATTAATCGGACCCAGCGGAGATTCCCACCCGATCCCGGCACCCATGGCGAGACGGAAAGAAGCCTCGTCGTTGATCAGGCTGGCCGGAGAGTCGTCCGTACCGCCGTTGCTGCCGAAATCAGAGAAGACGCGCGCCGTGATACCGAGCTCAGAAGGCAGACCAAGCGGGAAGGTCAGCTGAACCGTACCGGCATACATCCACTTGGCGCCAAGAGCGTCATCCGTTGCAATATCCCGCGGTGAAATACCGGAATCTGCAAATCCGCGAAGGTCGGTTCCGCCGACAAAGAAGCGGTCGAGAACCTGAACATCATCACCGATACCGAAGATGTAACCACCCTTCAGGCTGGTTTCCAGAATGACATCATCGTCGTTCAGGTTGAAGTAACGCTGTCCTTCAATGACGCTCCGGAGATAACGGACGGATCCGCCGAGACCGGCAAGATCATTGCTTAGACGGGTGACATAGCCATCCTTCGGCTTGATGCGGTTGTCGCGTTTGTCATAAGTCAGCCGGTGGCCGACAGAGGAAACATAACTGGTGCCGGCATCCCGTGCGATGAACTGCGAAACATCCGATGCCAGATCACTGATTTCCTTGGCTTCAAACGTGTAGTTGACGCTGTGAGTGAGATCATCTGCGAGAACGTAGCCGGCGCGCAGACGACCACCTGTGTTCTTTTCGTCGAAGGAACTGGCGGTTTGCCGGTCACGGACAATCCGGAACAGATCAAAGCCGGCAGCAAGCTCACGATCCAGGAAGTAAGGCTCTGTAAAACCGAGGTCTACCTGGCTGCGCTCGGCAGCAATGGTGACGGATGCCTTCAGATCCTGACCGCGACCGAGCAGGTTACGCTCACGAATACCAATATCGACCAGCGGACCATCAAGGGTCGAGAAACCGGCACCCAGTGACAGTTCACCGGTAGACTGTTCCGCGACTTCAACGTCAATGACGGTCTGACCTTCGTTCGAGCCGGGTGTGTGCTGGACATCAACCTTCTCAAAGAAACCGAGATTCCGAATTCTCTGGCGGGAGCGGCGAAGCTTTGCCGAGGAGAAGGCATCTCCTTCCACAAGCTGAACCTCTCGCCGGATAACCTTGTCCTGTGTCCGGAAGTTACCGGTGATATTCACCCGTTCAACGAAGACCTTGGGGCCTTCCTGAATTTCATAGGTGATATCGATCTTCAGTTCGTCCTTGTTGCGACGGATACGAGGCTGAATTTCAACGAAAGCATATCCCAGCGTTCCGACAGCGTCGGTAAGCTTTTCAATTGTCTTCTCGACAATATCCGCATTGTACCAGTCGTCGCTGGGGGCCAGAAGGTCCGGGTCGATCATCGACTTATCGAACTTCGGAAGATCGGCAACGATATCAATGGTGCCGAATTTATAGCGTGGTCCCTCATCCACCGTAATGGTGATGAAAAAGCTGCGGCGGTCCGGCGTCAGTTCGGCGATTGCGGACAGTACCCGAAAATCGGCAAAGCCTTCAGACATGTAGAACCGGCGCAGCAATTCCCGGTCAAAGGTCAGCCGGTCAGGATCATAGGTGTCAGATGTGGTGAGAAACCGGTACCAGGCTTCTTCCTTGGTGGCGACAAGTTCCCGCAGGTCGGAATCGTCGAATGTCTTGTTGCCGACAAAGCGAATGCTGCTGACCGTGGTCAGCGGGCCTTCATCAATTTCGAATGCCACATCGACACGGTTCTGATCCAGTGTGATGACCTTGGGGTCGACAGTTGCTGCGAAACGACCGCTGCGGCGGTAGATTTCAAGCAGCCGTTCAACGTCACTCTGCACCTTGGTGCGGCTGTAGACGACACGGGGGCGAAGCTGAACCTCGGTTTCTAGCACATCATCTTTGACGCGCTTGTTACCTTCAAAGGCAATCCGGTTGATGATCGGGTTTTCAACGACAGTGACAACCAGCCGGTTGCCATCAAGCCGGAAGGAGACATCGGCAAACAGACCGGTCGCAAACAATGCCTTGAGTGAATCATCCACACGGCGGCTCTGTACGTCATCACCGGGCTGTACAGTCATGTAGGATTTGACGGTTTCCGGTTCGACGCGCTGCGCGCCTTCAATGACGACCTCGTCGATCAGACGGGATTGCGCGAAACCGGGCGCAGCCGAAAACGCAAGTGCCGCACATGATGCGAGACCCAGCAGCAATGCGCTGACCGTGTTAAGTTTCCCACCCATGACTACTTGTCCGCTCCAACTGATTCTATAATCGTCATAATTGTCAGAAGATTCTGCCGACGTCGTTCCAAGTCGCAAATCCGAATAACAGCAATATCAAAACAAGACCAAATCTAAAACCATATTCCTGTGCTCTTTCACCCAGCGGACGCCCTCTTATCGCTTCCGCAGCATAAAAAGCCAAGTGCCCACCATCCAGCATAGGTACAGGGAAAAGGTTAATAAGGCCGAGATTGATTGAAAGGAGAGCCGCAAAGAAGATGTAATCACCGACGCCCCGCTTCGCCATTTCACCGGAAACCATGGCAATTCCGATCGGCCCGCCGATATTGTCCGAGGATTCCTTGCCGACGATGATACGTCCGAGGAACAGCAAGGTCTGCTCTGTCAGGCGATAGGTGCTTTCGACGCCAAGCCAGGCGGATTCGAACAAACCACGGGTTTCATAAGTGACCGGTGGCCTGATGCCGATCTGACCGATTTCTGTACCGCTCTCGGTGACGAAGGGTTTCGGTGTGACCGGCAGGCGTATCTGCAAACCATCCCGTTCCACGGTGACAGTCAGTTCAACCCCGGGATTGACCGAAACAATATCCCGGAGGTCCTGAAAGCTGCTGACGGATTGTCTGTCGATTTCCCGGATAAGATCGCCCTGTTGCAGACCGGCGGCATCCGCTGCGGAGCCTTCAATGACCTCCCCCACCTGAGAGTCTGTGTGATAGGTCGGTGTTCCGACAAAGGCGTACAAAACGGCGAGCAGGAATATCGCAAAGATGAAGTTGGCGATTGGTCCTGCAGCAACAATGGCAGACCGTTGACGCAGAGACTTATGATGGAAGGAAACTGCAACTTCCTCTGGTGTCATCGATGTCGAGTTATCTGCTCTGGAGCTTGTTGCATCGGAGTCACCGAACATTTTCACATATCCGCCAAGCGGTATGGCACTGATCTTCCAGCGTGTCCCTGCCCGGTCATGCCAGCCGATCAGTTCCGGTCCGAAGCCGATGGAAAAGGCCTGCACCCGCACGCCACAGCGGCGTGCGACATAGTAATGCCCCAGTTCGTGCACGAAGACGAGGATCGTCAGCAATACCAGGAAGGGCAGAATGGTGCCGGTCAGTACGTCCATCTTCTAACTCCGTTTCAGGCTGCAACGCATTCGGCAGCAAGTGTTTCTGCGACGCGGCGCGCAGTAGCATCGAGTTCCTTGATGGCCTCGATACTGTCGACTTTCGTTTCGCCGATACGCTGCATGCATTCCTCGACAATTGCCGAGATATCCAGAAACCCGATCTTTGATTTGAGGAAATGCGCCACGCCGACTTCATTGGCAGCATTCAGCACCGTCGGCACCCCGCCGCCGGCATTCAGTGCCTCGCGGGCCAGACGCAATGCCGGAAACCGGACGGTGTCCGGCTGTTCAAAGGTCAGACTTGTAACGACGGAAAAATCCAGCCGGGGAACCGGGGCGTTCATGCGTTCCGGCCAGGCCAGCGCATAGGCAATCGGAGTACGCATGTCGGGCGATCCGAGCTGTGCGAGAACCGAGCCGTCAACATAGCCGACCATGCTGTGGATGACAGATTGCGGATGAACCACAATTTCTATCTGGTCGCCGGTAACCGGGAAAAGATGAAATGCTTCAATCAGTTCCAGCCCTTTGTTCATCATGGTTGCAGAATCAACGGATATCTTGGCGCCCATGCTCCAGTTTGGATGTGCGACCGCCTGCTTCGGCGTCATCTGTTTCATTTCCGCCAGCGATGCCGCACGGAAAGGCCCTCCGGAAGCGGTCAGGATGATCTTCTCGATGCCTTCCGGCTTCTCGAAATCAAATACCTGAAAAATAGCGTTATGTTCAGAATCGACGGGCAGCAGAGCGCCGCCTCCCCGCTTCATGGCGTCGAGAAGAATATCTCCGGAGCAAACCAGGCATTCCTTGTTTGCAAGTGCCACGTCAGCACCGCGTTCTGCGGCAATAAGGGTTGGTGTCAGCCCGGCTGCGCCGACAATGGCGGCCATCACCATGTCGGATTGAAGCGCCGCCGCTTCGGCAAGCCCTTCAACGCCTGCTGCTGCGCGGATGCCGGTTCCGGAAAGCGCAGCTTTCAGAGCGTCGTAGCTGCTGTCATCGGCAACAACAGCCAGTTCCGCTGAATGTGCCTTTGCCTGTGCAGCGAGCTGTTCCACATTCGAATTGGCTGTCAGCGCCCGGATCGTGAACTGTTCCGGCTGCCGTCCGACAAGGTCGAGTGTGCTGCAACCGACAGACCCGGTCGAGCCGAGGATGGACAGGCTTTTGGGCTGCGT
The DNA here is from genome assembly GCA_009649675.1 of Alphaproteobacteria bacterium HT1-32. Lineage (NCBI taxonomy): Bacteria > Pseudomonadati > Pseudomonadota > Alphaproteobacteria > Alphaproteobacteria bacterium HT1-32. The sequence continues at coordinate 153,585 of WJPL01000003.1, read as the reverse complement.
GTGAGTGGACTTTCTTTGATCGGTCATGGCGGTATTCAGTCAGACAGTCATGGAAAAAATAATGAGTTGCGCACACAGGGCAACCGGTGCGGCAAAGAGTAATCCGTCAAGACGGTCAAACAGACCGCCATGTCCGGGAATGATTGATCCTGAATCCTTCACACCAAGCCGCCTTTTCAATCCGGATTCCACCAGATCGCCGATTTGTGACACCACAGACAAGCCTAACGCCAGAAAGATGGCGACATTCAGGTCGAGGTCTTTCAGGAAGATGGAAAGTGGTGCAGACAGAATGATTGCGGCAAGTACGCCGCCAATGGCGCCGGACCAGGTCTTGTTCGGGCTGATGGCGGGGGCAAGTTTCGGTCCGCCAAGGGTGCGCCCGGCTGCATATGCGCCGATATCGGTCGACCAGATGACGACGAACAGCCACAGTATCCAGAATTCTCCCTCGCCCGCACTGCGAATGGCGATGAAGGCGGCAGACGGAATGCAGATATAGAAGACACCTGCCGCCCGCAGCAGCGGTCTGGCACGGCGGCGTATTTTCTGTTCAATCCAGACCAGCGCAGCCCCGGCGACGATCAGACTGGCAAGTAGCACCAGATCAGGTGGGCCGCCGGTGCGATCATAGCTGAGGCCAACATAGGCGGTTGAGAAAGCGCAGACGGCGGCGAGACCAAACCCGATGCGCCGAACGCCGCGGTCTCCACCAGCACCAGTATCAATCAGTTTGTCCCATTCAACGGCCAGAAGAACGGCAAGCAGGGTGACGAACAGGTTGAACCAGACGCCCCCAAGCCAGTCGAGCGCGATGACCGCCGGGATAAGAACAGCAGCGGACAGCGTCCGGGTCAGAAGTTCGCTGCGTTTGACAGTCACACCGGACCTGTCGTTCCAAAACGTCGCTCGCGTTTTGAGTATTCCATAACCGCAGCCTCAAGGTCTTCGCGTGAAAAGTCGGGCCACAGACGATCCGTGAATACCAGTTCTGAATAAGCGGTCTGCCAGGGCAGGAAGTTGCTGAGACGCTGTTCCCCGCTCGTTCGGATCACCAGGTCGGGGTCCGGAATATCATGGCTGTCCAGATGCCCGGCGATCATTTCCGGCGTGATGTCTTCGGGCTTTAGCTCCCCGGCCTGAACAGACTTGGCAATTTTGCGTGTGGCTTCGGTTATTTCCTGTCGTCCGCCATAGCTGAGGGCAAGAACAAGGGTCATCCTGACATTGCCGGCTGTGGTACGCTCGGCCTGATCAATGAGGTCGTTGATGTCGCGTGACAGGCGCTCGCGCTGCCCGATGACCCTGATGCGGATGCCATTGGCATTGAGTTCGGATATTTCCGAACGCAGATAAAGCTTCAGCAGCCCCATGAGGTCACGAACCTCTTCGAGCGGACGTGACCAGTTCTCGCTCGAAAAGCTGTAGAGCGTCAGATAGGAAATTCCGGCATCGACAGCAGCCCGCAAGACTTTGCGAACAGCCTCAGCCCCCTGACGGTGGCCGGCAGTTCGTGGTAGCCCGCGCTGCTTGGCCCAGCGACCGTTGCCATCCATGATGATGGCAACATGCTGGGGCGGCTGGGCCGGGCCGGCTGTCTGTAGGGATGGCTCCAGCATTGCTCAGACCTGCATGATCTCCGCTTCTTTGGCATCGAGCGTCTCATCAATTTCCTTGATGTAGACATCCGTCAGGTCCTGGACTGTTTTTTCCCAGCCGCGCTGCTCGTCCTGCGAAATTTCACCGTCTTTTTCCAGTGCCTTCAGATTGTCCATGCCGCTGCGACGGACATTACGGACTGAAATCCGCGCTTCTTCGGCATATTTTCCGGCAATTTTGCTCAGTTCCTGGCGCCGTTCTTCATTGAGGGCCGGGATCGGAATACGCACAAGGGTGCCATCACTGGCAGGGTTGAGGCCAAGGCCCGCATCCCGGATCGCCTTCTCAACAGCTCCGACCATGGATTTGTCCCATACCTGAACCGACAACATCCGCGGTTCCGGCACGCTGATGGAGCCGACCTGATTGAGCGGCATAGGGGAGCCATAGGCCATGACCTGGACCGGTTCCAGCAGACTGGTCGAGGCACGACCGGTTCGCAGTCCGCCGAATTCCTGTTGCAAAACCTCAACAGCGCCCTTCATCCGGCGTTCGAGGTCTTTCTTGATACTACCAATATCAGCCAAGGTCGTTTTCCTCCGTAATGATCGTGAACTTGCCTTCACCCCTTAACACACGGGAGAAAGAGCCAGTTTCGTGAATTGAGAAGACAAGTATGGGGATACGGTTCTCTCGCGCCAGTGAAATTGCTGAGGCGTCCATAACTTTAAGGTCCTGCGCCAGAACATCCCGATAGGTCAGAGAGTCGAAGCGTTTGGCAGCCGGGTTGGTTTTCGGGTCGGAGTCATAGACACCATCAACCTGTGTTCCTTTTAGCAGCGCATTGCAGTTCATTTCAGCAGCGCGCAGAGCAGCGGCAGAGTCTGTTGTGAAAAACGGATTGCCGGTACCGGCGCCGAAAATAACAACCCGTCCCTTTTCCATATGCCGGATCGCCCGGCGACGGATATAGGGCTCGCTGACCGTGGCCATCGGAATGGCAGACTGCACGCGGGTCTGGACATCGCGCTGTTCAAGCGCGTTCTGCATGGCGAGTGCGTTGATGATGGTTGCCAGCATGCCCATATAGTCGGCCGAGGCACGTTCCATTCCTGCCGCAGCACCGGAGACGCCACGGAAGATATTGCCGCCGCCAATGACGACACAAACTTCGGTGCCACTCTCGGTGACGGCCTTGATTTCATCGGCAATGCGGCCGACGGTCTGCGGGTCCAGACCATATTCCCGGGACCCCATGAGGCCTTCACCGGAGAGCTTCAGGAGAACACGTTTATAGGCTGGTTTTTCTGCTGTCATGATGCGCTGTTGCCCGCGATTTTCTGGTTAGATCATTTGCCCATAGAAAAGGCGGCGGATGATACACCAACCGCCGCCTTTGGTCACATGCCGCCTTGCCGTTCATAAAGAACCGCAAAAAATGGCGGAATTCAGGTGATTAGCCTTTAAGGGTTGCAGCCACTTCAGCTGCAAAGTCCTCTTCTTTTTTCTCAACGCCTTCGCCAAGGGCGAATCGGATGAAGCCGGCAACCTTGATTGCGCCGCCAGCATCCTTGGCAGCAGCTTCAACAGCGTTGCTTACCTTGGTTTCGCCGTCGATGACGAAGGTCTGGTCCAGAAGGCAGACTTCTTCGTAATATTTGCGAATACGGCCTTCGACCATCTTGTCGATGATTTCAGCAGGCTTGCCGCTTTCACGGGCCTGTTCGGACAGTACTTCACGCTCACGCGTCAGAAGTGCCGGGTCGAGGTCGTCACGGCTGACCGATTCCGGCTTGGCAGCAGCAATATGCATTGCCAGCTGTTTGCCAAGTTCCTGCAGCTTGTCAGCGTCGCCGGTTGATTCAAGAGCAACCAGAACACCGATTTTGCCGAGGCCCGGTGCCACTGCACCATGGACGTAATTCGCAACAACGCCGTTCTCAACCGAGATTGAGGCCGTACGGCGGAAGGTCATGTTTTCGCCAATCACGGCAATCAGGTCGGTCAGCGTACCGGCAACCGACTTGCCCGAACCGGGATAGTCAGCAGCAGCAACATCATCAAGGCCTTCGCCGGCATTCAGGGCAACGTCAGCAACATTGGCAGCAAACTTCTGGAAGTCTGCATTACGGGCCACGAAGTCGGTTTCAGAGTTGATTTCGACAACAGCGCCCTTGTTACCTTCCGTCGCCACTGCGACCAGGCCTTCAGATGCAACGCGGCCAGCCTTTTTGGCAGCAGCAGCAAGACCCTTGGTGCGAAGCCAGTCAACGGCAGCTTCAAAATCACCATCGGTTTCGTTCAGGGCCTTTTTGCAGTCCATCATCCCTGCGCCGGTTGATTCGCGCAGTTGCTTTACAAGCTGTGCGGTCACAGCAGCCATAATAAGTCTCCGTTCTCTGTATCTTTGTCGGGATACATGGCGGCTGTTACGCCGCCATGACACTCAATCTCAGCTTGCCGGCTTCTCTTCAGCAGGAGCGGCTTCAGCTTCCGGTGCTGCAGGAGCAGCTTCAGCGGCGGCTGCTTCTTCCAGCACTTCCGGAATGATCTCAACCGGAGCTTCTTCCGACGCACCGACATCGACGCCAGAGGCAGCGAGTTCAGTGGTCAGACCGTCGAGGACGGAACCGGCAATAAGGTCGCAATACAGCGCGATGGCACGGAGTGCATCGTCGTTACCCGGGATCGGGAAATCGATACCTTCCGGGTTGCTGTTGCTGTCGACAACGGCCACGACCGGAATACCCAGCTTGCGGGCTTCCATGACGGCGATGTCTTCCTTGTTGGTATCGATGATGACCAGAATATCCGGCAGACCTCCCATGTCCTTAATACCGCCAAGTGCGCGATCCAGCTTTTCCTTCTCGCGGGTCAGAACCAGCAGTTCTTTCTTGGTCAGGCCGGTGACTTCACTACCTCCGTCTCCAAGCTGCTCTTCCAGTTCTTTAAGGCGGCGGATGGAATTCGAAATTGTCTTCCAGTTGGTCATCATGCCGCCAAGCCAGCGGTGATTGACGTAGTACTGGCCGCATTTGCCTGCGGTCTCGGCGACAAGGCCGGCTGCCTGGCGCTTCGTGCCGACGAACAGCACGCGGCCATTGCGGGACACGATGTCGCGAACTGCCTGCATCGCACGATAAAGCATCGGTACGGTCTGCTGCAGATCGATGATGTGAATGTTGTTGCGGTCCCCGAACAGGTAGGGGGCCATTTTCGGGTTCCAGCGGCGTGTGCTGTGACCAAAGTGAACACCAGCTTCCAAAAGCTGACGCATCGTGAACGCGGGAAGCGCCATCGTCTTATCCTCTCTCCGGTTTGTCCTCCGCAGACTGTCGCCGACTTGTGATCGGACCGGACAGGGCGCGCCAACACGACGTTCCCTATGCCTGCGTGTGAATTTATGAGCGGCTAATACGGGCTGAACCGGCGGAGTGCAAGGGATAATGTGTAATCAGGAACCGATTAAATGACCTGAGCATCCACAACGCCGGGCAGCGACTTGACGGCACTCGCAGCTTCCATGTTCAGCTTGTAACGGTTTGACAGCCGGATCGAGACTTCACGGTCCATGGCTATTCTGGAAATTACCGTGACTTCGCCACTGCCCCTGCCAACCCGTTCCAGCAGGGATTTCACATCTTCCACCGGTCCCGGATCATCAAGATAAATGGTCAGGCCAACCGATACATTCTTGGCCGCCTCGTCAAGAATCTGGAAATGCTGGGCAGTCAGCCGCACGCCATCCCCTTCAAGCTGGGCATCTGCCGTGACCATCAGCGGGCGGCCACTGTCCAGATGCTCACGGGCACCTGCCAGAACTTCCGAAAAGGCGGTCAGTTCAAACACACCGGTTGCATCTGACATCTGGATGAAAGCAAAACGGTTCCCTTTGGCAGATGTTCGCTCCTGACGCCCGGAAACGACACCGGCCAGATTGATACGGGTCCCGGATGTGGAGGTGCGGATATAGGCCGGAACTTCAGCGATGGTTTTGACCTTGAGGCGCTGCAATGTCGGGCCATACATATCGAGCGGATGTGCGGACAGGTAAAAACCGATGGCCGAGAATTCTTCGTTCAGCCGTTCCATGGGCGACCAGTCACCTGCATCGGGCAGCATCAGGGGTTCTTCCGACACGTCACCGCCGCCAAACAGGCTGACCTGACCGCTGTCCCGCTCGGAGGCGGCCCGGTTTGCGTAGGCCATCACCATATCAAGGCCGGACAGCAGGCGCGCCCGGTTTGGTTCAAGCCCGTCAAAGGCCCCTGCCCGGACCAGATTTTCCATCATCCGTTTGTTGATCGACTTGCTGTCAATCCGTCCGGCGAAGTCGGCCAGCGACCGGAACGGGCCATTCGCCTTGCGCTCACGGACAATCCCTTCGACCGCGACATGCCCGACATTACGGATCGCCGCCAGAGCATAGCGAACCGCGCCGTTATCAACAGAGAAGTCGGCTTCCGAATGGTTGATATCGGGTGGTAACAGGCCCAGACCGGATTTCTGCAACTCCTGCCGGAAGGAGGAAAGTTTCTCGGTATTCCCCATATCAAGGGTCATGGAGGCGGCGAAAAATTCAACCGGGTGATTAGCCTTCAGATAGGCGGTCTGGTAGGCGATCAGCGCATAGCAGGCCGCATGGCTTTTGTTGAACCCATAGCCGGCAAACTTGTCGACATAATCGAAGATCTGGTTTGCGAGGTCTGCCGAAAGGCCGTTCTTTGCGGCTCCCTCAACAAAAATCTGGCGTTGCTGCGCCATTTCCTCGGCGATCTTCTTACCCATTGCCCGACGCAGCAAATCAGCACCACCGAGGGTATAGCCTGCCAGAGACTTGGCGATTTCCATCACCTGTTCCTGATAGATGACGACGCCGAAGGTCTCTTCCAGAATCGGTTTCAGCAGCTCATGCAGATATTCGGGCTGCTCGCGCCCGTGCTTGCATTCGATATACCGGGGAATGTTTTCCATCGGGCCGGGACGATAGAGGGCAACAAGCGCGATCAGGTCTTCCACGCTGTCGGGTTTCATCTTCCGCAGAACATCCCGCATGCCCGAGCTTTCAAGCTGGAAGACGCCGGTCGAGTCGGCTTTGCCGAGCATCTCGAAACTGGCCCTGTCATCCAGTGCCAGAGTTTCAAGATCGATATCGGTACCGCTTTGTGCAGTCAGTTTGCGGGCGGTTTCCACAACGGTCAGGGTTTTCAGGCCAAGGAAGTCGAATTTCACCAGCCCGACGGATTCGACATGTTTCATGGAATACTGGGTTACCGGCATATCCGAACGCGGATCGCGATAAAGCGGGACCAGTTCATCGAGCGGCCGGTCGCCGATCACCACACCGGCGGCATGGGTTGAAGCATGACGGTAAAGCCCTTCCAGCTTCAGGGCGATATCGATCAGCCGCCCTACTCGTTCGTCGTCTTCACGGGCATGCCGCAGTCCGGCCTCTTCCTTGACGGCAACAGAAAGCGGAGTTGGCTTGGCCGGGTTGTTCGGCACCATCTTGCAGAGCTTGTCGACCTGACCATAAGGCATCTGCAACACGCGCCCGACATCACGCAGGACGGCGCGTGCCTGCAGCTTTCCGAAGGTGATGATCTGCGCAACACGGTCACGTCCGTACAGTTCCTGTACATGGGTGATGACCTTGTCACGGTGGTCCTGACAGAAATCGATATCAAAATCAGGCATGGACACACGTTCCGGATTAAGGAACCGCTCGAACAGCAGACCGAATTCCAGAGGATCCAGATCGGTAATAGTCAGCGACCAGGCGACAACAGAGCCGGCACCGGAACCACGACCGGGACCAACGGGAATGCCGTGATCCTTTGCCCACTGGATGAATTCGGCAACGATGAGGAAGTAGCCGGGGAAATCCATCTGGATGATAACGTTCAGCTCGAAGTCGAGCCTGTCTTTGTACTCTTTTGTTTTTACTGATTTTTCTTCGTCCGACATTTCGGGCGTCAGGACCTGGCGCTCAAGCCTGCGGTCGAGGCCGTCATGCGCTCTTGCCCGCAGTTCCTCAGCCTCTGTACGGCCTGCGACGGTCGGAAAGCTGGGCAGGATAGGCGCCCGTTTCTCGACCATGAAGGCGCAGCGGCGGGCGACCGTGACGGTATTCATGACGGCTTCCGGCAGATCCTCAAACACCGCCGTCATTTCCTCTGCCGAGCGGAACCTGTGGTTTGCAGTTACCCTGCGGCGCTTCTGCTCATCAACATAGGTTGAATTGGCGATGCAGAGCAGCGCGTCATGCGCCTCGTACATATCTTCCGGGCCGAAATAGCAGTCGTTTGTGGCGATCAGCGGGATATTCATATCGTAGGCCAGATCAACCAGCCCCTGCTCTATCCGGTTCTCGTCATCCAGCCCGTGGCGCATCAGTTCGACATACAGCCGGTCACTGTACACGTCGTGAAGCTGTTGCATCATTGCCCGTGCCGGGTCGATCCGGTTGTCGAGCAGATAGCGGCCAACCGGTCCCTGCGGCCCGCCGGTGAACAGCAAAAGCCCTTCATTATATTTCAGCAGTTCCGCCATGCTGACCTGCGGCGAGGACATGCCCTCTGATTCAAGATGGGCATGACTGACCAGTTTCAGCAAATTTTCCCAGCCATTCTCGTTCTGAACCAGCAGGACAACCTGATCCGGGTCAAGCCGGTGATTAGCCCGTCCGCTGGCCCGGTCAGCCGGTGGCGTGATGTTGAGCTGACACCCCATTACAGGCTGGATGCCAGCCCCGGAGCAGACCTGTGAGAATGCGAGGGAGCCGAACAGGTTGTTGGTGTCGGTCAGGCCCACCGCCGGCATATTATGCTGACGGCAAAGCTCAACGATTTCCGCATCCCCCTTCTTCGGCTGATCAATTCTGATCGCCCCTTCCGACAGGGAATAGGCGCTGTGAAGCCGAAGATGGATGAAGGATGCGTCTGTCATAAAACCGGGTCCCGATGCTCTCCACCCACCCCGCGTCCCGGGGTGGGTTCCGATATCCGGACAGTCTCATACTGGCTTTTATCTGTCAGCACTGTGGCCTGTGGATAGGTCAGTTATCCACAGATAATCGCTGTCAGTTGCCGAGGCGGCCTTCCGACAGGATCAGCGTGCGATCCATACGGCTGGCAAGTTCCGGGTTATGGGTGGCAATCAGGGCGCCGACATTCTCATGCCGGACGAGGCGCATAAGTTCGGCAAAAACCTTGTCGGCCGTTTCCGGGTCAAGGTTGCCTGTCGGCTCGTCAGCCAGCAGAACGGCGGGCTTGTTTGCCAGTGCGCGGGAGATCGCGACACGTTGCTGCTCCCCTCCGGAAAGCCGTGCCGGACGGTGTTCCATCCGATGCGACAGCCCCATCATTTCCAGCAGTTCTGTTGCTCTGACTTTCGCATTCTTGCGCGAAACACCGGCGATCATCTGCGGAATGATGACATTCTCCAGCGCCGTGAACTCGGGCAGCAGGTGGTGATACTGATAGACAAAACCAATCCGGGCGCGGCGGATGGCGGTACGTGCGTTGTCGCCAAGACCATTACAGTTCTCGCCGAACAGATTGACATCACCGGATGTCGGGTGCTCCAGCAGACCGGCTATCTGCAACAGGGTCGATTTGCCGGATCCGGAAGGGCCAACCAGGGCTGCAACCTCGCCGGATTGCACGGCAAGATTGACGCCCCGCAATACCTCGATCTGTTCGCCGCCCTGTTCAAAGGTACGGCGCACATCTGCCAGCCGGAGGGCTGCAACCTTACTCATAACGCAGTGCCTCAACCGGATCGAGGCGGGCCGCCCGCCAGGCCGGATAAACGGTCGCCAGGAAGGACAGCGCGAGGGCCATGCCAACCACCATGATCACCTCGTTGCTGTCTATCTTCGCCGGAAGCCGGGACAGGAAATAGATTTCAGCGTCGAAGACGGTCGCCCCGCTCAGTTTTTCGACCCATTGCTTGATGGTGTCGATGTTGAGGCAGAACAACATGCCCAGACCAAAGCCGGCAATTGTGCCGGTCACGCCGATTGAGGCACCGGACAGCAGGAAGATCCGCATGATCATGCCCCGGGTTGCCCCCATGGTACGCAGAATGGCGATGTCCCTGCCCTTGTCCTTCACCAGCATGATGAGGCTGGAGATGATATTGAAGGCAGCGACCAGAATGATCAGCGTCAGGATCAGGAACATTACATTACGTTCGACCTGTAATGCATTGAAAAAACTGGAATTGTTTTGCTGCCAGGTACGGGTCTGATACTTGCTGCCGGTCTTCGCGCCGATATCGACCTGAATCGGGAATATCTTGTCAGGGTTCTCGACAAACACTTCGATATGGGTAACGGAACCGGGATACTGAAAGAATATCTGGCCAGCTTCGAGCGGCATGAAAATGTAGGACGAGTCATATTCGTACATGCCGACGCTGAACAGACCGACCACCGTATAGGCCCGGACCCGGGGGACTGTACCGAAAGGTGATGCCTTGCCCTTCGGGGAGATCAGCTTGAGTTTGTCGCCCGGAAAGACCCCGAGTTTCTGCGCCATGCGATCACCGATGAGGATTGCATCATCCCCCTTGAAAGCATCAAGACTGGATTGAGGAACAGAACCGGAGATGATCTTGCGCGCCTTCAGGTTCTCCGGGGATATCGACCGGACCAGGGCCCCTGTCGATCCCCGTGGACCGGCAGCAAGAATCTGGCCTTCGACTGTCGGGGTAACGGCTATGACGCCCTTCGTATCGCGGATCTGAGCCGCAACATTTTCATAATCTGTCAGCGGTTCGGAGACGCTGTAGATGTTGAGATGTCCGTTCAGACCCAGAATCCGGGACAACAGTTCTTCCCGAAAACCATTCATAACCGAAAGCACGATGATCAGTGTGGCAACGCCAAGTGCAATCCCGAGCAGGGAAAACCCGGCAATGACCGAAATGAACCCTTCCTGACGGCGGGCCCGGAGATAACGCATGGCGACCATACGCTCGAAGGCTGAGAACATCAGCTTAGCCTGCCAGCCGTGAGATCACGGTATCAATCGGTGTTTCCTCGACAACGCCGGTTGCCCGGTTCTTCAGTTCCACCATGCCGTTTTTCACGCCACGGGGGCCGACGAGGATCTGCCAGGGCAAACCAATCAGGTCCATATCGGCGAACTTGGCCCCTGCCCGTTCATCACGGTCATCATAGAGCACTTCGACACCGGCATTGCGGCATTGTGCATAAAGGCTGTCGCAGGCAGATGTGCAGGCCTCATCGCCAAACCGGAGATTCAGGATGCCCACCTTGAAGGGGGCAACGCTTTCCGGCCAGATGATCCCCTTGTCGTCATGGGAGGCCTCGATGATGCCGCCAACCAGGCGGGAAACGCCGATTCCGTAGGAGCCGCATTCCGGAATGACCTCTTGTCCATCAGGGCCAATGACCCGGACACCCAGAGGCTCGGTATATTTGCGTCCGAAGTGGAAAATATGGCCAACTTCGATCCCGCGTTTGCTGAGCAGATCACCTTCGGCCACGCCGCAGTTCGCTGCATCATGCATATCGTCGGTCGCGGCATAGGGAGCTGTCCACTGATCGACAATGTTTTGCAGGTCTGCGGTCTCGTAATCGATATTCGCAAGGCTATCGACGCTCATGTCCTCGAACTTGCGGTCGTAATAGACAGCGGATTCGCCGGTATCAGCCAGAATGATGAATTCATGGCTCAGTTTACCACCGATCGGGCCGGTATCGGCGGCCATCGGGATCGCCTTCAGGCCCATGCGGTCATAGGTTTTCAGATAGGAGACGAACATCTTGTTATAGGCATGCTTCGCGCTTTCGTAATCCAGATCGAAGCTGTAGCCGTCTTTCATCAGGAATTCGCGCCCGCGCATGACGCCAAAGCGGGGGCGGACTTCGTCCCGGAACTTCCACTGGATATGATAGACGATGCGCGGCAGGTCACGATAAGAGCGGACATCACCACGGAAAATTTCCGTGATCTGTTCTTCATTGGTCGGGCCATACAGCATTTCACGGTCATGCCGGTCGGTAATGCGCAGCATTTCGCGGCCATAATCCTCGTATCGCCCGCTCTCTTTCCAGATGTCGGCCGGCTGAATGGTCGGCATCAGGACTTCCTGTGCGCCGGCGGCATCCTGCTCTTCGCGGACAATCCGTTCGATATTCTTCAGAACGCGGAAACCAAGCGGCAGCCAGGAATAAATTCCGGCGCTGGACTGGCGGACCATACCGGCACGCAGCATCAGGCGGTGCGATGCGATCTCTGCTTCTTTCGGCGTTTCCTTGAGTGTAGGCATGAAATAGCGCGACAGGCGCATGGGACTTGACCTCAATTGCGGATGAACTGGCGCGACAGTATGAAAAGCAGCCGCCGAACGCAATGACAGCGAGACCGCTATCAGCGGAATCCGGCTGCCTTGCAGCGTTCTGCGAGCTCAGAAGCTTCCTCATCACCAAGCGGCTGACCATTGACGGTGATCCGCCGCTTGTTGATATCATATTTCACCTTGCCGACAGATGCTGTGGTTTCATCCAGCCGGCCACCGGCAACCCCTGCCCCGACAGGCTTTATCGACAGGTCAAATTCGATCACATCGGGCGTCTTGAAGCGAAAATGATTGTCGCCTTTGGTACTGGCGCCGACGACCTTGTTACCCCGGACATCAACACCGGGTTTGTATTTCACATCGTCAGCCGCAACATGCCGGACGATCCGGCGGCATTCCGCTTTTGACACGCTTACCGGCATGACATCTTCAATTGCCTGGGCAGCGGGTAACGTGAAAATGCTCAGGAGAAGCGAGATCAGGACTGTTTTACGCATGTCACACCCGTTAGGTTTCTGTGCGGTGAACAGAGATTGTTTGCTTTCTTTATTTGGTACGCAAGCAAACCGATAGATTCAGACTGTTAGCGGGACTCGGGGGGGGGAGGAACAAAAGCATGGAATTCCGGATCAATCAGACATCAGGTGAACGTCATGAATAGCACCCTGCGTGGCATTGCTGCCGGTTTCATCATGTTTGCGGCCTCTGCATATCTGCTGTTCGCCATCCCCGGCTTGCTGGTACAGGCGGGCGTTAATCAGGCGGCAGCCTTTACGATGACCGTGACAACCATCGGTGTGGGTACACTGGTCATGGGTCTGGTTGCCCGCCGTGCAATTGTGGTTGGTCCTTCCCTGACCCTCATCGGGTTTGTTCTGGCGGTCCCGGTCGGGGTGTTCGGGCTCAGTTTTGGACAGACACTGGCTTCCGCCGCCCTTGCCGGTGCCGTCCTGCTGTTGCTGTCTCTCTCGGGTCTGAGGGGCAAGGTGATGAGCGGTCTGCCGGACGAGCTGAAAGCCGGTGTCACGGCGGGCGTCGGACTTCTGCTGGTCGCAAACGGGTTGGAGCGGATCGGTTTTCTGACACGCGGGGGATCTCCCTGGTCCGTCGGCCCGCTGGATGAGCCCAGGCTCTGGCTTTCGGCAGCCGCTGTATTGCTGATGCTGGGGCTGATGGTCCGGGGACTGCGGATGGCGGTTCTGCCGGTTGTCGTTCTGACACTGATTGCGGGGCTGACGCTTGGCTTCACCAATCTGGTTTTGACCGGTCACACATTTCTGGCGGTCCCGCCTTCTCTGGAGCCGTTACTGCTGATACTGGATTTCACGGTGCTGACGACAGTGCCGGGGCTGATGGCATCCGGTGCCATTTTTCTGTTTCTCTCGTTTGAATCCGGCGCCGTGATAACGGCCCGCCGCCTGTCTGATGATGCTGGTGGGGGTAAAGCGCCTGTCGCGGACTCGCTGATCATGACGATAGCACCTCTGATTGGTGCTCCGGGTGCTGTTGCCCTGCCGCACAGCAGTGCAGGCTGGTTGCTGGGAGGTGATGAACGGATTGCTGCCGTTGTTGCCGCGGTTTTGTTTGGCCTCTGCGCCTTCTCGCTGCCAGTGGTCGGACAGTTGCAGGATTATGCGACGGCACCGGCAGTGATTGTTGCCGGTCTGGTACTCTGCACGGGAATCCGGGAAATTGATTTCAGTGATCCGGGAGCTGTTTCTGCGGCATTTGTTGCAGTTCTGTTGCCACCGCTAACCGGCTCGTTTGCCGCCGGGTTTGCCGTCAGCGCCTTGTTGCTTCTGGCTATCCGGCTGTTATCACTGGATTTACCGAAACTGACACCCGGTCTGATTGTCACCGCTTTGGCTGGCGGAGCCTATCTCGCCTATTAATTCGGCACTGTCGCCTATTTCTTGACCAATGCCGGAACAAATATTACAAAGGAGCACCTTCAGATATCATAATACGTCGCACGCAGATGCGATGAACTGAAGGCGGAAAAAAAGGGGCGCTGTTTAACAGAATAGCCCGAGTTTAGGGAGAGACCGGCGCGCACTGAAAAGTGGGAGCGCCAGAATAGCAAAGGCCTCGCATTGCAGCGAGGCCTTTGAAGTTTCCGGATCAAAGCCCGGTGGTCAGAGAGCGCCTGCTTTTCGCGGGCCGGCAAACAACCAGATAATCAGTCCGAGGACCGGCAGAATCAGGATCAGAATGGTCCAGAAAACTTTACCGCCAGTACTGGCGCTGCTGCCGATGACGTTGATGATTGCCCATACATCAGCAATCAGGATGAGCAGTCCAACTATGCCGCCAACTTCTATACCCATGATCTGTTCCTTTCCGTTTGATCTGTAATATTAACGCAGGATCAGCGGTCCGGTTCCAGATCAGACATTGTAGAAATCGATCAGGCCGCTGTCGACGGCCCAGTAGACGCCAGCAAAGATGATGCCCGAGATGACCGAAGTCGCAATCAGCTTCCGGACGATCATGGGTTGTACCGGTGCGCCGGGGTCATTTCCGGGCTGGACGTCTTCTTGCGTCTTCACACCGAAAGGCAGCGTGGTGAACAATGTCAGCCACCAGATGATGAAGTAGATGGCAAAGCCGGAAAGAAAGCTCATCAGGCCTGCTCCAGCTCGACCAGGGTGCCGCAGAAGTCTTTCGGGTGGAGGAACAGGACCGGCTTGCCATGGGCGCCGGTTTTCGGCTCCCCGCTCCCCAGAACACGGGCACCCTGCTCCTTCAGCCGGTCACGGGCGGCCAGAATATCATCCACTTCGTAGCAGACATGATGCATGCCACCGGACGGGTTCTTTTCCAGAAAGGCAGCAATCGGGGATCCGTCTCCAAGCGGGTGGAGCAATTCGATCTTGGTGTTCGGGAGTTCGACAAAGACGGTGGTCACCCCGTGATCGGGCTCATCCTTCGGTGCGGAAACGGTGGCACCCAGTGCACCCCGATAGATTGCCGATGCGGCCTCCAGATCGGGGACAACAATTGCGACATGGTTCAGTCGGCCGATCATCTTCTCAACTCCTGAAGTCTTTCATCGATGTGGTGCGAAGCCCTGATCACTGCAACCGGGCGATATGAATTTCGGATTGTGGCTTCTTGCCGGTGGCTTCCCGGATGACGCGGCGAATGGCCTGCCGGACAACGGTCTCAACGGAATCATCATTCCCCCTGTCGCGGGCCCGCATCTTGCGGACGGTCTTTTCAATTTCCTCGATCATCTCATCAATGATGTCATCATATTCTTCGTCATCCAGCAGACCGAGGATCGTAATCTCGGGTTCCGTCGCCAGCATATCTGCGGCATCGAAGACCAGCGAGGCAAAGACGGCCCCCTGAAACAGCAGACGTTTACGCTCCTTGAAGACCGGGCTGGTGATCGGTAGCAGACGCATGCCATCGACAGCCAGCCTGCCGTGGAAAACCTCATCGACCTGTGTCGCCTTGCCATCGGCCAGACGGATCATGCTGCCATTCGGGGCAACAATGCTCTGAGAGACCTGGCATTCCAGTGCCAGTTTCGCGTGCTCTTCCATATGCCGGCGTTCGCCGTGGACAGGAATGGCAATCCGGGGGCGCGCGATCCGGTACATTTCTGCCAGTTCGTCGCGACCGGGATGGCCGGAAACGTGGATGAAGTGATCTTTTGCCGTAATGACATTGATCCCCCGCTCAGCCAGCAGGTTCTGGAGCCGAGCAATGGATTTTTCGTTTCCGGGAATCATGCGCGAGGAAAAGACAACGGAATCATCTTTGTCGAGGACGACATGGGGATGATTGTCCGTGGCAATCTTGGCCAGTGCCGCGCGCGGTTCTCCCTGACTTCCGGTGCAGATCAGCAAGGCCTTCTCGCGGGGCAGATAGCCAATTTCCGTATCTGAAACGAACTTGATATCCGGGTCCAGATGCCCGGTTGCCCGCGCGGCTTCTGCCATCTTGTGCATTGAACGGCCAACAAGGGCGACTTCACGACCGCAGTCCCGTGCAGCTTTTGCGATGGAACTCAGGCGGGCCACGTTGCTGGCAAAACAGGCGACGGCAACGCGGTTTTTCAGACCGGCGATCAGATCAACCAGACTGTCCTGCACGTCGCCTTCAGACCCGGCTTCTCCCGGATTGAACACGTTGGTGGAGTCACAGACCATGGCGAGAATACCTTCATCGCCAAGTTCTCTCAGGCGGTCCGTATCCGTAGTTTCGCCAATCACCGGATTGGGGTCAAATTTCCAGTCGCCGGTATGCAGCACACAGCCGGCGGGAGTGCGGATGGCCAGCGCGTTCGGCTCGGGGATGCTGTGAGTCAGGGTAATCAGTTCGATATTGAACGGACCGACATCAAAACGCGCGCCAAGCTGGCGCACTTCGACGGGAACTTCCCCGTCCAGACCTGCTTCTTTCAGCTTCCCCATCAGAATATGCGCGGCAAAAGGGGTCGCATAGACCGGACAGCGCAGGAACGGCCAGAGCCAGGCAACAGCACCCAGATGGTCTTCATGGGCATGCGTCAGCACGATGCCGGCCAGATCATTCTTGCGTTCAATGATGAAGGCAGGATCTGGCATGACGACATCAATCCCCGGCACATCGTCTTCGCCAAAGGAGACGCCGAGGTCCACCATCAGCCATTTGCCGTTATATTCGTAGAGATTGAGATTCATGCCGATCTCACCGGCGCCCCCCAGAGGGAGGAAATGCAAAGCCGGACTAGTCATCGGTTTTCCTGTTCAAAAGATAGATAGCGCGTAACCCGCGCAGGGTCAGGTCAGCCGCCGCATGTTCAATAACATCTGTTGCTTCATAAAACACGGGCAAGGTGCCGCCGGTGCCAATGACAGTCATCGGTTTCCCGTAATCAAGCTTGATCCGTGAGACGATACCCTCGATCAGACCGACATAGCCCCAGTAGATACCGGAGAGCATGGCCGTAACCGTTGAATCGCCGATTGCGGATTTGGGACGCTGAATGGCGACGTTCGGCAGTTTGGCTGCTGCCATATGCAATGCCTGTAGCGAAAGGTGTGGGCCTGGCGCAATCGCACAGCCGATCAGTGCCCCATCATCATCAACCGCATCAAATGTTGTCGCCGTACCGATATCGATGACAATTTTTGCCCCTTCAAACAGCACATTGGCACCTACCGCATTGACCAGCCGGTCTGCGCCAACCTCCTCCTGCCGGGGGACCTTTACCTTGAGGCCCAGTTCAACACCGGGTGCGCCGACAACAAGCGGCGTAATATTGAAATACTTCCGGCAAAGTGTTTCCAGATTGTATTGGGCGATCGGGACGACATTGGCGATGATCACATCCCGGATGACAGAACGCTCCAGATTGGACAGCGCCATCAACTGGGTCAGCCAGACGGCATATTCATCTGCCGTTCGGTTGGAATTTGTCGCGGTTCGCCATTCACCAGCCAGTGTTTCACCGTCATAGAGGGCGAAAACAACATTGGTGTTTCCTGAATCAATGACCAGCAGCATCAGTGTTCTCCGATCCAAAGAAGACATCGCCAGCGGTAATTCGCTGGCGGTCGCCGTCGGGCGTCATCAGCAGCAATGCGCCATCCCGGTCGAGATCGACAAATTCACCTGTTATCTGTTTGTTACCCACCCTGACGGTGATGTCATTACCTTTGCCGCGGGCATGGGTAAGCCAGTTCCGGCGAACCGGCTCAAACCCTTCATCAACCCAGAGACTGACCTGACGCAGGAAATAACGGCAGAATGACTGCAACATGTCCTCCGGCGTGATACCGGCAGCGGCTGAGGCTGCAAAATCCGTTGTCGGATAAGGTGTGTCTTCCGGATGCGAAACCAGATTGACGCCGATACCAAGGACAACGAAATCGGGATGCTCCGCGCCACTGCCTTCCGCCTCAAGCAGAAGACCGGCAACCTTGGCATCAAACAGCAGCAGATCGTTCGGCCATTTCAGATCCAGTTGTGAATGGGGCGGTAATAAAGCGGCACTGGCTTCCAGAAGGGCGACCGCTGCAACGAAACTGAGTTGTGAAGCCTCTGTCACCGGACATTCCGGGCGCAGCAACAGTGAGAAATACAGGTTACCCGGTGGTGACGACCATTGCCGGCCACGACGGCCGCGACCAGATGTCTGACTGCGGGCCATGATGACAAGCCCCTCCTCTGCCCCGTCACGGGCATGACGTTTGACTTCGTCACTGGTGCTTTCCGTCTCATCCAGGATGATCAGACGGAATCCGGGCGGAAGGTCAGTTTCGCGCGTCATCGCGCGGTCCGGTCAGCCGGCAAAAAGGGCGCTGGCTGCTGCCTGCGCGCTGGAAAGCAGCGGCTGGGGGAAGACAAAGAACAGCAGGGTGAACAGACCTGTGCCGATCAGCACAAGTTTCATCACCGGTTCGGTTCTCTCAAACGGCTCAGCTGCTTCATCGAAATACATGATCTTGATGATGCGGAGATAATAGAAAGCACCGATCACGCTGCTGACGACGCCAATGACGGCGAGCGTATACAGCTCTGCTTCAACCGCAGCCATGAAGACGAAGAACTTGCCAAGGAATCCGGCTGCCGGCGGAATGCCCGCCATCGAAAACATGAAGAGGGCAAAAACAGCGGCCATCATCGGATTGTTTTTCGACAGACCGGCCAGCTCTGAAATTTTTGTGACCTCGCGTCCGTCCCGGCGCATCGACAGAATGCAGGCAAAGGCACCGACATTCATGAACAGATAGATCGCCATGTAGAACAGGGTGCCACGCACACCTACTTCATTGCCGACGGCGAGACCGATCAGCGCATAGCCGATATGGCCGATGGAGGAATAGGCCATCAGACGTTTGATATCGTTCTGGGCGATGGCTGCAACAGCCCCGAGCGCCATCGACGCGATGGAGATGAAGATAATGATATCCTGCCACTGGGCGGCAAGTTCACCGAACGGGCCTGTCATCACCCGCAGGAAAAGAGCAATGGCGGCAATCTTCGGCGCAACGGCAAACAGGGCCGTTACCGGTGTCGGTGCGCCCTCATATACATCTGGTGTCCACATATGGAACGGAACCGCGGATACCTTGAAGGCCAGACCGCAAATCACGAAGACGATGCCGACAATCATGCCGAGACCGGCTTCATTACCACCGGTAAACTTGTCGGCAATGACTGAGAATTCGGTTGTCCCGGTATAGCCATAGACCAGCGAGGCACCGTAAAGCAGCATGCCGGAGGCCAGTGCGCCGAGGACGAAATATTTCAGGCCGGCTTCGCTTGAACGGATGCTGTCGCGATTGAAAGCCGCGAGAACATAAAGCGACAGGCTTTGCAGTTCGAGACCGAGATAGAGCGACATCAGGTCATTGGCCGAGACCATCATCATCATACCGAGAGCGGCGATGACGATCAGAACCGGAAATTCAAAGCGTTCGATCTTGTTGGCGCGCAGATAACCCATCGACATGACAATGGCGAGGGCGGTTGCCAGCAGGATCAGAACCTTGGCGAACCGGCTGAAACCGTCGGACAGGAACAGCCCGTCGAAGGCTGCTCCGCTGCCACCGGTGATGACCAGAACGGCCGTAATGGCGATTACGATCACGGAGGCCACGGCAACCCGGTTAAGGGCGCTGGCAGCCGGTGAGAAGACACCCAGCATCAGCAGGCCCATGGCGGCTACCGCCAGAAAGGCTTCCGGATAAATGAGGGCGAGATCCTGAGAGAAAGTCATGGGTGCGCCTCTCTATTTGGTCGCTGCGACGGTGTTCGCCGCTGCGTCCAGTGCAGCAGAGTAATTGTTCAGCAGGTTGTCGACGCTGGCATGCATCGGATCAAGGAAGGTTGACGGATAGACACCCATCCAGATCGTCAGGATAACCAGCGGGGCAAAAATGGCTATTTCCCGCGGGGTGAGATCAAGGATCGATTTCAGGTCATCCTTGGTAAGTTTCCCGAAGACCACACGGCGGAACAGGTACAGCATGTAAGCTGCGCCAAGGATCACGCCGAGAGCGGCAAACAGGGCAACCATCGAGTTCACCTGAAAGACACCGAGCAGGATCAGGAATTCACCGACAAACCCGGCCGTTCCCGGCAGACCAACAGACGCCAGCGTGAACAGCAGGAAGACCAGCGCATAGGCCGGCATCCGGTGAACCAGACCGCCATAGCGGGAAATCTCACGGGTATGAATGCGGTCATAGATCACGCCGACACACAGGAACAATGCTCCGGAGACAATACCATGAGCCAGCATCTGGATCAGGGCGCCTTCCATCCCCTGCGTCGTCGCAGAGAAAATACCGATGGTAACGAAACCCATATGTGCGACAGAAGAATAAGCGATCAGCTTCTTCATGTCTTCCTGTGCCAGGGCAACCAGCGAGGTGTAGATCACCGCAATGACTGACAGCACATACATCATCGGGGTGAAGAATTCAGACGCTTCCGGCAGGATCGGTATGGAGAAGCGGATGAAGCCATAGGCACCCATCTTCAGCAGAACCCCGGCCAGAATGACCGAACCCGCTGTCGGCGCTTCGACATGGGCATCCGGCAACCATGTGTGGACCGGCCACATCGGCACTTTGACCGCAAAGGAGGCAAAGAAGGCCAGCCAGAGATAATACTGCCATTCCACCGGAATATCCGCGCCCTGTACCAGAACCGCGATATCTGTGGTGCCGGTGTGGAAGTAGATGGCGATGATCGCCAGCAACATCAGGACCGACCCGAGCAGCGTATAGAGGAAGAACTTGAACGCGGCATAGACGCGGCGCTGGCCACCCCAGACGCCGATGATCAGGAACATCGGGATCAGGACAGCTTCGAAGAACATGTAGAAGCCGACGAAATCGAGCGCACAGAACATCCCGACCATCATGGTCTCAAGGATGAGGAAGGCGATCATGTATTCCTTGGCGCGGACGGTAATGGCTTTCCAGCTCGCCAGGATACAGATCGGCGTCAGGAAGGTGGACAGCATCACGAACCACATGGAGATGCCATCGACACCCATATGATAGGAAATACCGACCGACGGCAGCCATTCGGTTTTTTCGACAAACTGGAAACCGGCCTGCTGATTGTCGAAGCCCCCCCAGATGAACAGCGACAGCATGAACGTGATCAGTGACGTCCAGAGCGCCATCCAGCGGGCATTACGATAAGATGCCTCCTGCTCGCCGCGGGCGAGGACCAGAATGAGGACCGCCCCGAAAATCGGCAGGAAGGTAACGAGGGAAAGAAGGTAATCGATCTGCATGTCGCGTTATCCCACCTTCACCAGCAGATACCAGCTGACCAGCAGCACGACGCCGATCAGCATCGCAAAGGCATAATGATAGACAAATCCGCTCTGTATCCGGGCGGCACCCTTTGAAGCCATCCGCGTCAGGAAGGCCATACCGTTCGGCCCGCCACCATCAATGATGATGCCATCTCCGCCCTTCCAGAGGACACGACCGAGATAGAAGCAGGGCTTCACGAGAATGTAGTCATAAAGTTCATCCCAGTACCATTTGTTCAGCAGGAACTGATAGATGCCCTGGAAACGACCGGCAATCCGGCCGGGGATATCGGGGAACTTAATATAGAGCAGCCAGGCCAGCGAAATACCGGTTGCACCGCAGAGGACCGGCAGCACCTTGACCCAGGTCGGGACGTGATGCGCTTCATAAACTGCGGGATGCACATCCTTGAGGACGAAGATCGCGCCGTTCCAGAAGGCATCCATCTGTTCCGGATCCATGAACCAGCCATGTGCAACCCAGCCGGCCAGAAGTGCGCCAAGCGCCAGCGGAATCAGCGGAAGCAGCATCACCGGCGGTGATTCATGAACATGCGCCATGGTATGGTCATCAGCCCGCGGCTCGCCATGGAAGGTCATGAACAGCAGACGCCAGGAATAGAACGCCGTCATCAGGGCTGCGGCAATACCGAGCCAGAAGGCAATCGTCCCCACCGTGGTATGTGCGGCAAAGGCGGATTCCAGTATGGCATCCTTGGAATAGAACCCAGCAAAGAACGGTACACCGGCCAGTGCCAGATTGCCGATCCACATCAGGATGTAAGTGATTTTGATCTTGTGCCAGATACCACCCATCTTGCGCATGTCCTGTTCGTCAGACATGGCATGGATGACGGAACCGGCACCAAGGAACAGCAGCGCCTTGAAGAAACCATGGGTCATCAGATGGAACACACCAGCTGAATAGGCAGACACACCGCAGGCAAAGAACATGTAGCCCAGCTGTGAGCAGGTCGAATAGGCAATTACCCGTTTGATGTCGTTCTGCACGCAGCCGATGGTTGCGGCGAAGAAGGCAGTTGCTGCCCCGACGAGGGTAATGACGGCCAGTGCAGTATCCGAATATTCAATGATCGGTGACAGGCGTGCGACCATGAACACACCGGCGGTGACCATGGTTGCGGCATGAATGAGGGCCGAAACAGGTGTCGGGCCTTCCATGGCGTCCGGCAGCCAGGTGTGCAGTCCGAGCTGTGCCGACTTGCCCATGGCACCGACGAACAGCAGCAATGACAGGACGGTCAGGGCATGGAACTCGCCACCGAACAGATACAGGGTTGCATCTGCCTTGCCAGCGGCACCGGCAAAGATGTCTTCAAAGGAGATCGAGCCGAACAGCATGAAGACGCCGAAGATGCCGAGAGCAAAGCCGAAATCACCAACGCGGTTGACGACAAAAGCCTTGATGGCAGCGGCGTTTGCGGTGGGCTTCTTGTACCAGAAACCGATCAGCAGATAGGAAGCCAGGCCAACGCCTTCCCAGCCGAAGAACATCTGAACCAGATTGTCGGCGGTCACCAGCATCAGCATGAAGAAGGTGAACAGGCTGAGATAGGCCATGAAGCGCGGCGCATCCGGATCGTGGCCCATGTAACCGATGGAATAGATGTGAACCATCGTGGAGACACCGGTCACCACGATCAGCATGACAGCCGTCAGGGTATCAACACGCAATGCCCAGTCGAACTGCAGGTCACCGGATGAAACCCAGGTGAACAGCTGAACAACAGTCGCATTGCCTTCGATGGCAACATCGATGAAGACAAAGATCGACAGCAGCAGGGTCAGCAGCATCATGCCGCAGGTGACGACCTGACTGACACGATCTGCCCAGGGCAGACCATGGGGATGATCATTTTCCGGATCATAATGAGAAGCCTGCTTGGACGCCGTGGTGAGCGCAACAAGACCGGCAATAATCGCCCCGATCAGAGGCAGAAAGACGATAGCGGAAATCAACGTCCCTACCCCTTCATCATGTTGATGTCCTCAACCGCGATCGAACCACGGTTGCGGAAATAGACGACGAGAATGGCGAGGCCGATGGCGGCTTCCGCCGCTGCGACGGTCAGCACGAACATGGCGAAAATCTGCCCGGTGAGGTTCTGTAACTGCGCGGAGAAGGCGACCATATTGATGTTCACCGCCAGCAGCATCAGTTCAACGGACATCAGGATGATGATGACGTTTTTCCGGTTCATGAAGATCCCGAAAATGCCGAGCGTGAACAGAATGGCTGCGACCGTCAGGTAGTGAGCGAGTTCAATTTCCATGGATCAGACTCCCCTGCCCGGTTCGACTTTTTCGATGCGCACTGCCTGTGCCCGCGTGCGGTCGAGCTGTGCGCTGATGCTCTGACGTTTGACGTCAGGCCGCTTGCGAAGCGTCAGCACGATAGCGCCGACCATGGCAACCAGCAGCACCATGCCGGCAGCCTGGAACAGATAGACATATTTCGTGTAAATCTGGCCACCGATTGCGGCCGTATTGGTCAGCTCTGTTGCAACAGGCATAAGTGCTGAGGCCGTGCCATCTGCCGCGACATATCCGCCGATGACGAAAATCAGCTCCGCCAGCAGAACAATGGCGATCAGGGCGCCAACCGGCAGGTATTGCAGAAAGCCCTGCCTGAGTTCGACGAAGTTGATGTCCAGCATCATCACGACGAACAGGAACAGCACGGCAACGGCACCGACATAGACGACGACCAGAATCATCGCCAGGAACTCGGCCCCGAGCAGCACGAAAAGACCGGCCGAATTGAAGAAGGCCAGAATAAGGAAAAGCACGGAATGCACCGGGTTTCTGGCGGATATAACCATCACGCCGGATGCCACGGTGACCCCGGCGAACATGTAAAATGCGAGCGCCTTGATCAGCATGGTTATGCAGGTCCCCCTGAAACTCGGTTCGTCACAACTCGTCCCCAGTCACCGCCATAGGGCGGCGGTTGATTAGCGATAAGGCGCATCCGCAGCAAGCCGAGCCGACAGCTCTGCCTCCCAGCGGTCACCATTAGAAAGGAGCTTGTCTTTGTTATACATCAGCTCCTCACGACTTTCGGTCGCGAATTCGAAATTCGGTCCCTCGACGATGGCATCGACCGGACAGGCTTCCTGACAGAAACCGCAATAGATGCACTTCGTCATATCGATGTCATAGCGCGTGGTACGGCGTGAACCGTCATCACGCGGCTCGGCTTCAATCGTGATCGCCTGTGCCGGGCAAATTGCCTCACACAGTTTGCAGGCGATGCAGCGTTCTTCGCCATTCGGATAGCGGCGCAACGCATGCTCACCCCGGAACCGCGGGCTAAGCGGGCCCTTTTCATAGGGGTAATTCAGCGTCACGCTCGGCTTGAACATATAGCGCAGCGTAATTGCCATGCCGGAGACAATCTCCGTCAGCAGAAACGAGCGGGCTGTGCGATCAAGAAAGGCCATGTCCGGTTAGTCCTCGTTCGCGTTAATCAGGCCGGTCCGCCGGGAACCAGGTCAAATGCCACCAGGAAACCGGCGACAAGAATAACCCAGAACAGCGAGAACGGCAGAAAGACTTTCCAGCCAAGGCGCATCAGCTGGTCATATCGGTAGCGCGGGAAAGTGGCGCGCACCCAAAGGAAGCAGAACAGTACCAGCGCGATCTTGACGACAAACCAGACCGGGCCGGGAATCCAGGTGAACGGCGCGATATCAACCGGCGGCAGCCAGCCACCCAGAAACAGCACGACGGTCATCGCACTCATCAGGATCATGTTGGCATATTCGCCGAGGAAGAAGAGTGCGAAGGCCATGGCCGAATATTCGACGTTATAGCCTGAGACCAGTTCAGCTTCAGCTTCCGGCAGATCGAACGGCGCACGGTTGGTTTCAGCCAGCACCGAGATGAAGAAGACGATGAACATCGGGAACAGCGGAATGAAATACCAGTCCCAGAAGCCGTTGACGCCAACCTTCAGCCAGTTGTCTGTCTGCGCCATGATGACATCGGACAGGTTCAGCGATCCGACGCAGAGCAGCACCGTGATAATGACAAAGCCGATGGAGACTTCGTAGGACACCATCTGCGCGGCAGAGCGAAGCGCGCCGAGGAAAGCGTACATCGAATTCGATGCCCAGCCGGCCATGACGATGCCATAGACGCCAAGCGAGGAAATCGCGAACAGGTACAGAATGCCGACATTGATATCGGAAACGACAAGCCCCTCCCCGAACGGAATAACCGCCCAGGCAATCAGCGACAGAACGAAGGTCAGCATCGGTGCCAGAATGAACACGGCAGGGTTCGAACTGGCCGGAATGATGGTTTCCTTCATCAACAGCTTCAGACCGTCAGCCAGTGGCTGTAGCAGCCCAAATGGCCCGACCACATTCGGTCCCTTGCGAAGCTGCATGCCCGCGATGACCTTGCGTTCGGCAAGTGTCAGATAGGCCACGGCACCCAGCAGCGGCAGAATGATAGCCAGAATCTGCGCGACGATAAAAAGGGTCGGCCAGACATAGGTTGTGAGAAACGGCTCCATCAGCCTTCCGTCCCTGTTGCTGTGGCAGACTTGTTCACAAACAGTGAAGTGCATTCCGCCATTGTTTTGGAACAGCGGCTGACCGGGTCGGTCATGTAGTAGTTCACGACAGGTGAAGTGAAGGCATCGGCCCCGGTTTCACCGGTCGTTCCAAAAGCACCCCATTCAGCAGGCTGGATAACGTCGGGAACGGCGAACACCGGATTGATATCGGCCATCCGTGCCCGAACGGCGTCAATGTTGTCGTATGGAAGTTGTTTGCCAAGAACATCCGACAAGGCCCTGAAAATCTTCCAGTCTTCACGCGCTTCACCCGGTGGCGAAACAGCGCGGCGACCAATCTGGACCCGTCCTTCGACATTGACCCAGGTGCCGTCTTTCTCTGTGTAGGCCGCACCCGGCAGAATGACATCAGCAGCCTGCGCACCGGCATCACCGTGATGGCCCTGATAGATGACAAATGCCTTGTCGAGCTTCGACATGTCGAGCTCATCAGCAGCCAGAAGATAAACGACTTCGATATCGCCAGCCGCGGCCCCGTCAAGAATGGCGTTTGTGGCAAGCCCGCCCTCGCCCGGAACCAGTCCGAGATCCAGCCCGCCGACCCGTGAGGCCGCCAGTTGCATGACGTTAAAGCCGTTCCATCCGTCGTCTTCGCCACTGGCTGCGACAATCATGCCGGTCTTCTCGGCAATGGCGCGGGCCGTTGCCAGAATGGCATCGCCGTCGGGTCGGGCAAGAATGCCGGCACCGAGGATCAGCATCGGACGCTCTGCCTTCTCCAGCACAGCTGCGAATGAATGTTTGCCGTCGAGAATATCTTTCAGTGTATCGGCACCGGCCCCGATTTCCTCAACCGGGAAGGTCAGGTCGTGCGGGGTGCCGATACGGGCGATCTGAAAACCGCCGGCAGCATGACGCTTGCGCAGCCGTGCATTGACCAGCGGTGCTTCCCAGCGCGGGTTCGTGCCGATCAGCAGGCAGGCATCAGCTTCCTCGATACCGAGGATCGTCGTATTCATGATATAGGCAGCGCGGGTCGACACATCAGCGGTTGAACCATCCTGACGGCAATCCACGGAGGCGACACCAAGTGCGCCCATCAGATCTTTCAGGGCGGTCATCGCTTCCGCATCAGCCTGATCACCGGCGATCGCGGCAATCTTGTCAGCCTTGGTGCCCTTCAGCTTTGTGGCGACAGCATCAAAGGCTTCCTGCCAGCTGACCGGCTGCAATTTACCGCCCTTGCGAAGATAAGGCCGGTCCAGACGCTGCCGCTGCAGGCCATCACAGGCGTAGCGGGTCTTGTCGGCGATCCATTCTTCGTTGATCTCTTCATTGATCCGCGGAAGAACGCGCAGCACTTCATTGCCACGGGCATCAATCCGGATATTGGAGCCAACGGCGTCCATCACATCGATTGATTCGGTCTTGCGCAGCTCCCAGGGGCGCGCATTGAAAGCGTAGGGTTTTGATGTCAGCGCGCCAACCGGGCACAGATCGATGACATTACCCGACATTTCTGAATTCATCGCGCTTTCGAGATAGGTCGTAATTTCCATCCCTTCACCACGACCGAGAGCCCCGATACTCGGTACACCGGCAATTTCTTCGGCGAATCGAACGCAGCGCGTGCAGTGAATACAACGGGTCATGATCGTCTTGATGATCGGACCCATATATTTGTCCTTCACCGCGCGCTTGTTCTCCTTGAAGCGGCTGTGATCCATGCCATAGCCCATGGCCTGATCCTGCAGGTCACATTCACCACCCTGATCGCAAATCGGGCAATCAAGCGGATGGTTGATCAGCAGGAATTCCATGACGCCCTTGCGGGCTTTTTCGACCTTCGGGGTATTGGTGTGAATAACCATCCCCTCGCCGGCCGGCATGGCGCAGGAAGCGACTGGCTTCGGTGCTTTTTCCATTTCAACCAGACACATCCGGCAGTTACCGGCGATCGAAAGTTTTTCATGATAGCAGAAACGCGGGATTTCAGCGCCGGCAGCCTCACAGGCCTGCAGCACGGTTTCTCCCTGTGCAACTTCTACTTCGATTCCGTTTACGGTCAGCTTGGGCATCTCTATCCCCTATCGCTTCCAGGGCGATTTTCCAACTGCGAATTCGTGCCAAAGGCTGTGACGTCGATGGCCCCGAGACCATCTCCCTCGTTCGGCCATCGGGAGAAGGCGAACAACCACATGACGATGATATTTACAACCGGGATGACGATCAGAAACGCCCATACCGGTGAATAGCCAGCCCGCTTCGCAATGACCCAGCAGGGCCAGACCGGCAGCAGGAAGTAAAGTGCGAGAAAGAACCCGCTGATCAGAAGGCCGAAACCGGCAATGATGGCAAACATCGCTTCGAACATGTCAGCGCCGCCCGTCATTGATGGCTGGCCAGCGGCCATAAGCCAGAATGAACAGTACAATCAGCAGCCCCAGACCCGGTATCAGTGCGATCAGGGACAGGGCCGGCGTCATGCCGGCTTTCTCAAGCGCTTTCCAGCAGGGAATGATCTGCAGGGCGGCGACGATGATGAAACTGACCGGTTCCATGCCCTACTCCGCTGCCACCGCAGTGCCGTGATAGCTGGCAATACGCTGTTCAAGGAGCGGCCGGAAATGACGGATCAGTCCCTGAATTGGCCAGGCGGCCGCATCCCCAAGGGCGCAGATTGTATGACCTTCAACCTGATAGGTGACTTCAAGCAGATGGTCGATTTCTTCCGGCTCGGCTTCACCTGTGACCATGCGCTCCATGACACGCCACATCCAGCCCGTACCTTCACGGCAGGGCGTGCACTGGCCACAGCTCTCATGCTTGTAGAACTCTGCCAGGCGGGCAATGGCCTTGATCAGATCTACTGACTTGTCCATGACGATGACAGCCGCGGTGCCAAGCCCGGTCTGGGCTTCACGCAGGGCATCAAAATCCATCAGAACATCGTCGCAAACTGATTTCGGAATCATAGGTGTGGATGATCCGCCGGGAATCACGGCCAGCAGGTTGTCCCAGCCACCGGTGACGCCACCGGCATGTTTCTCGATAAGTTCCTTAAGCGGAATGCTCATCGCTTCTTCGACATTGCAGGGATTGTTCACGGCACCGGAAATGCAGAAGACCTTGGTGCCTGTGTTGTTCGGGCGGCCAATACCGGCAAACCATGCCGGGCCACGGCGGAGAATGGTCGGGGCGACCGCAATGCTTTCCACATTATTCACCGTGGTCGGGCAGCCATACAGACCGGCACCAGCAGGGAAAGGAGGTTTCAGCCGTGGCTGACCCTTCTTGCCTTCAAGGCTTTCGATCAGTGCGGTTTCCTCACCACAGATATAGGCACCGGAGCCGCGATGGACGTAGCATTCGAAATCCCAGCCGGACCCGCAGGCATTCTTGCCGATCAGACCGGCAGCACGGGCTTCGTCAATTGCATGTTCGAGGCGATTGGCCTCTTCGATAAACTCGCCCCGGATATAGATATAGGCAGCATGGGCCTGCATGGCGAAGCAGGCAATCAGACAGCCTTCGATCAGCTTGTGCGGTTCATGGCGCATCATGTCCCGGTCCTTGCAGGTACCGGGTTCGCCCTCATCGGCATTGACCACGAGGTAATGCGGACGCGCGCCCACTTCCTTCGGCATGAAGGACCATTTGACGCCGGTCGGGAAACCGGCACCGCCGCGACCACGAAGGCCGGATGCCTTCATCTCGTCGATGATCCAGTCCCGCCCCTTGGCAAGGATGGCCTTGGTATTATCCCAGTCACCGCGTGCCATGGCACCTTTAAGGCGCCAGTCGTGGATTCCGTAGAGATTCTGGAAAATTCTGTCCTTGTCAGCAAGCATCAGTCATCTCCATCGAACGCGCCATCGCTGCGCAGTTCCGGCTTGATTTGGTCACCGGTCAGCGTTGTCAGGCCGCCTGCGGGGGCTGAGGTATACCGGTCAATCTGCGTACCGGCCTTCGGTTCCTTGCCATCACGCAGCGCCTTGATGATCTCGACCATCGTTTCTTCGCTGAGGTCTTCATAATAATGATCGCCAATCTGGCACATCGGGGCATTGACGCAGGCCCCCAGGCATTCGGCTTCCTTCAGCGTGAACTTGCCGTCATCGGTTGTCTCACCGATACCGATACCGAGTTCTTTCTTGCAGGCATCGACAATTTTCGACGAGCCGCGCAGCCAGCATGGCGTGGTGGTGCAGACCTCAATCATATGTGTCCCGACCGGGTCGAGATTGTACATCGTGTAGAAGGTCGCGACTTCCATGACGCGAATCACCGGCATCGACAGCATTTCCGCGACATATTCAATTGCCGGAACGGTCAGGTGATTGGCATTCTGGCGTTGCGCCATAAACAGCAGCGGCATCACCGCACTGGCCTGAAAACCTTCCGGATAGCGGCCAATGATCGTCTTTGCCTGCGCCAGATTGTCGGCTGTAAATTCAAATGAGTCGCTCACCGGTCAATCTCCCCGAACACGATATCTAGTGAACCGATGATGGCGACGACATCGGCCAGCATATGGCCCTTGGACAGGAAATCGATTCCCTGCAGATGTGGAAATCCGGGTGCCCGGATCTTGCAGCGGTATGGCTTGTTGCTGCCATCTGAAACCAGATACACCCCGAACTCGCCTTTCGGCGCTTCAACGGCTGTATAGGTTTCGCCCGCCGGCACATGATAGCCTTCGGTATACAGTTTGAAGTGATGGATCAGTGCTTCCATCGATTGCTTCATCTTCGCCCGTGACGGCGGAGATATCTTGTTGTTCTCAACCTTCACAGGCTCACCGGCATGTTTCTGAATGCGTTCGCAGGCCTGACGGATGATTGAAACACTCTGCTTCATTTCTTCCATGCGGCAGACATAGCGATCATAGCAATCACCGTGCACACCAACGGGAATATCAAAGTCATAGGTTTCGTAGCCGTCATAAGGCTGAGCCTTGCGCAGATCCCAGGGCACGCCGGACCCGCGCAGCATAACGCCGGTGAAGCCCCATGCCTGTGCATCTTCAGCGCTGACCACACCGATATCGACGGTCCGCTGTTTGTAGATACGATTTTCGGTCAGCAGCCCTTCCATGGTGTCCATGGTTTCCGGGAAGTGATCGCAGAATTTGAGGATATCGTCGATCAGGCCCGGCGGCAGGTCGAAGGCAACCCCGCCGGGGCGGAAATAGGCAGCATGCAGACGGGCACCGGAAGCGCGTTCGTAGAATTCCATCAGCAGTTCGCGGTCTTCGAAGGCATAGAGCAGCGGGGTCATGGCCCCGACATCCAGCGCGAAGGTCGTGATGTTCAGCAAATGGTTCAGAATGCGACCGATCTCGGCATAAAGCACCCGGATGGCCTGACCTCGCGGCGGCGGCGTGATGCCGAGCAGTTTCTCGACAGCCAGCGCGAAAGCGTGCTCCTGATTCATCGGCGCGACGTAGTCGAGCCGGTCAAAGTAAGGTACGGCCTGCAGATAGGTCTTGTGCTCGATCAGCTTCTCGGTGCCGCGATGCAGCAGGCCGATATGCGGATCAGCGCGGTCGACCACCTCGCCATCCATTTCCAGTACCAGACGCAACACGCCGTGGGCCGCAGGGTGCTGCGGTCCGAAGTTGATCTGGAAATTCTCAATCTGCTGTTCAGGCATCAGTCGTCACCCGCTTGCTTCGTTTCGGCTTTTTCGTCGCCTGGCAGAATATGCTTGGCCCCTTCCCAGGGACTCATGAAATCAAAGCTGCGGAAGTCCTGGGTCAGCTTGACCGGCTCGTAGACCACGCGCTTCTGTTCATCGTCGTAACGCAATTCAACATATCCGGTCAGCGGGAAATCCTTGCGCAGCGGATGACCTTCAAATCCATAGTCGGTCATGATGCGGCGAAGGTCCGGATTGCCGGAGAAATAGATACCGTACAGATCCCACGTTTCGCGCTCGAACCAGCCGGCGGCCGGAAAGACTTCGACAACGGAAAGCACCGGCGTGTCTTCGTCGGTTGAGACCTTGAGCCGCACCCGCAGGTTCTGGGTGATGCTGAGCAGGTGATATACGACCTCGAAGCGTTTCTCGCGATCCGGATAATCAGCGCCACACAGATCAACAAGAGTCGTGAACTTGCAGTTCGTATCATCCCGGAGAAAGCGCAGGACGCGGTTGATACCGGCGGGAAGAACCGTCAGCGTAAGTTCTCCGTTCTTCACGTCAAAGCCAGTGACATCGTTGGCTTGCGCGCCGGAGATAAACTCGCCGAGGTCGGTCAGGGTTTCGTCTGCCATTACTCGATCCTACCAGCCCGGATTATCGGGCGATTGTGCCAGTGCGTTTGATTTTGCGCTGCAACTGCATGATGCCGTACAGCAGCGCTTCGGCTGTCGGTGGGCAGCCCGGGACATAAATGTCGACCGGAACAATCCGGTCGCAGCCGCGAACCACCGAATAACTGTAATGATAATAGCCGCCACCATTGGCACAGCTGCCCATTGAAATGACCCAGCGGGGCTCAGCCATCTGGTCATAGACCTTGCGGAGAGCGGGAGCCATCTTGTTGGTCAGGGTGCCGGCAACGATCATGACATCTGACTGACGGGGAGACGGGCGGAAAACCACGCCGAACCGGTCCATGTCATAACGTGAACAGGCGGTATGCATCATCTCGACGGCACAGCAGGCCAGACCAAAGGTCATCGGCCAGAGTGATCCGGAGCGTGCCCAGTTTACCAGCTTGTCGACATTGGCCAGGACAAAGCCCTTGTTCTGAATTTCATCACCGATGGTGTTGAGAAGCGCGTCCTGCTCAGCACCGGGTGCAAGCGGCTGGGCGGCCGAACGGGCGGGGTTTTCGATCACTCCCATTCCAGAGCACCTTTTTTCCATTCATAGATAAAGCCGATGGTCAGGATGCCGAGGAAGACAACCATCGACCAGAAACCGAAGAGTCCGATGTCTCCGAGTGATACTGCCCAGGGAAACAGGAAGGCAACTTCCAGATCAAAAATGATGAACAGGATCGCAACGAGATAGAACCGGACATCGAATTTGTTACGGGCATCGTCAAAAGCATCAAATCCGCACTCATAGGCGGATAGTTTTTCTGCGTCAGGTCGCTGCGGAGCAACGACATAGGAAGCAATCAGAATGATCGCCGCAAGACCGATGGCAATCCCGAGGAAAATCAGGATCGGTAAATATTCCATCAAAAGGTCGTCCATGAGCCTCTTCCCGTTCTAGGCGGCCCCTTCCCGGGCCGCAGCAACAGCGTTCGCCACGCTTTGGTGCAGTGCGCAACTGTATAACGCCCTCGCACCGATGATTAAAGGACGGTTTACACTGTGAATGAATGTTCCTTCAGATGCGAATTATTGTGTGATCTTGCCGATTTTGCCGCGAAATCCGCGAAATCTGGCATCTGCGGACCGTGAGAAACCCGACAAACCGGAATTTTGACAGGAAAATAAAAGTCCCGGGCTGCTCAAATTGAGCAAACCCGGGACCATACATATCGGAATTACAGCCTGCGGATAGCAGACTGTCAGAGGTCAGATACCAGCGTCGACGATATGCTTTTTATAGCCTTCCCGCTGCTTCAGCCGCTCATGCCAGGCCGAAATATTCGGGAATTCCGGCTGGTTTTTGGCCAGCTGGCGCCAGCGATTAATGAAGAAACCCGGTGGGATATCACCCATCGTCAACTGGTCACCGGCAATGAAATCACGACCTTCCAGGCCTTTTTCCAGAACCGTCCAGTGCTTCACCAGTTCCGACTCGGCGGCGGCGATGCTTTCCGGCGTTCCGGCACGGCCCGGCGTCCCCATATGGCTGTGAAGCAGGTGCGTCATTGGCCCGGCGAGTGTGAAAATCTGCCAGTCCATCCATTTGTCGGCATCAGCGCGTACCGCAATATCGGTCGGCCAGAGTGAACCGGCACCGTATTTCGCGCCGAGATAGCGAATGATCGCATTCGATTCCCAGACGATGACATCGCCATCAATCAGCGTTGGCACCAGACCCGTCGGGTTCATACGAAGATAGTCAGGTGTGTCATTGCCGCCAAAGGGGCCGCCGACATCGCTGCGCTCGAACGCCTGTCCGAGTTCTGTTGCAGCCCAAAGAACCTTGCGCACATTCGATGAATTTGCGCGACCTAGAATTTTCAACATGTTTGGAGTTTCCCTGTTTTATATCAGCATATTAATGCGAATAAATCAGGCGTAGTCAAAGCCATCAGCCCCCTTTTATCCGGAACCCGTCCGGGAAGATGACTGAGACCTGACAGGTCTGGTCAATCTTCCTCTGACGAGGTCCGGATGACAGGGCGTGCGACAGCAACAGGCTTCACTGTCAGGTGGGTCAGATCAGCTCTTCCTTGCGATCATCGGTTTCGCCGTAGCGATGAAGAGCCGGGCGTTTCAGACCTTCGTACAGGCCTTCGATCTGCCCGGCGACAGCGGCATTCTGTTCCTCGAACAGGCTGTTTCCTTCACGGTCGCAATCAACGATGAAGGGGCCGAATTTTTCGACTTCCAGAATCCACATGGCCTGGGCAATGCCGAGGTCATCAAGCCAGACCGCATCACGAATTTTCCGAATCCCCCGTCCCAGCAGGGCGCCGGTTCCGTATCCTACCGTGGTCAGGTATGTTGCCCCGTTCGGCACGAAGATATTCTTGTAATCTTCGCTGCTCATGCCGCCCTTGCCGATGATGACCTTGCAGCCGGAGGTTTCAAACCACTGGGGCAGCCATTTCGAGAACCTGAAGCTGGCGGTTGCTGTCACAGCACCAATTGTAAAGCTGCCATCGTCATTCACCCGGGCAGCAGGCGAACAGTGGAAATTCACGTTGGTGAGCGCCGCGATATCGACTGGCGGCTTTTCCCCTGCCCCGAGAATCCGTTCATACACGCCTTCACGTGCCGTATAGATAATACCGTCCAGATAGACGACATCGCCGAGTTCCAGCTTTGCGATATCTTCCGCAGAGACCGGTGTGTTTATCCGGACTTCTTTAAGCCGTCCGCTTTTGGTGACCATTCGACCGTCTCCCGTCTCATGTAGGGGGTGAACCATTCCGGATCGGTGCGATATTCGACCCGGCCATCATTATAGATACGTGCCGTTGCCCGCCGTGACGACAGACAGAAGGCATGGACACTCATCGGCATACCGCCGGTATGGGTGAAGCCAC
The DNA here is from genome assembly GCA_009649675.1 of Alphaproteobacteria bacterium HT1-32. Classification (NCBI taxonomy): domain Bacteria; kingdom Pseudomonadati; phylum Pseudomonadota; class Alphaproteobacteria; species Alphaproteobacteria bacterium HT1-32. The sequence continues at coordinate 118,650 of WJPL01000003.1, read as the reverse complement.
ATTCGATATGACAATCGACGACCATCGACTTGCCAACGAAGCCCATGGCTCCCATGCCGATATTATTGCCGATTTCCTGAAGTTCGAGCTCCAGCGCGGCAACCTTCGGATCCGGATTGCGGTCACCAACGGTACGCAGGCAGGCAGCCTGCTTGCCCAGCACCATCGTTGTATCCTTGGAGCCGCCAAGACCAACACCGATGATCGCCGGCTGACAGGCCAGACCGCGTTTGCCGAATGACACCAGCGTGTCGAGATAGAAACGCTTGATGCCGTCAATTCCGTCGCCCGGAAACAGCATCCGGTAATCGGTTCCGAACAGACCGCCCTTATGAACGCTGGTCAGGTCGATCCAGTCGGCATCCGGTTCAAAACTGTATTCGATTTCCGGTGCGTTAAGGCCGACATTGTTGTTGTGATCGGTGCGCCAGAGCGGATGCACCCGGTTTGGCCGTAACGGAATATCATGTGTCGCCGTCGCCGTTGCCTTGCGAATGGCAGCTTCCATCGCAATTGGACCACCTGCCAGTTTTGCGTCATTGCCGATCTTCACATACCAGCGCGGCACGCCGGTATCTGCACACATGGCCCGGCGGTCCTGTTTCGCGGCTTCGTAATTCTCCAGCATTGCCCGCAGAACGAATGCCGAAAGTTCGCCATCTTCGGCGTTGGCCATGGCCTTCACGCCGGTGAGGTAATCATCCGGAATTTCGATCCCGGCTTTTTCCATCAGCTTCTCGCCGGTGGACTGAATAAGCTTCTGATCAATCATGTCCGTTTCCGTCCCTGGGGTTAAGGCGCTGTGTTACTGGCGGCCGCCGGCGGGGCACCGATATCGTCGCCGATCAGGCTTTCACCCGGACGGACGATGGTAAATTCGACCGGTCGGGTGGTTGCTTTGAAGGCCCCCTCTTCCTTGGTCACAACGGTATAGGCTGTCGTGTTCAGATCGCCGGCTTCTGGAAAATCTGCCCGGTAATGTGCACCGCGACTGTCTTCACGTGCCAGCGAGGCAAAGGCGATGGCGCGGCTGATCTCGACCAGGCTGTCCATGTTCAGGCGGTCATGCCAGGTCAGATTGAAGGCGCGGTCTGTATCGTCGACACCGGACTCGGCAAGCTCGGCAGCAATATCATCAAGCTGGCTTGTGGCTCGGGTCAGTCCTTCGTGGTCACGGATAATGCCGACATCATCCCACATCACATTGTAAAGACGTTCCCGCAATCCATTGATATTGCCTTTCTTCTTGGCAAAAGGCGCGATCGCCTTTGCAATGGCCGCATCAATGGCAGAGCGGTCCGGATCACGCAGGCCACCTTTGCCTGATTTGACGTAAGCAGCCATTGCATCACCGGCAATGCCGCCAAAGACGGTGGAGTTTGCGACCCCGTTGCCGCCCAGACGGTTAGCCCCGTGGACACCGCCCGCATCTTCGCCCGCGATGAACAGGCCATCAATCTTGGTTTCACAGTCACCGTGGAAAACCATGCCCCCCATCATGTAATGGGCCGTTGGCACGACTTCAACGCGGTCACCGGCAAGATCAAAACCGCTGTCGGCGCACCGTTCGACCATGCCCTTGAAGCGTTTGGCCACGTTTTCCGGGCCGAGATGCTTCATTTCGATATAGACCCCGCCGTTCGGGGTTGTCTTGCCGTTGCGCATTTCAGCATAGATGCCACGGGAGACCACGTCGCGGGTGGCGCGTTCACCGGCCGGATCGTAATCCAGCATGAAACGCTCGCCATCACCATTCAGCAGATAACCGCCGGCCCCGCGCAGTCCCTCTTCCAGCACCGTTCCGGTCATGCGGGTGTCGGTTCCGGCCAGCAGGCCAGTCGGATGGAACTGGACCATTTCCATGTCGCGCAGTTCCAGCCCGGCATCAAGCGCCATGGCCATACCGTCGCAGGTCTTGTCGCCCGAAGGCGTGTGATAAAGATACATGGTTGGCCCGCCACCACTGGCCAGCAGCACAGCCTTGGCACGAACGAAGAAGAATTTACCGGTCCGCATATCGATCATCACGACGCCGGAAAGCGCGTCACCAGCGGGGGTTTTGATCAGCGCAATGGCCCGGCATTCTTCCAGCCGGCGCAGCGGATTGCGCATCACCTGCTCCATCAGCCGGTTGATGATCTCGATTCCCGTCAGATCGCCTTTATGAACGGTGCGGTCAAAGCTCTGCCCGGCGAAGGCTTTCTGATGCAGAGAGCCATCGGGGTTGCGGTCAAAGAAGCAGCCGAGTTCATTTTCAAGCTCATGGATACGTTCAATCGCGGTTGTCACCAGCCGCCAGGCGAGATCCTGATCGGGCAGCCATTTGCCGCCGACGATGGTGTCCATGAAGTGACGTTCAATGGAATCCGCAGGGTTCAGTGCCACATTATAGCCACCCTGCACCATACGGGTGCAGCCGCATTTGCCGATCAGTCCCTTGACCGCCAGAGTAACTTCAAGATCAGGAGCCGCCTTCTGGGCATGGAGGGCAGCAAACAGCCCTGCCCCACCGGAGCCGATGATCAGGATATCTGTGTCGAATTGTTCAATCGTCTCGGTCATCAGATCAGCTCGCTATCAGTATGAAACCGGCTGCCATCAGGGTCGCCATGGCGACACCGAAAGCGATCAGGTCTTTTTGCCAGGGGCGCCAGGAAACCAGCTCGATCAGCAGGACCCGAAGGCCGAATACCAGATGAATGGTGAGGAAAAATACCAGCCCCATCTCGGCGATTTTTGCCAGCATGTTGTCCGCCAGCGCGAGATAGCTGTCCATGGTGACATCACCATCAATGGCCGTGCCCAGCAGCAGGAAGTGGAACGGCAGGAAGATTGCCAGGGCGACACCGGAAATGCGATGCCCGGCAAATGCCCACCAGTAACGATGTTTATGTCGGCCGGAAATCATATTGCTACCACTCCGTAGACGGCACGCAGGCCAATGATAAGCAACAGAACAGCAAAGCCGGCCATCAGCAGATCAACGGCCCGGCCTTTAAGTCCCGCCATTTCTGCCAGCACGTTGCGGACGCCGATCGGTGCATGAATGGCAGCAGAGACGACAAACAGACCATAGAATATGGCCCAGCCGACGCTTCCCTGTGTGCGTGACAGGATCTCACCAGCCGTGATGCCGCCCCGCATGGCATAGATGATCAGCAGCAGATGCGCGATCACCAGCGGCGCCATGATCATGGCGGAGGCGCGTTGCAGAATGTAAAGCCAGGCAGAGGTCATTTCAGTTTCCCCTGCAGCAGCGCCTTGGCAGATTCCCGTTTCAGACCGGCAATCGACAGCGACGGATTCAGGCCAACAGGACAATGCACCGCGCAACTGCCCTGACTGTGGCAGGAATGACAGCCGGCATCCGTTGCGACGGCTTTCAGGCGTTCTGTCTGGCTGTCGTCACGCTCGTCATTCAGCAGCGTCCATGCCCGGTTGAGAGCGGCCGGACCAAGATATTCCGAATTCCAGGAGACAACATCGCAGGCCGAATAACAGACAGCACAATTGATGCATTCGATACCGGCAGAGGCTGCCTGACGGGCGGTGCTGGTCGGGTCGACCGGATTCATTTTCTCATGCCGGGTGCGCGTGCCGTTGAACTTTCCTTCCGCGCGCTGCCACTTTGCGAAGAACTCCGTCATGTCACAGGCCAGATCCTTGATGACCGGCATGTTGCGGAGCGGTGCAATGCTGACTTCGCCGTCCTCGACCACGCGGGAGACATGCGTGCGACAGGTCCAGCGCGGCTTGCCGTTCACCGTCATGGCGCAGGAGCCGCACATACCGACACGGCAGGCAAAGCGATAAGACAGGGTGTCATCAAGATGACGCTGAATGTAGGTCACAACATCCAGAATCGTCTGGCTGGCCCGATGCGGTACTTCATAATGCTGCCAGTCGCCGCTGTCCTTGCCGCGCCAGACCTTCACCTTCATGGTTTTTCCGGTGTTCTCGCCCATCTCTGGTTCCTTGCCTCTCGTCCCGATCTTGTATCGGGCTCATTTACTGCGCCCTAACATAGTGCGCCGGTAGTGGTATTTGAAACCGAATAGTCTTGAAGCTGTTGCTTCAAATTATCTGAAGTTATGGCTGCTCAAGGCTCCGACTTCCGCCTACCAGTTTTTCTATCTCCACAAATACTGCATCTATCAGCGGCGTTTTTGGTGACTCCTCGCGCTCGACCAGGGCCAGGACACGCTCTGGCGGAGGCGAACCAAAGGGCACTTTCTTGATCGGCAGCGGGCGCGGTTCCTCAACAGACCGCTCCGGCAAGACGCTGACGCCAAGGCCGTGATACACCATCTGCGTAATCGCCTCCATGGAGGCGAGTTCCATGCTTTCAGACACCTTGATATTCCGGTTTCTCAACTCCCGCTGAATCATCCGGCCGACAGTCGCATGGCGGCTGAAACGTATGTAAGGCAGCTTTTCAAGCAGTTCGACGTCGGTGTTGTAGGGCGCATCCAGCGGTGCCACGACCATCAGTTGCTCGCTGGCAAACGGGCGGACGCGAAGCCCCGGCGGTGTCTGGGCAGCTTCGCTGACAATTGCCGCGTCGATTTCACCACGGTCGACCATATGGATCAGTTCTGTCGCCATGTTCTGGGCAATCCGGACCTTGAGCCGCGGATGACGGGTGCGCAAACCCGCCAGTGTTCGCGGTAACAGTCCGGTCAGGGTTGTTGGTACCGCACCCAGTTCGAGCATTCCGGCCAGGGCATCCCGACTGGAGGCCGCTTCCGTCATCTGATCATAAAGAAAGACAATTTCCCGGGCTTTTGGCAGCAGGGCCTTGCCATAGGCGTTCAGGGTTGGCGGCCGTTTGGTGCGGTCGAATAGCTCGCAGCGCAGTTCGTCTTCAAGGGCGCGCATCTGCATGCTGACTGCGGACTGGGTAATGCCGACCACATGTGCGGCGCTCGCAAAGGTGCCGCTTTCCGCAATGGCGATGAAGGTGCGGAGATATCTGACGCTCATCTGATTCCTCGTGTCTTTGGGAGCACCGCCACCGCTTCTCAACGGATGGTGAAACAGTCTCTGTCCGAGAGTTATATCAAGAAAATGCAAGAGGGTGCGGCAAATCTTTTGAAATGCTTACCTATTGTCAGCTCATCAATCCGGTTCGCATGAGGTTCATGCCCATCAGCACAATGGCGACCAGCAATATGCGGCGGTATAAATGTTCGTCGAGCCTGTGACGAAGTTTCTCCCCGAACCACATGCCGGCCAGTGCCGGAATACAGGCAACGGCGGATATGGGAAAGGTGCCGCCATTGAGAACGCCATTGGCGATAAAGGCGATCAGGAACGGCAGCGTTCCGGCCAGCCAGATAAAGCCGACAGCACCGATGAACACATCCTTGGTCAGGCGAAGCGAGATCAGGTAGGTCAGCAGCGGCGGCCCCCAGATTGTTGAAATTCCACCAAAAACGCCGCTGAGAAGCCCGGCGATAATTCCGGCTGGCCGTTCATAACGCTGTGGCAGGACAAACCGGTCACTCAGCAGGTTGGCGGTACCGACGACTACCAGCACGGCACCGATAATGATACGAAGCGCATGATCATCCAGTGATGAGACCAGTGTCGACGACGCCAGCATGGTCACGGTCAGGGCCAGAATGACAGGCCAGAACCGACGCGCCTGAGACAGGCAGTCTGGTGTACGAAATGCCTGCCAGACATTGCTGATGACGATGGGCAGCACCATCACGGCCAGCGCCAGATGGATCGGAAAGATCATCGCCAGCAGTGACAAACCGATGATTGGCAGTGCCAGGCCGATAATTCCCTTGATCCAGCCGGCGAAGGCCAGAGCAAGGGCTGCCAGAGCCAGTGCGACGGGGTCATATCCGATGAACATATCCACCCGGCGACTATAGAACCATCAGCCTGTTGTGAAAGCGTACGGTTTCATCCCGATACCGATTTTTGATTTTCCGGGACAGAGATATTCCGGTGATAACAGAACGCCGCCCTGAACCGGATCGTCAGATTCAGGACGGCGTCTGTATCATGACTGATCTCCCGGATTTCCCGGAAGAACCAGTGCCTCTAACCAAGCATTTCCTTCAGATGCACGCCGACTTCTGACGGCATCGACATGACACGCACACCCGCCGCTTCCAGTGCCTTTTTCTTGGATGCGTGAGTGCCCTTGTCGCCCATGACGATGGCACCGGCATGGCCCATTTTCTTGCCTGGTGGTGAGGCGCCGCCAGCAATGAAGGAGGTGATAGGCTTGCTCATTGATGCTGCAAGTTCAGCAGCTTCTTCCTCTTTTGTGCCGCCAATTTCACCAACAAGCACAATAGCATCCGTCCGGTCATCAGCCTCGAAAGCTTCCAGTGCATCACGGAACGTCGTGCCGGAAACCGGATCGCCGCCAATGCCGATGAAGGCAGACTGTCCATAACCTGCCGTTACCAGGTTGAGACAGATCAGGGTGCCAAGACTGCCGCTGCGGGAAACCACACCGATCCGTCCGGGCTGGAAGATATTCTTGTTGAAGCCCGGCATGATGCCGATGAAACATTCTCCGGGGGTTACCAGCCCGGCAGTGTTCGGTCCGACAATCCGGCAGCCGGCGTCTTTTGCGATGGCAACGATTTCCATCACGTCACGGACCGGGATGAACTCGGTCAGAATGACCAGCGTCTTTACCCCGGCCTCAATGGCATCAATGGCCGCAGCGCGAGCCGCCAGCGGCGGAATGAACATGACGGAGACATCAATCGGACCGTCCTTGGCTGCCGCCACGGCAGAGGCATAGACCGGAACGCCACAATGTGTTGTACCGGCTTTTTTCGGATTCACGCCGCCGACAACATTTGTGCCGCATTCCTGCATGCGCTCTGTCCAGAAGGTACCCTGTTTGCCGGTGATGCCCTGAATCAGGACTCTGTCTTTGCTTCGGATAATCATTTCGCAGCCTCAATCGCGGCTTTGACCGCGTCATCCATCAGATCATAGGGTTCAATCCCGAGCCGGTCGCGGACCAGTGCAATCGCCTCGTCCTCGCCGGTGCCGTGGATTGAGAAGAAGACGGGAAGGTCCGGCTTCAGTTCCAGCCAGGCTTCAACCACGCCCTGGGCCATGACATCGCAGCGCGCGAAGGCGCCGCAGAAATTGACCATCAGGCTTTTGACGTTCGGGTTGGCGAGCACAATCTCCAGTGCCGGCTTCGCCTTGGTATAGGCCTCACCACCAATCTCCAGAAAGTTCGCCGGTTTGCCGCCATAATGGCTGATAGCGTCCATGGTGGTCATGGTCAGCCCTGCCCCGTTGGCCAGCACGCCGACCGCGCCATCCAGTTCGATATAGCGCAGGCCATGTTCTTCACCGCGCTTCTCCAGCCCGGTTTTCTTTTCCGGGGTGGCCAGAGCCGCTGTTTCCGGCTGGCGGGCGGCACCGGAATCTTCCAGTGAGAATTTGCAATCCAGGGCGATGACATCACCGGTTGTTGTCAGGACCAGCGGGTTGATTTCGACCATTTCCGCATCCCGGTCGTGATAAAGCTGATAAAGCTTCACCAGGGTCGCAGCGACATCATCCGCGGCGGCACCAAGATCCATGGTCGCCAGTGCAGCTTTTGCCGCTGCCAGATCAAGGCCCTTGCGAATGTCGGTGTTCAGGCGAACCACCTTCTCCGGTGTTGCCTCGGCGACTTCTTCGATATCCATGCCCCCTTCGGTAGAGAACATCAGCAGCGGTGCCTTGGCCGAGGTATCGGTCAGAATGGCTGCGTAGAGTTCCCGTGCGATGGGAACCTGTTCCTCGACCAGAACCTGTTCGATTTCAAAGCCGCCAATTTCCATCCCGATAATGGCCTGAGCCGCGTCCCGTGCTTCGTCCGGCGTTGCCGCCAGCTTTACGCCGCCAGCCTTGCCGCGTTTGCCGGTCGGTGCCTGTGCCTTGACCACAACCTTGCCGATCTCGGCGGCAATACGGGCAGCTTCTTCCGGTGTATTGGCCAGACGGCTTTGCGGAATGCGTATGCCGAATTCAGCCAGCAGCGGTTTTGCGGCATGTTCTTCCAGATTCATTGACCGTACCTCCCCCAGTAGGCACCGAACATTTCTTCTTCGCTCGGTTTGTCCTCGCCAACTGTCGTGACGAGGTGCGTTATGTTGATGAAGTGACTGTAGTTCAGGTTCTCGCTGATCGAGTTCCCGGCCCAGGTGCCGCAGCCCATGCTCAGGGTGAAGTTGAGGCCATTGTTAAAGCTGCCGCCATTGCCGAATGTATGAGCCTGATTGACCAGTACCCGCACAACATCCAGTTCCTCAGCCAGACGCTTTGGCTTGGCCGGATCGCTGGTATGAATGCCACAGGAATGGCCGGCACCCTTGTAGGCCAGAATTTCATCGACCTTGGCAACGGCTGCATCAAAGTCCTTCACGCGGTAGACAGTCAGGACCAGTGAGAGTTTCTCATCTGACAGCGGATAGTCGTCGCCGACCCCTTCTTCCATCGCCATGAAGAATTTGCAGCTTTTTGCGGCTTCCGGCATGCCGAAAGCTTCGGCGAGTATGTCCGGATCCTTGGCAATGACATGACGGTTCAGGTTTCCATTGACCCAGAGTGTATCGAGAATGTTCTGACGCTCTGCGTCACTGGCCATGTAGCCCCCTGCCCGCTGTAAGGCGGCAATGGCATCGTCGAACGCGTCATCAATGATGACCAGCGAGTTCTCGGATGAACAGGATGTGGAGTTGTCGAAGGTCTTCGACGCGCAGATTTTCTCGGCCGCATCGTCATAATCTATACCGGAATCGATGATCACCGGGACGTTCCCTGCCCCAACCCCGATGGCGGGTGTGCCACTGGAATAAGCCTGACGGACATTGTTCTGGCTGCCGGTGCAGACGATCAGGTCGCACTGGCGCATCAGTTCATGGGTCAGCGCCTTGTTTACCGGTGCGGGCAGAACCTGAATGAGATCCGGATCAAAACCGGCTTTCTCAAGTTCCATGCGCGCAAGCTCGACGGTTCGGGTTGATGTGGCCAGTCCGGCCGGTGACGGCGCGATGATGACTGCATTGGCGCCTTTTACGGCCATCATGGCCTTGTTGATCGGTGTCGCAGCCGGGTTGGTTGACGGGCAGATCGCGGCAACCACGCCAACCGGCTTGCCGTATTTGACCAGTCCCCGGGCCTTGTCTTCCTCGATAATGCCAACCGTGCGGGCCCGCATCAGGTCGCGCAGGGCGCCGAATGTCTTGCGTGTGTTCTTTATGATCTTGCTCTCAACCGTACCGAGGCCGGTATCCTCAACGGCCATTTCAGCCAGTGCGCGGGCATTTTCCGGCTTGTAGATCGACCATGCGAGAGCCGTGACGGCTTCATCAACACGGGCCTGATCTGCGTCTTTCAGGCTCGCCATGGCCTTTCGGCCACGTGCCATCAATCCGGTAATGATTGCTTCGACATCAATGTCCTGTGCCGGTCGTCCTGCGGGCTGACCCATCCTGATCCTCCATGGCGTTTAATTGTTGTGACAGATTTACTCCTCCTGATTTAATCAGAAAAGTGCATAAAGCTGTCAGGTGTCGTCAATAAATTTGAAGAAAGTTAACTGGCTGCCTGCCGGTACCCCAATCGTGCCATGCAGGAATCAAGTAATTCGGCCTCTCGGCGCCGGGCATCTGTGCGCTCAAAGCTTCCGATCAGTCCGCCAGATCGACGTTCCTGGGCAATTGATCCGTCATGGACGCCCAGATCACGATTGATTTCCCGTCGTGCAAAACTTTTGCAGGCACTGAAATCGCTTCCCCACTCACTGTTTGGCTTTGTCGGATGACGCCAGTTCCCGGGGTCAGTTGATGATGAACATCCGGCAAGACTTACACCGATGACGAATGTCAAATATAAGCCAAGGGAACGCGCAGTTTGATCGGTCATCATTTGAGAGAGAACTTCCTTTGAGGTTTGTTTTCCAAATATTAACCTTGAAAGTCTTTGATTATCACACTGATTCTTCAATTCTGATCAGCGAATGATAACCCGAGTCGGCGATAAAGTCTCTTACTGGCCCCAATGGAAAACCGTCAATAAAATGTCGTTACACACCAATTTCCCCCATCTTCAGGAAATTCCACGAATACTGTTGATGGGAAGTTTGACGGGTATTGATTGCACCCGTAAATTAACCCTGACGCGAAGCCACTCTGGCTACGGACTTATCTGGGTGCGGATTGCAGGCTCTGTGAGCAATAAACTGAAAACAGGACTGATCGGTGTGGCGATGGCCACGTCCCTTCTCGCCTCCGCTCCGGCTCAAGCCGAGACGCTGGAAGACGCGCTCCGTTTTCTGTTGCTGAATCATCCGCAGATCAAGGCTGGTAAAAATCAGGTCGCTTCTGCCGACGAGGGGATCAATGTGGCCCGCGCCGGTTTCCTGCCGGTGATTTCAGTTTCCGGGGATTCCGGATATGAGCATATCGACAATCCTGCCCGTCGTGCGGTCAAGGAAGGCGATTCCGCTTTCGGACGGCAGCGTGAAACCGCAAACCTGAATATTACCCAGAACATCTTCAACGGGTTCGCGACGACAAATACAACGGAGTCCGCTCGCCTGAACAAGGACGCCAGTCAGCATAACCTGAACCTGACGCGGCAGCTTGTCTCCTTTGAAGGTATTACCAGCTATATTGATGTCCTCCGGCAGCAGCGGCTCATTCAGCTGGCCTTGCAGAATGAGGGCAACGTCCAGACCCAGCTTGAACTGGAAGATGAGCGTGTTCAGCAGGGTGCCGGTGTTGCGGTCGAAGTGCTTCAGGCTAAATCCCGGCTGCAGGTTGCCAAGGAACGGCGTGTCGCGTTTGAAGGTTCTGCCAAGGATTCATTCTCGCGATATAATCAGGTGTTTCAGCGGTTCCCGGAACCGGCGGCAATGTCTGATCCCCGTCCCCCAATCGAACAATTGCCGCAGACCGTTGACGAGGCGGTCAATATTGCCCTGCGCGAAAACCCGGCCGTTGGTGGCGCTATTGTTGTGACGGACCTTGCTGCAACACAGCGGAAGACAGCCCGTGCCGGTTACTATCCAACCGTTGATCTGGTGCTGGATTCCAATTATGAGCGTCACAGCAACGCGACAATCGGAACGCGTCGTGATTACTCCTTCCTGGTGCAGGCAAACTGGTCGCTTTACAACGGTGGTGCGACCCGCGCGGCCGTTGCGCAGTCGGCCTTTGATTATGCCGCCAGCCGGAACAGCGAAATCAACGTCAACCGACAGGTTGAGCAGTCGGTTCGTCTTGCCTGGCAGGCACTGGAAACGTCACGGGAACGTCTGGTGCTGCTTGAGAATGCCGTGAATATTGCGACTGAAGTGTTCAAGGCCCGCCAGCAGCTTGAACAGGCTGGTAAGGAAACCGGGCTTGTTGTGCTCGACTCTGCCCGTGAGATCTTCAACGCCCAGATCAATCTGGTCGCAGCTTCCTATGATATGAGAACGGCTGTCTATCAGCTTCTGCTGTCCATGGGACGGCTTGACCGGGCGAGCCTCGGAATCACGACTGAGGGCTGAGTTCATCGGTTCTTGTCGTCTGTCAGACCTTTCTCTGCTCCCTGATAGTTCCGGCTTTTAGAAACTTTCACTCCCTTCACACGTTGATGCTGGATCACTGACAACAATCCCGCATTTTTTCTGTGGTGAATGGACTTTATCCGTGTCGACTGCCGTTTCTGCCAGCCACTCTTCGTCGCGCATGCCTGTAATGCTGCGCCTTCTCAGCCTGTTTTTTCTAGTTCTGGTTACCCTGCATCAGCCTTCCAGAGCAGACGAAGAGGTTTCTACGCGAAGCCTGTTTCATGAACTTGCCGCCGTTGAGCGGCAGATCGACTGGCCGGGCAATGCAGAAGATGTCACGCGCCTGCGCGAAAGAATGACAAAGTTGCAGGCTCTCGCCCGGACTCTTATCGGGGAACGCAAGGCTACCCTGTCGGCAGAAATGCTGAAGCTTGATGCGCTCGGCCCTCCTCCTGAAGATAAAGAGACGGAATCTGCAGATGTCCGGGAACAGCGGACCCGCCTGAATGACCGGGTGACCCGGCTTGAAGGTGATATGAAACAGGCAGAGCTGGTTCTGGCCGAGATTGAGGTGCTGACGGCGAAGTTACAGACGGAAACAGTCGACCGGCGGATTGTCGAGTTCATGAATCCGGAGCCGGTTATTTTCGGCGCTACACACTGGGACCTGTTACTGCAGGCTTTGAAGTCTGACGGAACGGATCAGAAGGAATTGTCCTGGTGGTGGCGTGTGATTGCCCTGCTTGCCGGGGTAAGCGGGCTTTTTGCCGGTATTTTGCGCCAGGCAAAAGTGACGTCCCCGAGCGGGCGTGCGCCACGGATATGGAGCCTGCTGTTTCTGACCGCATTCATCGCTGGCGGGCATCTGTATCTCAGTCAGAATGCTGGTGCATATGATCCCATGGCCGGTGCTTCGGTGATGGTGGCCCTGTCAGCCCTCATCGGCCTGACAATCGGGACATTATATCGATGGATTGTTGATGAAACTGATGCGCTTTCCCTGACGACCGAACCAGACAGGCAGGCAATGTGGGTTACCTTTACCACCCTGAACCTGCAAATGATTCTGGCATTGCTTGGTGACCCGACACCGGTGGCCAATGAACTGACGGAGATCGCCCGGGGAATCATCGGGCTGGCCGCCGTAACGGCCCTGCTGCTGTTGCTGGTTCGCTCGATGCAGCAATCCCGCAATGAAGGTCGTATCCGAAAGACATTGCGGGAGCGCAGGTTGTCGAGGCGGACCGGCTGGAAACGCCTTATCGGTCCGTCGGAAATAGCCGGGATTGCCATGACACTGGCCTTTCCGGTGCTTTACATCAGCGGTTACCGGGATGTTGCTGACTGGTTACTGATCGGGCTGGTCGGGTCTGTCATGGGGCTTGCGACCCTCGCCTTCATGACATCGACTTTCGAGACAACCGCAAGTCATCTGGTGCGACGCTGGCTGCGTCCGGGGATTGCGTTGCGCCTGGGAAACCGGGTGCCGGCACGGACAGAACGTCATCTGCAGTTCTGGGTATCGACAGTGATGACACTGTTTGCCTTTCTGTTCATTGGCGGCCTGATCATCCTGGCCTGGGGTGTTGAGCCCAGCCAGATATGGCTCTGGTTTGATGGTCGTATGGAGGGAATCGAATTCGGTGAATTCGAGCTCCACTTCATCAGCATCTTCTATGCCCTGATTGCCTTGCTGGTGGTTCTGGCGATCAGTCGTGGCTTACAAACCCTGCTGGAACGTCGTCTTTTCGACAGCATCGACCTGCCGCTTTCAGGGCGCAGCGCGATCAAATCACTGATCGGTTATACCGGCTTTGCCGTTGGTGTGCTGGTCTTCCTCATGACACTCGGCATTGATCTCGGAAATCTGGCCATTGTTGCCGGTGCCCTGTCCGTTGGTCTTGGTTTCGGGATACAGGCGATTGTCGGAAATTTCGTATCCGGGATCTTGCTGCTTCTGGAACGCCCGATCAAAGTCGGAGACTGGGTTCGTATCGGAGATTTTGAAGGAAAAGTCAGGCGCATCAGCTTTCGGGCTACAGAACTTGAAACCGCTGAGCGTGCTTCCGTTCTGGTACCGAACTCATCAATCATTTCAGGGGCCGTACTGAACCGTTCTTTCAAGGACAAGCTTGGTCGGGTCGAACTGGAGATCAGAACAGCGGCAAACCGGCCGGTGTCCGAGTTACGGGAAGCCCTGATTGGCTGCGCTCATGAAGTACGGGAGTTTGTCGACCAGCCCTCCCCGAAAGTGATCCTGCGTGATGGAGATACCGAAGCGCTGATATTCCGCATATGGGCGTTCATGCCGTTTATCGATGTCGCAGACAAACGTCTGGCCGAGGGAGAGCTGCGTGAACGTATCCATGACTGCCTGAAGCAAATGGATGCTGTTGCACCGCCGACTGATACTGTTTTGGAGAATAGTTCAGTTTAACGGGAACCAGATCAAAAGCCGGTCGTTTACGTCTCATGATCAACAGCATAGGAGCCAGATCATGAAAAAATATACAGCCATGGTTTTTGCAGCCCTGTTTGCGATGACGTCGCTTCTCGCCGCTTGTGACAATGATGATGACCTTGCGGACAACGTCAATGAAACGATCAACGACACCAAGCGGGCTGTCGAAGACGCCACTGACTAAGGAGAAATGACATGTTTGGTTGGGCACTTACTTTTCTGGTGATCGCACTGGTCGCTGCCCTGTTCGGTTTTGGCGGCATTGCGGCAGTGTCGATCGATTTTGCCCAGATACTCTTTGTCATTGCGATTGTTCTGTTCGTTGTGACGATGATCGCCGGTGCCATCAGCCGAAGACGCTGAACGGTACCCTCCCCCTCAACGGAAAAGACCCGGTATCACTACCGGGTCTTTTTTTATCCGCAACAGGGTTACTTCGAGGTGGCGATAAAGACGCCATCCCAGTCGGCAGGTGGCGGAGCTTCCCGGAAGACCTCCACCCGTTCGTCGATCAGGTCGTAGAAGCCATCGATATGAAGCTCGCCGCGGATCTGGCGGCATTCCTTGCCAAGTGCGATGGCTTCATCCCAGCGCTGTCCGCGATAGGCCTCAATCAGGGCCTCGTGCTTCTCCTTCAGCTTTAGGAACCAGTCAGCGGTTGCGACATCAGGTTTGCCCATCAGGCCGAAAATACGAACAGCTTCGGTTTTCCCTTTAACCTGAATGAGATCAAGTTCCAGGGTGGCATAGCCGACGGCACCCTTCTTGGTTTCCTCACCGATGACAATATCAACGCCATAGGTTTTCGACTGCCCCTCAAGACGGGCGGCCGTATTCACGGTGTCACCGAGAACAGAATAATCGAACCGCTGTTCCGAGCCCATATTTCCGACGCAGGCGATACCGGAGTTGAGGCCGATACCGACGTTCAGCGGCACATGTTTGCGCCCTTCTTCTTCTGCCCAGAGACGCAGTTCCTCATTCAGTGAATCAAGCCGCTCCATCATGGTCAGCGCGCTGTCTGCGGCATTATGGGCATGTTCCGGATCATCCAGCGGGGCATTCCAGAAGGCCATGATGCAGTCGCCCATATACTTGTCGATGGTCCCTTCCCGGTCGACGATGATATCGGTCATCGGTGTCAGAAAGCGGTTGATCAGCTGGGTCAGACCTTCTGCCGTAAACTGCTCGGACACGGTCGTGAAACCGCGGACGTCGCAGAACAGCAGAGTCATATCACGCATTTCCCCGCCAAGCCGCAGTTTGTCAGGATTTTTGGCGAGTTCTTCAACCAGCTTTGGCGACATGTAACGGCTGAACTGGCCACGAACCAGTCGCCGTTGTGCCTCTTCCCGCGCATAGGAGGCGTAAGTGAGATAAAGATACAGAACGACGGCAGTCAGGGTCGGATAGACCGGGTCGAAAAGCTGAAGTTTCTGAGAGAAGAAATACCAGGAGCCACTGAACAGCGATGTTGCGACAACCAGCAGCAGTATCAGTGTCCAGCGCGCGCCGATGCGCGGCACCAGGATGATCAGGGCCAGCCCGACAACGATAATGAAGATGGCTTCAATACCCTGTGCGTAGAAGGGCCGCTCCAGCATTTGTGGTACATTATAGCCATATGTGCTGATAACGGACTCGATCACATTGGCATGAACCTCAACCCCCGGAAGCTGTCGTTCAACCGGTGTCGCCTTGATATCAAGCAGGCCGACAGCAGACGTACCAATGATGGCAATCTTGCCTTCGAGGTCTTCCCGTTTTGCGGTCTTGTTGAGAACAGACGACGCGGAAACATATTTGTCCCGGTCATAACGGGAATAATAGACGAAGATCCGGCCCAGAATATCAGTCGGGATATTGAAGGCACGCCCGACCTGCAGAGACTGAATGCCGCCCGCCTGCTCATCAATATTCAGCAGCATGGTCTTCTGGCCTGTGGCGACCCTCAGCAATTCCATGGAGAGCGCCGAATAAAGTGCGCCATCCACATTCAGAACCAGAGGGATACGACGGATCAGGCCATCAATTTCAGGGTTCACCGAGAACACGCCGTGGCCGGTTGCTGCGCTGTCGAGTACATCCACATTTCGGGTCAGATCTGCGAATTTGTAGAGATACTTATCAGCCTTGCCGCCACGTATGGCGAAGGACGGCTTGCGGCCTTCATAATTACCCTTGCCCTCAACCTTGTAATTGATCCCGCCCTGGCCGACGACGGTGGCCAGCTTGCTGATGGCATCTGCGAGAATTTTGTCGTTTGAGGGCAGTGCGTAGAGCGGCTGAAGTTGCTCCAGATCCAGTTTCGCGCCACTGGCGTCGATATTCGCCGCTAGGGTATCCGCCAGATTTGACGGGTTCATCCGGTCAGGTTCGGCGAACACGATATCGAATCCCACCACGGGTACGCCATATTCGCGCAAATTATCGATGAGTTGTGCAACGGTTGTCCGCGCCCAGGGCCACTGCCCGATATCGAACAGGCTCTTTTCGTCCAGATCGATGATGACCACGGGTCGTTGGGGCGGCACGACTCTTGGCTTCATATTCTGATAGAGATCGAAGGTTTTAAGCCTCAAAACCTCAACAACCTGAGGATCTAAGACCCGGATGAAGATCAGCAATACCAGCAACAACAGGGCTACGCCGCGCCCGCCACCAAACCAGTCAGACCAGCGAAAGCTGATTCGCTTGTACCATCTTGGTTTCGTGTTCTCCGGCTTCGCCGCAACCGGATCAGTTGCGGAGTTTGTGACGTCGTTCATTCCAGCCCCCAGTACGCACAGATTCTCTGATGGATACTACACGGCGGCGGGCGGCTGACAAAGCAGTCGATGCAGGTGCCGCCGGTGTGATGGCAGTCACTGATGTTACCGGGGGCTCTGTCAGTATGTTGCATGCTGGGACAGTTTTGTTTCGGTACAGGGCAATCGCGTAAAGCTTCGTTATTCCCTGTTTTGTATGTTCATGCTGCAGGTGTTCGCAGTTTATCGGGATGATGACATGGCCAGAAGGGTCAACGAGACAGGTTTTGAAGGACTGGAGCCGGGAAAACTCGGCCCGCTTCATATTGATGCAGGCAGTTCGGAGAGCCTTCTGCTGCCACGCGGCATGAATCTGTCCAGTGCTGATTATACCCGTCAGGGTGATGATCTTCTGATTGTTGATAAAGATGGCGATGAAGCCCTGATCTCCGGCTATTTTTCAGCCAGCCCCCCTGCTGACCTGATAACGGAAACCGGGGCCACTTTTGACGGTGATCTGATCTCTCGTCTGGCTGGCCCGCAGGCCCCTGGGCAGTATGCGCAGGCCGCTGTGACGGATGCGACTGCCACGCCCATCGGGAAAATAGAAACGCTGGAAGGGTCCGTGGTCATTGTCCGGGCAGATGGCACCCGAATTGAGGCGGTCAGTGGCGATTCTGTTTTTCAGGGTGATGTTCTGGAAACCGGTGACAACGGTGCAATCGGCATCATTTTTATAGATGAGACGACGTTTTCTCTCGGCGCGAACGGCCGGATGGTGCTGGATGAACTGATCTATGATCCGGATACCCAGTCAGGCAGTTCGACCTTCTCTCTCGTGCAGGGTGTTTTTTCATTCGTATCCGGCAGCATCTCGAAAACCGGTGTCGATGCAATGACCATCAAGACGCCTGTTGCGACCATTGGCATTCGTGGAACGGCAGGTTCGATTGATTTGCCGGAAGGTGAACAGCTGACCGTCGTGCTGACTGCGGAGCCGGATGGCTCGATTGGTGAAATCACGGTATTCAACTCAGCCGGTGTTCAGGTTCTGAATTCGCCGTTCGATGCGACGCAGGTGACGGGCATCAACGTGCCGCCTGCCGGAACATTTTCCATGACTGTGGGCGAATTCAATCAGCGTTTTTCGGAAGCTGTTCGCGCCCTGCCCCCGCCACCACAAGGCAATCAACCGGGCGGCCCGGAGAATGGTTCAGAGAATGAAGAAGCCGGACCTGACCTGCCGGGAGAGGAAGAAGGTTCTGGTGATAATCCTGATGAAGGTGAAAACCAGTCCGAAGAAGGCGGCGAAGAAGTCGCGGGTCCGGAAGTTCCGGACGAAGGCGGTGAACTTGATGGTGAAGGGTTCGGGCCTGAGATTGCCGCAGGCCCTGATGACAGTTTTGCGGCCAGTGAGGTTACTCCCCCATCATCTGATGGCCCTGTTTTTCAGTCTGTCTTTCAACCCGGCGGCAGCAGCGGATTTGGTGATGCCAGTTTTGGCGGGGGCATATCTTCGCTCCCCGGAGCAGATGACGACGAAGACGACCGGAATGATATTGATTTCGGCGACAGCGGAGGGAGCGGGATAGTCCCCGGACAAACAATTTCCGGAGATAGTGGCGCGAATACGCTCGTTGGCGGATTGGGTGATGACACCATTTTTGGCGGTGATGGCGGTGACACGATTTTCGGACTTGCCGGAGATGACACCCTGTCCGGTGATGCAGGTGATGATACGGTCTATGGCGGTCTGGGAGACGACACACTGATCGGCGGTACCGGTGCCGGATATGACACCTATGATGGCGGCGCCGGTCAGGACTGGGTGCAATATTCGTCTGTAACCGGCGGCGTGACGGTCGACCTTGATGACGGCTTCGCCTATAGCGCGGAAACTGACAGCGATGATCTGCAGAATATCGAGCATGTTACGGGGGGCTCGGGTGGTGACACCATTACAGGCTCTTCGGCGGCGAACAGCCTGCTTGGAAATGCTGGGGGTGATACTCTCTTCGGTCTTGCCGGGAATGATTTCATTGATGCAGGCGCCGGTGACGATACGGTTGATGGCGGAAGCGGAAGTGACAGCCTGCTTGGTGGTGACGGCTCAGACACCCTGATTTTCAGTGGCAACAGCGGGGTTGTGGCAAACCTGTCGACGGGAACTTCCAGTGGTGCCGGCACCGACAGTTTTTCAGGCTTTGAACATCTGTCCGGAACCGGAAACGGCGATACTCTGACCGGAGATGCGAACGCAAACCGGATTGCCGGTGGCGGTGGCGATGACAAAATCAATGGGGGTGCCGGGAATGACACTCTGACAGGTGATGCCGGTAACGATACTTTCACAGTGGGCAGCGGCTATGACACTGTAAGCGGTGGTGCAGGATCACAGGACCATCTCGACCTCTCTGACGCAACATCCGCGGTAACCTTCGACCTCGGTGATACGTCAATGCAGATGCCAGGTGGTGGTCTTGATGCAATCACAACGCCGTTTGCTGACATTGAACGTCTGACGGGTTCTGCCTTCAATGATTCGCTGACCGGCAGCAGCCTTGCCGGTAATGATGACAATTATATTGATGGCGGTGCCGGTGATGATGTCATCTCCGCAGGTTCTGGCACCAACACGCTGACTGGTGGTGCCGGCAACGACACCATATCAGGCAGTGCCAATGCAGATACCCTTACCGGTGGTGCCGGAAATGATACGCTGGCAGGTGGTTCCGGAAATGACAGTTACGTTTATGCAAATGGTGACGGCACCGATTCAATAACAGATACAGGCGGCACGGATAGTCTGTTGCTCGATTCTGCGTCGTCAATCAGTGATGCCTACCGGTCTGGTAACGATCTGGTCATTTCTGTGCAGAGTGGTGCCCAGCTGACGATCAAGAATCATTTTGCGGCTGGCGGTGCGCTGGAAAGCCTGAGCTACGCTGTTCTGTCAAAGGTCTATAGTATTCTGACCGGAACAACCGGTGATTCTGGCGATAACTTCATCGTTGGGTCCGCCACGGATGACACGATAACGGCCAATAGCGGGAACAACCTGATTTTCCTGAGTGACGGGAATGATACGGCCTTTGCCGGTATCGGGAATGACAGCATTATTGGCGGAAACGGGAATGATTCTCTCGATTACACCTATGCCAGCGGTTCAGTCACAGTCGATCTTACGACCGGTGTGGCTACAGGTGCCGGAACAGATGCGATATCAGGGTTCGAGAATCTCAAGGGCTCTGGTTATGGAGACACTCTCACCGGTGATTCCGGCAGTAATGTTATCAATGGCAGCGGTGGCAACGATATTCTGGCCGGGCTTGGCGGTAATGATACGCTGATCGGTGGCAGCGGCGTGGACCGGGCTGATTACAGTGCAGCGACAGCAGGTGTTACCGTGAATCTGAATACCGGGCAGGCAACTGGTGGTGCGGGTAATGACAGCCTCAGCAGCATCGAGCAGGTTACCGGCTCTGATTATGGCGATACCCTCACCGGCTCATCTTCGAATTATCTGCTTGGTGGAGGCGGTGATGATCTCATCACGTCAGGCGGACTCAGCAGTTCAGATACTCTCGTGGGCGGCGCCGGCAATGATACGCTGAACAGCGGTACGGGTGGCGCGACGCTGGATGGTGGTGCGGGCAACGATACCCTGAATGGTGGTTCGGGCAGTGACACCTATCTTTATGCAGCCGGTGACGGCAATGACAGCATTACAGAAAGCGGCGGCACTGACAGGGTTGTCCTCAGCGCAGCAACCTCCTTTGACAGTGCATCGCGGATTGGCGACGATCTGGTGCTGACCGTCAATGGCGGGGCCAACATCATCCTGAAAGATCATTACAACGGTCAACCCATTGAATCTCTTGATGTTGGGGCGCTTTCGACAGTCTATAACATTCTCACCGGACTGACTGGCAGCCCCTCGAATGAACTGATTGTCAGTGGTTCTTCCAGTGATGTGATGGCTGGCGGATCAGGCAATGATGCGATGTTTGGCGGTGCCGGAAATGACGAACTGGCCGGCGCGAACGGTAATGACACCCTGCATGGCGGCGACGGCGCAGATACTCTTTTCGGTGGCTCGGGTAATGACACGCTGCTCGGTGGTGCGGGGAATGATACGCTCGATGGCGGTGCCGGGGGCGATATTCTTTATCTCGGGGCAGGAAACGATACGGTTCTTTACACAGGCACGTCAGAGCTTGGCGACACGATCATGGATTTCTCGGCGACAGAAGACACCCTGTCCTTTGACGGTAGTGCATTCGGCGGGTTGCTTGGCGGAACGATTCTTGGTGCTGTGAACTTCGCCTCATCCAGTGTGCTGCCCGGTGGGCTTGACGGCACGTCCGGCACACCGACCTTCATTTTCTTCGACAGTGCGACAGGTAATGACGCCTTGTACTATGATGAAGATGGCTCAGGTTCCGGCTTTACCGTGACCAAGGTCGCGGACTTCAATGGTAATGTCAGCGGGTTCGGCGCAAGCAACATTTTCGTCGAGAGCGGCGGACAATGACCAACAAGCCTCAAGCCACGGGATGACGCGGACCCGATGCCCTGCTACTATCCGGTAGTGGATGACAGGCGTGGCGTAAATGGCTGAAAAATCGACCAAATCTCTGGCGTGGCTGAAGCCGGTCTTGAAACCGGTACGGGGTGTATTCCGCGAAGTCCTGCTGATCTCTTTTTTCGTCACCATTCTGGCACTGGCAGTGCCTGTATTCGTGCTTCAGGTCTATGACCGTGTTGTCTTTCATCAGGGGTTCAGCACCCTGCAGGGACTGGCTGTGGGCATGGCACTGGTGCTGCTGTTTGATTTCCTGCTGAAACAAACCCGTGCCCGGATCATGCAGACCATTGCCCTGCGGGTGGATGTTCAGGTCGGCCGGCTGCTGTTCAATAAGATCATGGCCCTGCCCATGCGGTCGCTGGAATCACGACCGACAGCGTTCTGGCAAACTCTCTTCCGTGATGTCGAGATGGTGCGCAATACTCTGTCCGGTGCGCCGGCTGTGCTGCTTGCCGATCTGCCCTTTGTCTTCATGTTCCTTGGTCTCGTGATGGTGATCGCCGGGCCGATTGCCTGGGTTCTGCTGGTGGCGGTCCCGCTTTTCTGCCTTCTGGCCTGGCGTTCAGCCGCTGCCCTGAATGACGCCAATCAGGCAGAACGAAAGGCCGGGCTGAGCCGTGATGCGATGATCGCAGAGATGATTGGCGGCAGAACAACAATCAAGGCTCTGGCACTCGATCATGCCATGCGTCCGCTTTGGGAAGAGCGTCAGGCAGAGACCATTGAGCAGTCGGTGTCACGGGGCAGCAAGAATGACCGTTATGTCAATCTGGGGCAGACCCTGACCTTGCTGACGACCGTCGGCCTCACGACGGTCGGAGCTCTCGCGATCATCAATCAGGACATCACAATGGGATCGCTGATCGCAACAAACATGCTGGCCGGGCGACTGCTCGGTCCGCTGAACCAGCTTGTTGGCAGCTGGCGGACCTTTGCCCAGTTCAAGCAGGCCGGTCAGCGGCTGGGAGAACTGTTTCATGAAGAAGAAGAACTGCAGGAAGCGCCAATTGCGCACAAACGTCCGACAGGCGAACTGATCCTCGAAAATATTGTTTTCAGCTATGACCCGCAGGGGCAAAACCCGATCGTCGACGGCATTCGTCTGGGTATAAAACCGGGCGGTCTGACGGCGATCGTCGGTCGGAATGGATGTGGCAAGACCACATTGCTGAAAATTCTTCAGGGGCTCTACAAGCCGACTGAAGGACGTGTGTTGCTGGACGGCGCAGATATCAGCCAGTTCACCCGTCGTGAGCTGGCAACATGGATTGGCTATGTTCCTCAGGAATGCGTGCTGTTTCAGGGAACCATTCGCGAGAATATCGCACATGGCAGACCGGGGGCGACTGACGAAGACATTCTGGAAGCATCAAAACTGTCCTCGGTGCATGACTTCATCGTTGATCTGCCAAACGGTTACGGGACGCAGGTGGGTGAAGCCGGGACGCAATTATCGGGTGGTCAGCGGCAGCGACTGGCGATTGCCCGTGCGCTTGTCGGTAATCCGGCGGTTCTGTTGCTGGATGAACCAAGTGCCAGTCTGGACCGGCAGACAGAAGAAGAATTCAAGCTGACGCTGGCAAACCTTGCCCGCGATCATACGGTGCTTGTTGTAACCCACAGCCCGATCCTGCTGTCAGCCTGTCACAATGTGATTGCCCTGGACAAGGGTAAGGTCTCGCTGGCGGGTCCCTCCCATGAAGTGCTGCCGAGGCTGTTCGGCTCTAAGCGACAGAAGGCCCAGACTACAGCAAATTCGGTTGCAGCGTCGGAGCCTGCAAAACCAGCAACACCCCCTGCCCCGGCGGCACAGTCAGCGGAATGACATAATCATGACGACGCTTGATAACCTTGTTCACGAACATCCGTTGCCAACCTTCCGGCCGGTTGCCTGGAGCATCATGGCATTGCTTGCAGCATTTGTCGGCTGGGCTTCCTGGGCGCAGCTCGATGAAGTTGCCGTGGCGACAGCAGAGGTGGTTCCGCAGGGCAAGATCAAGACCATCCAGCATCTTGAAGGCGGCATTGTTGAGGAAATTTTCGTTCGTGAAGGCGATGTTGTGAAGATTGGTGATCCTCTGGTGCAACTGGATCTGGCTCTGGGTGGTGCCAACAAGGAAGAAATTCAGGTCCGTATTGATGCGCTTGAGCTGAACAAGGCCCGGCTGACGTCAGAAGCCAGCGGCAGTGACCTGGTCTTCCCGCAGGATGTGGCTGACCGGCGGCCGGATATGGTTTCTGCTGAACGCCGGACCTTCCTTGCCCGTCAGGCCGAGCTTGCACAGACCCTCGAAGTGCTGAAACGCCAGATTGAACAGCGGGAACTTGAAATCGAGGAAATTCAGGCAACGCTTACCGGCAAGGAGGCCTCATCGAGGTCCGCCCTGCGCCAGCTGGAGCAATCCCAGCGCTTGCGCAAGAACAACCTGATCTCGGAATTCGAACATCTCGGCATCGTTCGCGAGTATGAAACACTGAAGGGCGAACGGGACAGCCTGACGGCCTCTATTCCACGGGCCACATCCGCCCTCGCGGAAGCGCGCCAGCGGCTGGAGGAAGTCCGCCTGAAATTCGGACGGGAAGCAGAGGAGGAACTGGGCAAGGTTGAAGCGTCACTGGAACGTAACCGGGAGTTGATGCGTCAGGCAGACTCCCAGGAACTGCGCACAGAGATCCGGAGCCCGATTGACGGGGTGGTCAAAAATCTCGGTTTCAACACCATAGGCGGTGTTGTGCGTCCGGGAGATCCGATCATGGAGATCGTACCCACAGGTGATTCCCTCGTTATTGAGGCTAAACTGCGTCCTGTAGACCGTGGCTATGTCGAGGTCGGGCAGAAAGCGACGGTCAAGATCAGCACCTATGATTATTCACGATATGGCGGCCTTGACGGGGTTGTTATTCAGGTCGCGCCCGATTCTTCTACGGAAGAGGATGGCACCCCTTTCTTCAGAGTTATCGTGAAAACAGAGAAAACCTATCTTGGTGATATTCCCGGCAACTTCCCGATCACGCCGGGGATGGAAGCAACGGTGGATATTCATACCGGGTCGAAGTCGGTTGTCGATTATCTCGTCAAGCCGGTACTGAAACTGCGACATGAAGCCTTTCGTGAACGCTAGGCTTTGAAAGCGCTAGCTTAGGGTTTACCCTTTCGTCAGAGTTGGTTGTCTATACTTGCGCGGTCTGGGGAGATCGGTCGGGACCACTCTCGCGAGGGGAAAATATCTATATGTCGTTCGGGACAATCATTGGCGTATTCGTCGGCTTTGGCCTTTTCATCGTGGCCATTCTGCTCAGTACCGACAATATTTTTATCTTCCTGAACTTACAGAGTTTTCTGCTGGTTATCGGTGGCACTCTGGCCGCCATGTTTATCTCCTATGAAGCGCGATATGTCTGGCTTTCGCTGGTTGCGATCTGGCAAATCCTGCGTGCACCGGCAATCACCCGCAATGTCCTGACGTCAGAAATTGGCCGGATCATTCGCTGGGGCTATGTGGTCCAGCGCAACGGCCTGATCGCACTGGAACAGGATCTCGGTAAACTTCGGCAGGAGGATTCTTTCCTGACCTTCGGTGTTGAGCTCGTCGTCAGCGGATATTCGGGCGAGGAAGTTCGTGAAAACATGACGAATACGGTCGAGACCACATTCCAGCGTAATACGGTGCCTGCAAATATTCTGAAAGCAATGGCTTCAACCTGTCCGGCCTTTGGCATGATCGGAACCCTGATTGGACTGGTGATCATGCTGGATAACATGCAGGACCCCTCGGCCATCGGACCGGGGCTCGCCATTGCCCTGATCACCACGCTTTATGGTGTGATTTTCTCCCGGCTCATTTTCCTGCCGGCCGCGCTAAAAATACAGCAGCGCCAGGAAATTGGCCGCTTCCGGAATTTCCTGGTAACCGAAGGTCTCAGCATGTTGGCTGACCGCCGGGGCCCCCGCTACATTCAGGATCGCATGAACAGCTATCTGGACCCGTCGATCCATTTCCAGATTGATCAGCAGGTCAGCCGGACCGAGGCATCCTGAGATGGCCGGGAACAACAGATTCACGAACCCCGGTAATGGCGATGATAATGATGAAGACTGGCTGACGACCTATGCCGATGCCATCACTCTGCTTATGGCTTTCTTTGTCCTGACCACCTCCATCTCGAAGGTCGATCTGGAAGCTTTCGAGCAGATCAATGAAGGTATCAAGAAGCAGATCAATACAAAAACCAGCGAAACCAGCCCGACACGGGAATTCCGGGAGGAAGTCAAAGCGGTTGCCGAGAACAACAGTGTCAGTGATCAGGTCTCGGTGTCTGCCGATTCAGATTCGATCAATATGGATCTTGCCGGTCGTTCCTTCTTCAAGCCCGG
This sequence comes from Alphaproteobacteria bacterium HT1-32, assembly GCA_009649675.1. Classification (NCBI taxonomy): domain Bacteria; kingdom Pseudomonadati; phylum Pseudomonadota; class Alphaproteobacteria; species Alphaproteobacteria bacterium HT1-32. The sequence goes on along the minus strand of WJPL01000003.1, from coordinate 92,940 downwards.
CTCTGCCGAATTAACAGCAGAAGCCCCGCCTTTTCTGGATGATATCGGCGGCATGTTAACTGAAGAACGGTATCAGAGATTCCGGCTGGATGTTCAGGGGCACACAGATGACAGCCCGATCAGCACGGAACGGTTTCCGTCGAACTGGGAACTGTCAGCGGCGCGGGCCTCTGCCGTCGTGCGATATCTGAACGGTATTGGAATTGCGTCGGAACGGATGCGGGCAACCGGTTTTGCGGACACCATTCCAAAAGTGCCTAATCGTGATCCTCAGGGAAACCCGATACAGGTCAATCAGGAAGAAAACCGGCGTATCACCATCCGGATATTCCCACGCTAGGAAACCGGCTCAGACACTATCAGCCGAGTGTCAGTTCCATATTGTCGCGGGCAACGAGTACACCGTCCCAGCGACCGCGGGCTTCCTGCTCCAGAGCCGCCATGAATTTGTCGTTGTGGTCCGGATCATGATGGAAGATGGCAAATTTCTTCGCCTTGGCCATCTGGCAGAGCTTCAGCCCCTCTTCCCAGGTTGAATGTCCCCAGCCAACCTTTGCCGGGAATTCTTCTTCCGTATAGGTGCTGTCATAGATGACAAGGTCAGCACCTTCGATAAGCTGGAGGATGTTCTCATCCGGTTTACCCGGCACATGCTCGGTATCCGTAATGAAACAGGCAGCGTGTCCGCCATATTCAACCCGATAGCCGGTCGCATCATTGGGGTGATTCAGATTGACGGTCTTGACGACGATATCATCGTACAGCGTGAAGGTTTCGCCGGCTTTGAAATCTTCAAAAGACAGCTTTGCCTGCATGGCTTCCAGAGGTACCGGAAACATCGGATTTGCCATCTGGATACGAATGACATTCTCGACGCCATTCTTGTCATGCAGATGCCCGGCAAGAACCGGCAGATTCCAGTTTGGATTGAATGCAGGACCGAAAAACGGAAATCCGTTGATGTGATCCCAGTGTGTGTGGGTCAGCATCAGGGTCGCAAACTTGACGTCCTGACGGATCAGTTCGATTCCCAGATTGCGGATACCGGTACCGGCGTCGAATATCAGATGTCGGCCACCACAGACCATCTGGATGCAACTGGTGTTGCCGCCATAGATGACATGACTTGCCGACGGACATGCGATGCTGCCCCGAACTCCCCAGAACTTCACTTTGAAGCTCATACGCTAATACCCGCCATTCCTGTCGCTCCCGGACTTACTAGAGCGATTTTATAGTTATCTTCCATACTCGATAAGATAATCAAAGAGAAACGGCGTGAATTCAAGCAGCATCACCTTTTTAGCGAGTATTTTTACCGGAAAACAGAAAGTTTCAAGAAACAGCAATACAAAGGCTGTTTTGGTCATTCAGTTAAGTCTGGACAAGGAGTGCCGATTCCTGCGTTGAAGAGTTGTGCGGCAGACCCGTCCCGGACAGCGATTTCCATTAGTCCATTGGAGTTTTCATAATAAATCGCATCACCCGGATGGACGTCAGAAAATGTTCGGGCGGCCTTGATAGTTATCCCGTTCCATTCACTGTCACGAGTTCTTCGGGAAACTGTCGCGCGTTGCCCGGTCATCAGGTTGCCGTATGCATCAACATAGATGATTTCGGCAGGGTCCGTTTTCCAGAATTTCCTGTCGAGTGTGGCGGAATCTATCAGATTGCCTTCTGGTTTGTTGCCATTGGCAAGATGTGCCGCAATCGGGGCGAAAATATCCCTGCCATGGAAGGTTGCCGACACGTTTTCCGGAATGGCAGTGATTTCCCAGGCAGTCGCCTGTCTGGCCTGACGCACAACCTGTGAGAACAGACCATTGTTCGGTCCGACATAATAACATCCATCTGCCAGAAGTATGACCGGTGTGCGGACGCTGCCCACCCCCGGATCGATAACGCAGAGAAAGACCGAGCCTTTCGGAAACGGGCCGTCATGTGCAGCAAGCAGATAGGATGATGCTTTTGGGTTCATGGCGGGGGCGTCTGCCATCAGGCTGACAACCGGAACGGTTGGTGCCTGTTGCATCAATACTGCGCTCATCTGCCCGGTATAGGGGCCGGTAACACCAAAATCTGTAAAAAGAACAATCACGGATGGCCTTAGCGTGTCAGTAATCGTTTGGTTGTGTCATCCAGTCTGAATGCCAGAACACGCATCATTTCAACAGCTATCTGACGATCCTGTTCGATCAGATTGATAAGCTGGGATTTTGACAGTTCGAGAGCTGTCAGACGACGGGTGATCTTCACCGTTGCCGAACGGGGAACCTCTGCCAGCAGTGCGATTTCACCAATCAGTTCGTTTGGTTTGACCGGGCGCAGCATCTCTTCGCCGTCATCCGTGTCGATCCAGATTTCGGCCTCGCCATCCATCACGATATAGGCGGCATCGCCTTCATCACCCTGATGGAACATCTCCTCCCCGGCTTCAAAGGTCAGACGCTCCGACGTGAAGGCAATCAGTTTCAGTGTCGAGCGATCAAGACCGGACAGCAGCGGAAGCCCGCGCAGCAACTGAACTTCCTCTGCCAGCCCCTCACCCGTTGCTGCATCCTCATCGTCGTCAGAGGGGTCGGCATCCTCTGCACGGATATCGGGTTCACCCTGATCAACCAGCCGGCCACTCTTCATGACGAACTGGCGGTCAAATTCACCCTCCGGATCAACCTCATTGTCGAACCAGATGATTGTCTGATCCTTGCAGGCCTCCCGCAGGTTGGCGAGTACCCTGCGCCGTTCTGATCCGTCGAGTGATGTCAGGGATTCGTTGACGATCAGAATATGGGGTTGCTTGACCAGTGCACGGGCGAGGATGACTTTTTGCCGTTGTGCACCGGAAAGTCGTCCTCCGGAAATGCCAACGGAGCTGTCCAGGCCGACTTCCATGACCGGCCCCCGCAGATCCAGTTCATCAATGACTTCGGCAATCAGCGAACCAATGCGCTCTTTGGCCTCACTGCGGCCATAGGCCAGGCGACCAAACAAAATATTATCCTGAATGGATGCCGCCGCATTGTAGGCATTGGCATCAAAGAACTCGACGGATCCTTTAAGGTCGTCGGGAAGGTTTTCATGGAAGGCAGAACGCGCTTTCAGAATCCGCTCTTCCATCTCCTCGTCGACGACACCAAGGCGATGCCTGGCAACGGTCAGCTGGAAAGGCAGCGACAGCAGTTTGGCCCGGTCTTCATCTTTCAGTTCAGCGATACCGCCACGTTCTGACCGACGAATAACCGACTGATACTCGGGCAGGTCGTCGGCACTGATAAAGCTGTAGCGCTCAAAAAATTCATGCCCGGGAGGCAGGTCGGAGAACAACTCAACCATTGTCCGGGCAATCTGGAGACCGACCTGGGTGAGATCATCAAGCAGGTTGTCCTGTTTCAGGATTTCCAGAAGATAGGCGTTCCGGGACAGATTCTCCGGTGCAAATTCACTCCCGACAGGTGTGCCGAATAACAGGTTCTCAGCAAGCGAGGCGTTCCTGTTGTATTTGTCGCCATCAAACAGCTCGACCATGGTCTTCAGCATCGGGCCTTCGAGTTCTTCGCGCAGGCGTTCGCGGGCCTCAAGAACGCCCGCTGTCAGTCGCTTCCGGATATTAGGGTCAACCTGTCGTTGCAGGCCCATCTGAAAGATGTCATTCGACATTTCAACAACATCAAGTGCTTTCAGAAGTTTGCGATTCAGATCTTCCCGGTCTGTTGCACCGGCTGCATCAAGATCAATCCAGTCTGCATTGATGTCGTGATTCCGATTTCCGGACCGTTCTGCTTCTGTCTTCTGCCGCAGAAACTCGGCAGCCTGTTCATCATCATAATCGGCATCACGCATTGGCCGGCGTTGCAGGCCATAGAGAATGTTCTCCCGGACTGACGCATTGAACATGAAAGACTCAGAGCCGGCATATCCGATCTGGCGACCGGTTACGGATTCCGGCAGGTCGAACAAGGTATGGTTTGATATCTTGATGCTGCCGCCGCTTGGCGGAAGAATGCGTGCGAGAACGTGTGCAAGCTGCCCCTTTCCACTGCCCCCCGGTCCCGTAATCACAACGCGGCTGGGTTGCTCCAGGGTGAAGCTGGCGCTCTCGATCAGTTTTACCCCTTCGTCATCGGTCAGGCTGAGATTGGACGCCTCGATATTGCCGGTCAGCTGGATTGACTTGTCGGGGTCACTCGTCAGCATTTCCTCGTCGAGCATGCCTTCGGTGTCAAACTGCTCGCGCAGTTGATCGTACTTGATCTGGGCATCGGCAAGCCGCTGATACCAGCCAAGCAACTCTTTCCAGGGGGCTGCCAGTTCCTTGTGTGCACCAATGGAGGCCATCAGGGCACCAACGGTATAGCTTCCGGTCATGACCAGATAGCCGCCGACGAGGTAGAAAACGATAGGAGTCAGCTGTGCCAGGAAGTTGTTCAGAAACTTGATGAGGAACTTCCAGATATAGATCCGCAGCCGGATGAAGTAGATCTCACCGAGTGTTGCGCTGATCCTTGTGGACTCATATTCGGAGGTATCATGCGTATGCAAATCATAGATGCCACCGACGCTCTCTCCCAGTTGGTTCGAGAGCTGCCGCACAGTCCGGACCCGTTCCCGTGCGAGGTTATTCACCACCTTCTGCATTTTCGGAATGATGTACATCTGGACCGGGACGGTCGAAATGGCGATGAAACCCATCATCGTGTTTTCGTACATGATATAGGCAAGTGCGGTAATCAGAATGCCGCCCTGATAGACCGGCAACGCAATCGAATCACCAAAGAACCCGCCAACCGGCTCGGTCTCGGCCGTCACCATCGAGACAACCTCGCCCTGCGACAGCTTGCGAAAATGCGATACGGGAAAACGCAGGATACGATGAAACAGGATAAATCTGAGGCGTCGCAGCAGCCGCTCATTCATGGCCCCGCGATAGACATTGTTGAAGTATTTCAGCCCGCCATTGATGCAGACGAGAATCAGAAACAGTACACACAGAACCACAAGGTACTGAAGCTGGGTCAGGGGAATGCCGAAAACCGGAAGCTCCCTGGGGCCCTCGCCTGCGCCGATGGCATCATTGATGATGACCTCCGGCAGCTTGAACGTCATGTAAAGCACGGGATGAGAGATCAGCGCCGTCAGCACGAGCACGATCTGCTCCCGCTTGCTGTACGCCATGATGTAGCGATAAAGACTGCGCTTCATTGGCGCGCTATCCCCTGTTCCCGAGGTCACGAATGATCAACGCTACCTGCCTGCCGGACAGGGTGCAACTTATCTGCTGGCCGAGGGGGTGCCGGCAAGCCTGCCGGGAGGATGGCAGCGTGGAAACAGAGCGGCCCCGCCCGGAGTTTCCGGGCGGGGCCGCGTCAGATTACAGCCGGTTCAAGAAGTCGTTACCATTCGAAACGTTCAACGCCTGTGAACTCGACACTTTCGCCTTCTGTCGTCTCGAAGTGACCGCTCGCATCCTCGGTCAGGCGGATATACTCCTTGCCATCCTCGTCAACACCCTGTTCGAGGATCTCTCCCTCATCAAGATGCAGGGTCCAGCCTGACTCCGCTTCACCTGGTGCACCGTCCGCACCTTCGACGCGAACCGTATCGGTCCACCCGTCGCCACCGGAAATCTGATCATTTCCTTCGCCAAGGCGGAAGATGAACAGGTCATTGCCATGCCCGCCGGCAAGAATGTCATCACCGGCACCGCCATCCAGCGTATCGTCATGGGCACCGCCATCCAGTGTATCGTTGCCGGCACCACCCATCAGGAGGTCGTCGTGGTTCCCGCCATAGATCGAGTCATCTCCGGCGCTGCCGATAACAGTGTCATCCCCCTGACCCGCATCGATCCTGCTGATATTATTCAACTGTGTTTCTGAGAAATCGAGGGTGTTGCTGCTGCTGTCACCTTTGATCTGGCTGGCGGAATTTCCGCCATCGACAACCTCAATAGAGTTATCAGCACTGAAGTCATTGAAATACAGATCCCCGTCGTTCCCGGCCATTACCGTATCCGTACCTGCACCGCCTTCCAGCACATCATCGGCATCACGGTCACCACGACCTTCCATGACGAAGGTATCGTCACCGTCACCACCGATCAGAGTGTCGGTGCCGTGACCGCCACGCATAATATCGTTCCCATCACCGCCATAGAGCGTGTCGTCATGGGCACCGCCATCAATGCTGTCATTGCCGGCACCGCCATAGACAGTGTCGCTCTGATCGCCACCGTCAATGCTGTCATCACCGTTGCTGCCGGTAATGGTGTCACTGCCACGACCGCCGTCAATTTCGCGAATGTTGTTCAGGGTGGCATTCGAGAAATCGAGAGTGTTGGCGTTGTTGTCGCCAAGAATACGGCTGGCAGAGTTTCCACCATCAACAACTTCTATCGAATTATCGGCGGTGAAATTCCGGAACGTCATATCTCCATCATTTTCGGCCCGAACCGTATCGGTTCCGGCGCCACCATACAGCACATCATCGGCATCCCGGTCGCTGCGTCCTTCCATCACGAACACATCGTCACCGTCACCGCCATAAAGGGTGTCGGTGCCGTGACCGCCGCGCAGTGTATCGTCACCATCTCCGCCATAGAGCGTGTCATCATGGGCACCGCCATAGAGATTGTCGCTGCCTGCGCCGCCAAAAAGGATATCGTCGTTATCACCACCATCGATGCTGTCATCGCCGGCGCTGCCCGTGATGGTATCATCGCCGCGCTCGCCGTCGATTTCGCCAATATTGGTGAGTGTGGTGTTGGAAAAATCGAGAATATTGTCGTTATTGTCGCCAAGAATACGGCTTTCGGTGTTCCCGCCATCGACAACTTCGATTGAATTGTCAGCCGTGAAATTGCTGAAGGTCATATCACCATCATTCAGGGCCTTGACCGTATCGGTTCCTTCGCCGCCATTCAGAACATCGTTGGCGTCATAGTCGCTGCGACCTTCCATGTAGAAGGTATCATTGCCAACACCGCCATCCAGTGTGTCCGTACCATGGCCACCCCGAAGATGGTCATCGCCTTCCCCGCCAAACAGGGTGTCGTTGTCGTTCCCGCCATCAATGATGTCATTACCTTCGCCACCATAGAGCGTATCGTTGTTCTCATCGCCATCAATCGTGTCATCTCCGGCACCGCCATGAATTTCATCATGACCGCGCAGACCTTCGATGGTGTCACCGCCGGCGCCTCCGTTCAGATCGTTGGCATTATTGTCGCCGACGATATGCAGACCGCCCAGTTCAACCAGTTGTTCGCTGGTGTAGGTGACATCTGAAAACTGGAAATTTTCAACGCCGCTGACAGTGTCGGAGCCGTCGCGGCCATCCACCGTATCCGTCACCGTAAACGAGCCGTCCTCATTTTCGGTGATGGTGTAATCTTCATAATTGCCGGACAGCACAAATGTGTCAGACCCTGCGCCGCCGACGATTGTGTCAGATCCTGCGCCGCCGTTCAGAACGTCATCTCCACCACCACCCAGCAGCGTGTCGTCACCTGCGCCACCGGACAGCGTATCGTTGCCGGCTTCTGCGGCATTGCCTTTGCCGGAAACATCGAACGCCATGGTTCCGCCCCAGGGCATACGCTCACGTCCGCCGTCGCGATAATCACCGGCAGTCTCAGCCTCAATTACTTCACCGTTATAGACAATGCGGTCAACGATGAGGTTTCTGTCCCCGACATCACGCCGGTAGGCATCATTGGTGAACATGATCTGAATGGTCGAGGGATCAGTTCCTTCCGGCAGAGTTACCGTAATGTCACGGTATTCTGCCTGTGACAGGTCAGGATAGGAGCCTTCTGCAACCGTGTCCCGTGACCAGGTGACATCCCCTTCTGCCAGGGTCTCACCATCCACGACAATGCGGTAATGGGGATCACCGTTGTAGGATTCGCCACCCAGGCGGACAACCAGCGTGTTGCCGTTATCGTCACCCCGCAAGGTATCGTTGCCTGCCCCGCCGTCCAGATTATCATTCCCGGCCCCGCCGGAAATAACATCATTCTGATCGCCGCCGGTGACCGTGTCGTCGCCGTCCAGAGCATCATAGGATTCGGTTGTTCCGTAATCGGGGTCCGCATCAGCCAGATTCACGGTGTCATCGTTTTCCGTAAACATTTCCTCCGGAATCAGGTCGTCTGCTGCAATCGGTCCATCAGCAAAGCTGAAATTCTCGACGCCCCAGACCTGATCTGTACCATCACGGCCCGCTACATTGTCGATAATCGTGTAGCTGCCATCTTCATTGGAAATAACGGTATAATCGGCACGGTTACCGGAAAAATTGGCTGTGTCGCCAGAACCTTCGCCGCCTTGAATAATGTCATCATCGGCGCCACCGGTCAGGTTGTCGTCACCATCACCGCCAGCCAGCGTGTCGCCACCGGCACCACCAGTGATGACATCATTGCCGACACCACCATCAATATTGTCAGCACCGTCACCGCCGGTAACGGTATCGTTTCCGGCCCCTGCCGAAAACTGTTCGCCGCCATCGAATCCATGTTCGGTCTGGCCGGCAGCACCCGCCAGCGTGACAACATCGTCGCCGTCACCGGAAGCATATTGCTGCCCGTCCTGATAATCTTCCGCAGAAACCTCGTTGAAGTTTACGGTGTCGCCTTCATCGGAAAAGACAGTACCGGCTGCAACATCAACGGTCACCGTCGCGGTCTGTGATCCGCCATTTCCATCCGTCACCGTATAACTGAAGGTTTCCTGACCGGAGAATTCATCATTCGGTGTATAGACGATTTTACCATCCACAACCTGCACAGTGCCATTTGAAAGGCCGTTTACTGCACTGATGCTAAGGCTGTCGCCATCCAGATCACTGTCATTGTCGAGGACATCGATTGTAACAGCTTCGCGATAGCCGGTTTCAGCCGAATCTGCAGATGCTTCGGGGCCATCATTGACGGCGGCGATTTCCAGAGTGGTTGAGCCGGTGGCTGATCCGCCCTGCCCGTCGACAATGGTGTAGTCGAACGAGGTCTCACCGTTCCAGTTTTCATTCGGGGTGAAAGTGAAGACACCGTCTTCGAATGTCAGGGTGCCATTTGCAGGCTGTGTGAAGCTGTCGACAGAGAGGCTGTCCAGATCAACATCGCTGTCGTTCTCCAGCAGGTCAGCCGCAGAGAAGGTCAGGACATTGTCTTCAGAACCGGCGAAGACATCATCCACGGCGACCGGGCCGTCATTGACGGCGGCGATTTCCAGAGTGGTTGAGCCAGTGGCTGATCCGCCCAGCCCGTCGACAATGGTGTAGTCGAACGAGGTCTCACCGTTCCAGTTTTCATTCGGCGTGAAAGTGAAGACACCGTCTTCGAATGTCAGGGTGCCATTTGCAGGCTGTGTAAAACTGTCGACAGAGAGGCTGTCCAGATCAACATCGCTGTCGTTCTCCAGCAGGTCAGCCGCAGAGAAGGTCAGGACATTATCTTCAGAACCGGCGAAGACATCATCCACGGCGACCGGACCGTCATTGACGGCGGCGATTTCCAGAGTGGTTGAGCCAGTGGCTGATCCGCCCTGCCCGTCGACAATGGTGTAGTCGAACGAGGTCTCACCGTTCCAGTTTTCATTCGGGGTGAAGGTGAAGACACCGTCTTCGAAGGTCAGTGTGCCATTTGCAGGCTGTGTGAAACTGTCGACAGAGAGACTGTCCAGATCAACATCGCTGTCGTTCTCCAGCAGGTCAGCCGCAGAGAAGGTCAGGACATTGTCTTCAGAACCGGCGAAGACATCATCCACGGCGACCGGGCCATCATTGACGGCGGCAACGTCCAGGGACACCGAGCCAGTAGCGGTTCCGCCCTGCCCGTCAACAATGGTGTAATCGAACGAGGTCTCGCCATTCCAGTTTTCATTCGGCGTGAAGGTGAAGACACCGTCTTCGAATGTCAGTGTGCCATTCGCCGGCTGTGTGAAGCTGTCGACAGAGAGGTTGTCCAGATCGACATCGCTGTCATTAGACAACAAGTCTGCCGCAGAGAAGGTCATGACATTATCTTCAGAACCAGCGAAGACGTCGTCGACAGTTACCGGGTCGTCATTTTCCGGGTCAATGGTGAGGTTGACTGTTGCAGTGGAAAAACCGCCATTTCCGTCAGAAACGGTATACGTGAAGGAATCCGGGCCGTTATAATCATCATCAGGAGTGTAAGTGACCTGACCAGTTTCAGGATCCCAGCTGACGATCCCGTGGGCAGCATCTCCTACCGCGGTGACGACCAGAATATCATTGTTTCCATCGGCATCGTTCGCCAGAAGCTCATGAACGGAGAATGTCGCAACAGAGTCTTCCCCAAGGCTGAACTCATCATTCCCTGCCTGCGGTCCGACCTGTGCTTCCGCTGTCTGTAAAAATTCTTCTTCGGTGCCCCCACCGGATTGATTTCCCCCCGATGTAGACTGGTCTGCCCCGGTTGCCTGTTCTTCGTCAGGTTCATCGGCTGTGCGCTGTGCGCCACTGAAACCCTGTTCATTACCGGAAGATGCACCGGCATCTTCCCGATTGCCTTCTGCTCCTGGGCCGTTCTGGCCTTCAGCATTGCTGTTCTGATTATCATCATATCCGGTATCGCCAGAGACACCCTGCTGACTGCCTGTCCTTGCGTCAGAAGAATTCCGGTTTCCGGACGGTCCTGTGTCTGTTCCGTCGGATTCAGAATCTTCTGCGCCAGCCGCAGCGCCAGATTGCTGGCCGGCACCTGCACCAATAGCGTTGTTTACTTCATCCTGAGTACGCTGACTGCCGGTATGCAGTGTGCCAAAGCCCTGCATGTCTTCGCCAGCATCGTCCCCGGAACCCTGTTTTTCCTGCTCTTCAGCATCAAGGTTCGCGTTATCGGTCCGCTGCAGGACTGTCAGGTCATCCAGGTCCTGCGCGCCGTCTTTCGGGTTCCATTCGTCAGCCATACTCTTATTCCTATCGGTTTGCGTGTCTGCAACCTGCAAAACACTGGGTCACATATCTGTGCCTGCCTGATATATGAGTTAGATTGCGGGGGGGCTAATCGAAGTGACGGTTGTCACATAGTTCGGATTTAGAGCAAAAAATGCCTAAAATTGCTTATAAATTCTGAAATAGAGGCTCTCAAAATATCTTATCCGCGGTATTGATGCGGCATCATGGCGAATTGAAGTCTGAATAAGAATCTGTCGACTAATCTTATTCTGCTTATTTATCGGCTCTGACCGCACCCGATGACTGGAATTCTGCGATTTCATCGGAAGTGAATCCAAATTCGGACAAAACTTCCGCGTTATGCTCGCCATACAGGGGGGCTGGCCGGTTTACGGAACCGGGTGTTTCTGAGAAATGAACCGGTAAACCAAGGGTCTTCACCTTGCCAGCTGTCGGATGCTCCACGGTTGTGACCATGCCGCGATCTGCTACATGAGGGTCTTCGAGCATTTCGGCGATGCTCATGACCGGGCCGGCTGGCACACCCTCCTGTTCGAACCGTTCCAGCCAGTATTGACTGGGATGCTTGCGAAGCTCGGCGGTCAGCAGGCCCTCCAGTTCTTTGAGATTGGCCATGCGGTCGGCATTTGTCCTGAACCGGGAATCATCGATAAGTTCCGGCAATCCTGTGGTCCGGGCAATCCGTTCCCAGTTCGCCTGATTGGCGCCACCTATGTTGACCCAGCCATCTGCGGTCTGAAATGCCTGATAAGGACCATTCAGGGGGTGCGCCGATCCCATTGGTTTCGGGCTGTCGCCGGTCGCAAGGCAGATGGCTGATTGCCAGTAGGTATGCATGATCGCGGCCTCAAACAGTGAGGCGTCTACGATCTGTCCTTTCCCGGTTTTCAGGCGATTGATGTAGGCAGCCAGAATGCCCATCGCAGCCAGAACGCCGGCGGTAGTGTCAGAGACCGGTGCCCCGACCTTCACCGGCGGCCGGCCATCCCCCTCGCCTGTAATGCTCATCAGACCGCTCATTCCCTGCGCGACGAGATCAAAGCCACCGCGTGTTGCATAGGGACCGGTTCGGCCAAAACCTGAGACCGCACAATAGATCAGGGCCGGATTTTCCTCTCGCAGACGCTCGTAACCCAGCCCAAGCCGGTCGAGAGTGTCATGGCGGAAATTTTCCAGAATGACATCTGACTCCCGGACCATGCGGAGCAGGATTTCCTTCCCCCCTTCCGTCTTCAGATCAATCGCCATACCCCGCTTGTTACGGTTCATCATCATGAAGGCGGCAGACTGATCGGCGATGACCGGGGGCGTCATGCGACGGGTATCATCGCCACCCGGCACCTTTTCGATCTTGATGACATCGGCGCCCATGTCGGCCAGCATCATCCCGCAGGTCGGGCCTGACATGATGTGGGCCAGTTCAATAACCTTCAGGCCGTCAAGAGGTCCGGGCATTGCTGTTTCCTGATCGTCGTGAAGTGATGTTGGGGGCAGAGGCGGCGAAGAACAAAATACGACACTTCACCGCCCCTTATCTGTTTTGTCAGCGGGCGACGCTGGCCAGATAGTCCACAGCTGCCCCGACACCGCCGGATGTATGCGGCACCTGTGCCATTGAAAGCCCCATTTCGACACCGCCCAGCGTGCCGATCAGTGTCAGTTCATTGAATTCACCGAGATGGCCAATCCGGAAGACCTTGTCGGCCAGTTGACCAAGACCATTACCGAGGGACATGTTGAAATTGTCGAGAATCGTGGCCCGGAGTGCGTCGGCACTGTTGCCATCCGGCAGACGCACGGCGGTCAGGCTGTCAGAATAGTGATTTTCATCAGCGCACTGAATTTCCAGGCCCCAGTGACGCACACAACGGCGGGTTGCTTCTGACAGTTTCTTGTGACGGGCGAAGACATTCTCCATGCCCTCCTCCTCAATCAGCATCTTCAGTGCCTCGTCGAGACCATAAAGCAGATTGGTCGCCGGGGTATGAGGGAAATATCCGGTGGCGTTTGCCTTGATCATCTCTTCCCAGTCCCAGTAGGACCGTTTCAGACCGGCGGTTTTTGCGGCTTCACGTGCCTTGGCACTGACCGCGTTGAAGCTGATTCCCGGTGGCAGCATCATGCCCTTCTGCGACCCGCAAACCGTGACATCAACGCCCCATTCATCATGCTTGTATTCAATTGAACAGAGCGACGAGATGGTGTCGACCAGCAACAGAGCCGGATGCCCCGTATCGTCGAGCGCCTTGCGGACGGCGGTAATTGGGCTGACACAGCCGGTTGATGTTTCATTATGAACCACACAGACCGCCTTGATTGTGTGGCCCTTATCGGCTTTCAGCCGTTCAGCGATGGCTGATGCATCGGCACCGCGACGCCAGTCGCTCGACAGAAACTCTGTCTTGATTCCCAGTTTGGTTGCCATGCGGTCCCACAATGTTGCGAACCAGCCGGTTTCAAACATTAGAACGCTGTCACCCTCCGACAGCGTATTGACCAGAGCCGCTTCCCAGGCGCCAGTGCCGGACCCGGGGAAAATGATGACGTCGCTTTTGGTGCCGAACAGCGTCTTTACGTTACTCAGGACGCGACGGCCAATTTCACCAAATTCGGGGCCGCGATGATCGATGGTCGGGCGGGACATGGCCCTCAGAATGCGTTCCGGCACATTGGTTGGGCCAGGTATCTGCAGAAAATGCGGTCCGTTCATGGTGGTCCTCCGTTATCATTAAAGTGCATTATGCATTCATTTATGATTGCGGCAATGTTTTTTAAAAATCTGATATACTCTGAACAACCAACTGAAATATATAATAAATACTGGTCTTATCTGGATGCTTTCTGATGCAACAATGTTTTGCGATATGCGCATTATGTGCTAAATTTTGGAAAATTTCAGGAGCGACAGGATGACTGTTCAGACACGTATCAAGCCGGGAACCAGTGGCGCCCGACCGGGTGACAGCGCCCTGTCCGACCGGTTGCGCCGTGAAACCAATGCGGAAGTTCTGTTCGACGGATTCTCTCGCGGTCGCTACAGCACCGACGCTTCCATCTATCAGATTGAACCGATCGGCGTTATTGTCCCCCGCTCTGTCACGGACATTGAAGCGGCGATTACCATCGGCCGCGAACAGGGCATTCCCATTCTGCCGCGGGGTGCCGGGACCTCGCAATGTGGTCAGACGGTCGGGGAAGCACTGGTTATTGATACCAGCAAATACCTTCGCGGTGTTGTCTCCTTCGACAAGGAACGACGGCGGGTCCGGGTTCAGCCGGGTATCGTGCTGAACCATCTGAATGCCTGGCTGAAACCGCATGGCCTTTTTTATCCGGTGGATGTATCGCCGGCCAACCGGGCGACAATCGGTGGAATGACCGGAAACAACTCCTGCGGGTCACGCTCGATCCGCTATGGAAACATGGTCCATAATGTCCGGGAGATTGATGCGATTCTGGCTGATGGAACCCGTCACACCTTTGGCGACATTCCGGGAAATCTGGAAGGCATTTCTGAGGATTCCCGCTATCTCGATATCCTGATGAAAATGCGTCGTCTGCACGCCCGTGAAGCGACGGAGATCGCCGATAAATTTCCGAAGCTGCTGCGTCGCGTCGGCGGGTACAATATCGACAGCATTGACCCGCGCGGTCACAACATGGCGCATCTGCTGGTCGGATCGGAAGGCACACTCGGATTTTTCTCGGAAATTGAGCTCGACCTGCAGGAAATCCCCGCACAGAAGGCGCTCGGCGTCTGTCATTTCCCGACTTTCTTTTCTGCGATGGATACCACCCAGCATATTGTAAAGCTCGGACCGTCAGCTGTTGAACTGGTTGACCGGACGATTATCGAACTGGGGCGGCAGAATGCGGAATTCCGCCCGGTTTTGGACCGTTGTATTCAGGGCGAGCCGGATTCACTGCTGCTGGTGGAATTTGCCGGTGATGACCGGAACGAGCAGCTGGCGAAGCTGGACCAGCTTGAAGAACTGATGGCAGATCACGGCTTTCCGAATGCTGTGGTGCGGGCGGAAGACCCGTCTTTCCAGCAGGAAATCTGGAGTGTCCGGGCAGCGGGCCTGAATATTGTGATGTCCATGAAGGGGGACGGAAAACCGGTCTCGTTCATTGAGGATTGCGCCGTTCCGCTGGAAGACCTCGCCGAATATACGGATCGGCTGAATCAGTTGTTTCGCCGTCATGGCACCGAGGGCACCTGGTATGCCCACGCCTCTGTCGGCACCCTTCACGTCCGGCCGATTCTGAACATGAAAACCGATGAAGGCGCGAAGAAGATGCGCGCCGTAGCGGAAGAGGCTTTTGCCATTGTTCGTGAATATAAAGGCTCGCATTCCGGAGAACATGGTGACGGCCTGGTTCGCAGCGAGTTTCATGAACCGATGTTTGGCAGTCGCATTGCCCGTGCCTTTGAAGAGGTTAAAGATACCTTTGACCCTGATGGCCTGTTCAATCCGGGGAAGATCGTTCGTCCGGAAAAGATGGATGACCGTAATCTGCACCGCTACAAGCCGGGTTATGCCCCCCTGCCCCTGGACACTGTGCTGGACTGGGCTGAATGGGGTGGATTCTCGTCAGCTGTGGAGATGTGCAACAACAACGGTACCTGCCGGAAATCCAACCCCGGCGTGATGTGTCCGTCTTTCCGGGCCACGGATGACGAACGGCATGTCACGCGCGGACGGGCTAATTCACTGCGGCTGGCGATTACCGGTCAGCTTGGTCCTGATGCCTTCACATCGGACGACATGAAATCGACGATGGAGCTATGCGTCGGCTGCAAGGGTTGCAAGCGGGAATGCCCGACCGGCGTCGATATGGCGAAGATGAAAATCGAGTTCCTGCACGCCTACAAATCACGTCACGGCCTTACCTTCCGCGACCGGCTTGTGGCCTGGCTGCCCCGTTATGCACGGGGTGCCGCGAAAGTGGGCTGGTTGCTTAACCTCCGGGACAAGATACCGGGGCTTGCGGCGCTGAGTGAAAAAGTTGCGGGCCTCAGTGCCCGACGCCGACTGCCGCAATGGAGCCCCCGGCCCTATGAGGGCGCGACGGCGAAAGCAGGATCCGGCCCGACAGCTGTATTGTTTTCGGACTGCTTCAATACCTGGTTTGAGCCGGAGAACGCACGGGCAGCGGAGAAGGTTCTTAAAGCCGCTGATGTCAATCTGGTGACCCCGAAAAGTGATGGCCGTCCGCTATGTTGCGGCCGTACCTTCCTGTCTGCCGGTCTGGTTGATGAAGCGAAGGCCGAGGCCCGGCGCACCATTGATGCCTTGCTGCCGCTGGTTGAACAGGGGGCGACGGTTGTCGGTCTGGAGCCATCCTGCCTGTTCACCCTGCGCGATGAATTCCGCTCAATGCTGCCGGGTGATGAGACCGGTCGACTGGCGGAAGCCTCAAAACTGTTCGAAGCCTTCATCGTCGAGCAGACCGAAGCCGGAAAAATCAGCCTTGATCTGCAGCCAATTGCCGCGAAACAGGCTTTGCTCCACGGTCACTGCCATCAGAAAGCCTTTGGTGCGATGAGTGATGTTCAGAAAGCACTCGGTATGGTCCCGGAACTGGAACATGAACTGATTCAGTCTTCCTGCTGCGGTATGGCCGGTAATTTCGGCTATGAGGCCGAACATTACGATGTCTCCATGAAGATGGGTGAACTGGACCTGCTGCCGAAAGTCCGTGCAGCAGAGGCGGACACCCTGATTGTGGCTGATGGCACGAGTTGCCGGCATCAGGTGGCTGACGGGACAGAACGTGAGGCTGTTCATGTTGCCCGTGTCCTTGAACAGGCGCTGCGCCAGTGACGCAGATGTCCGCCACGCCGATACAGCGACCGTCGTTGCATGACGAGGCGGCGGACCGTATCCGCGATATGATCGTTGAAGGTGTTTTGCCACCCGGCGAGAAGGTGCCGGAACGTCAGCTCTGTGCCGATTTCGGGATATCCCGTACACCCCTCCGTGAAGCTCTGAAGGTGCTGGCCAATGAAGGACTGGTCGAACTCCAGCCTAACCGGGGCGCAACTGTCACTGACCTCGGGCCGGATGAAATTCGTGATGCCTTTCAGGTTATGGGGGCGCTCGAAGCTCTGGCCGGGGAACTGGCAACCCGCAATGCAATGGCCGCTGATATTGAGGGATTGCGCAATCTGACGACGGCCATGACCGGCTGTTATGAAAAGGGAGAGTTGCCGGATTATTTTCGCCTAAACCAGCGTATTCACGAACGGCTTCTCGAAATTGCGGATAACACGGTCCTGCGTGACCAGCACCGGGTGCTGAATGCCCGGATTTTACGGGCACGCTATCTGCTGAACACCTCCCCTTCCGGCTGGTCGAGGAACATCGATGATCATCTGGAGATGATTGACTTGCTCGCTGCAGGTGAAGGTCGCAAGCTGGGTCGATTGCTGAGGCGCCACCTGCTGAAGAAACTTCACGTCATTGAGGAAGCCCTGGGTGCGCGCAAGCCACGAAGCAGGAAACGAGGCGATGAAGAAACGCATCCTGACCGCACTGGTCAATCACGAGACCAACACCTTCTCCCGAATTCCGACTGATCTCGATGCCTTTCGGGCGCGTCGCTATTTCGAGGGTGATGATATCTTCCCGGCGTTTCGGGGCACAAATACCGAAATTGCAGCCTTTATTGATGTTGCCGAACGCTATGACTGGGAACTGGTCCCGACCATAGCCGTACAGGCAACGCCGTCCGGCCCGGTGACGGCGGACGCGTACAATCATATCGCGCGACGGCTGCTGGCCGGATTCAGTGACGGGCCGTTTGATGGTGTCCTGCTGGCGTTGCACGGTGCCATGGTTTCTGACGTCAATGAAGATGGCGAAGGTTATCTGCTTGAACTGATCCGTAACCGGGTCGGTCCACATATCCCCGTCGCTGCAACCCTCGATTTGCACGCAAATGTAACCGTCAACATGGCGCGCCACGCGGATATTCTGGTCTCCTACAAGACCTACCCTCATGTCGATATGTATGATGTCGGAATGGAAACCGCTGTCTTGTTGCAGCGCACACTTAATGGAGAAATCAGACCCTCTATCCTGCTTGGCAAATGCGAGATGATGGATGGTGCGGATCACGGGCGCACGCCTGGCGGACCGATGCGGCAGTTACTGCAGATGGCCCGCAACTTCGAGGCCGAACCGGGAATTCTCTCGGTCAGCGTAAATGGCGGTTTTCCCTGGGCCGATACGCTGGAGACCGGTCCGTCAGCACTTGTGGTCGTCGACGGGGAACGTCCGTCAGCACACGAAATCGTTCAGACGATGACGGGTGAGATATGGAACCGACGGCACGAATTGTCGATTGACCTTAAAACTGTCAGTGAGGTCGTCACTGCAATCAAAGAATATCCAGAGGATGCAGATCCTCTGGTCATTGCCGAGTTTTCGGACAATCCCGGCGGCGGCGGATATGGAGATGCAACCCGTTTGCTGAAGGCTGTTCTGGATGCCGGTGCTGAAGGTCTCGCCTTCTCACTGATCGTGGATCCTGAGGCGGCCCGCATCATGAAGCAGGCTGGTATCGGTGCCGAAATTACAATCGATCTGGGAGGCCGGATTGATCCCGCATTCGGAGGGCCGATATCAGTTTCGGGAACCGTGATGGCGCTCTGTGATGGCGACCTGGTCCATGAAGGCCCCATGCATCGGGGTGTTGCCGTCAATCTGGGAACGTCGGCATTATTGCGGTCTGGCGGTGTGGATATTGTCGTTACCAGCCGCAAGGTACAGGTTTATGACCTGCAGCATTTCCGGTTTCTCGGAATTGAACCGACCAGCTATCGGGTTCTGCTTGTGAAGTCAGCCCACCATTTCCGGGCGGCATATGAGCCGATAGCCGGAAAGGTGGTGACTGTAGATGCCGGCGGCCTGACTTCCCGCAATTATCAGGAACTGACCTATCGCAGGGTCAGGCGGCCGGTATTTCCGTTAGATATCGACTGACTTACTGAGCCGACAGGGCAAGGTCGCCATTGATGTTGGCGCGACGTGCGTCAACCATGTCGGACCATGAGCGCTTCATGCCAATATCCCGCATCTGATGGCTGGAGAAGTCGCTGACTTCATGGTTCGTCGTGCGCAGACCGAGCAGGTTGCCCAGCTTGGCAGCGGTCCAGGAAATGCCGAAACCAAGACCGTTGAGGATGGTCTGGGACTGCATCCGGCGTGCCTTCAGCATGATCTGGTGGTGTTCTTCCGCCGTCAGCATGTTCTTGTACTGTGTCATTTCATCTCTCCTGAGTGACTGTCTCTGTTGAACGGAAGATGGGACGAATTGCTGCTCTGCACAATAGTTTGTCTCGCAGCGCAGCATTGCGTCTGACGCATAACTGGAAAAAAGAAGCATTTTCGGCCTGCGCTGGCGCGGTGCGGATTGATGAGTCAATATGCCGAAGTGCACGGTAACTGCTGTTCAGGTTCCGTATTTCCGTTTGTGTCATTTCATATCTGGTTCTCATGAAAGTCTCTCTTACTGCGAAGATCGGTCTGACAATTGTCGGCATCGTCGCCTTTGTTCTTTTGCTGGTTACCTTCCTGAATTATTTCAAATTTCAGAAAACGCTGGCGGGACTGCTCGATTCCCGTGTGCGGGTTGTGTCGCTTGACCTGAAAAGCACGGTGGAAGGTGGTCTGAACCTGGGGCTGGCGCTCAGAAATATAGAGACACTTCAGCCGATTCTGGACCATGCACGGGAAATCAATCCGCTCATTGCCACCATTCAGGTCTATGATGAATCCGGCAACCGCCTGTTTTCATCACCGCGTTCAGAAGAACCGACGGTGCCGGCGGAATGGATGACCGCCCTCGACAGTGCGGAAACCGATACATGGTCGCTGGCTGGTGAGACGGAATTCGTTGTTGGTGTCCCGCTGGTCGATAATCTCGACAAGTATGTCGGTGGTCTCTCTGTCACCTATTCGCGGAGCTATTTTGACGCGAAGGTTGATGCGATGCTGCTCGAACTGGGGGAAGCCTCGTTGCTGGCACTGGCAATTTTCGGCACCCTTGCCTTCCTGGCGGTCTTTTTACTTCTGCGCGATGTCAGTGCGGCCTATCGCCGCATGCAGACGGCGATGACGCTCGCCGCGTCTGGTGGCGTTGATCCGCCGGATGGCGGCAGCAGAACAGAAATCGAAACGCATATGCTGATGGTCCGTGATTATGCTGCGGGCGCAAAGCAGGATATTGACCGGGCTGCGGAAGCAATTGACGAGATCGGTCGTAAAGAAGGTTTATCGTCATGAGCCATCCAGCAGATCGCAGTGCTGCCCGCAGTTATTCGCGCCGGATCAATATCCGGTTGTTTGCACTGACGCTGATTATTCTGGCAGGCGCTGCCGCCTTCGCATCCTGGCGGGCACTTGATGCGTTCGAACGCGAACTGGTGCCTGAAATCGAGCAGAAATCGATCACCGTCGGGCAGTCCGTCAATGATCTCATCGAAAAGGCCCTGTCGATTGGTGTGCCGTTTCAGCAGATGGTTGGCATGGAGCAGTTTCTGGGAGATGCCAGGGCCCCTCACCCTGAAATCCGCTATCTGGCGATCTCCAGTACCGAAGGCGGATTACTCTATAAATCCATTTCATCCTCTTCCAGTATGCCAGATGAACTACCCGGTATTGCCCGGCAGGTCATCGATGGAAATCATTTGAAATGGGCGGAGCTGGAGGATTATCAGAATACGGCGCTGCCGATCACCTTCGATGGCAAGACAATCGGCGTCCTGCATGTCGGCGTAGAACGGGCCTTTGTCCGGCAGACCATTTCCGAAATCTTATATGACATTCTGGTCGTCCTGCTGATTTCACTGCTGGTTACTTTCGAGGTTCTGCTGATCATTGTCGCCATCAGCATCACAACGCCGATCAGGCTGATGGATAATGTCGCCGACCGGCTGCGAGAAGGCGATTTCAGCCTTGCCGTACTGCACCGGTCGAATGATGAAATCGGCCGCTTCCTTGAAGCATTCAATGCGACCATCAGGAGCATCAACGAGAGCTATGACGGGTTGCTGAACAAGGTCCGTTCACTGCAACAGAAGATTGGCAACCGGGTGGTTTCAAAAGAGGTCGAGGATATCCTTGCCGGTGTTCAGGAACGGTTCAGGTTCTTCTCGTCGGAAGGGCCTCGCCGCCAGTTGCGGGAAAGCAGCCTGATCAATATCCGGACACCCCTGTTCATTTTCATTTTTGCAGAAGAACTCTCCCGTCCCTTCTTCCCGATTTATGTGAAGGAGCTGTATGCGCCGATTCCGGGTCTCACACCTGAAATGGTCATCGGTTTGCCAATCTCGGTCTTCATGCTGATGGTGGCAATCGCCACACCCTTTGCCGGTTCCTGGGCTGACCGTTATGGCCCTCGCCGGGTGTTCATGATCGGTATTGTTCCGGCCGTCATCGGGTTTATCGGAACCGGGCTTGCGCTCAGTCTCTATGACCTGCTGTTCTGGCGCTGCCTCTGTGCCTTTGGCTATGCAACGATCTATATCGCCTGTCAGGGGTACATTGCCGATAACACGGACTCGTCAAACCGTGCGCAGGGCATGGCAATATTCATGGGCGGAGTGTTTGCGGCAGGTATCTGCGGCGCGGCTATCGGCGGTATCCTGGCTGATCGTATCGGTTTCCGCCTGACTTTCTTTGTCTCTACCGCCCTCGCCCTTCTGGCCGCAATTCTGGTTGTGAATCTGATCGACCCCCAGCCGCCCCGAACCGACCGGGCGCCTAAACGAGGACTGCGGTTTGGCGATTTCATAACCGTGCTTGGTAATACCCGGTTTCTGGCATTGCTGCTTCTGGGCGCCATTCCGGGCAAGATCATTCTGACGGGCTTTCTGTTCTATCTGGCCCCGCTTTATCTCAAGCTGCTTGGTGACAATCAGTCGACAATTGGCAGGGTTTTGATGGCCTATGGTATTGTCACGATCCTGATGACACCGGTTTTTGCCAAACTGGCCGACAAACTGGGCGCCCATCGCTGGTTCGTCGGACTGGGAACAGCAATCTCCGGTCTCGGGCTGATCGGTATTCTGTATCAGCAGAGCACGATCAGTGTCCTGGCGGGCGTGATCATGCTGGGACTTGGACATGCCATGTCGATTTCTCCGCAACTTGCCATGGTGCCGGAAATCTGCGCCCGGGAAGTTGCGGAAATCGGGCAGACCACGGTTCTCAGTGTTTTCCGTCTGATTGAGCGCATGGGGTCTGTTGTCGGACCGTTTATTGTTGCGGCCCTGATTGGTGCCTTCGGCTATTCCGGTGCCATGGCAGGAACCGGCATTTTGATCAGTAGCGCAGGGGTTCTGTTTCTGGCAGTATTTCTGGGCTTTGCTGCTTCCGGATCTTCAAAAGGGAGTAAATCATGATGGCCCCTTTCAGGGCGGTTACCGGTATTGCTGCCGCTGCGTTGACGCTGGCTTCTCTTTTTATGCCACATTCCCTGGCAGCACAGGAACGGCGGGTCATTGATAACGATGGCAAACCCTTCCGCATCTATATGGTGACCTGGCGGGGGGAGACGGATACGGACCGCGGATTCGCCGATTATTTCAGGGAACGAAATATCAGCGTTGACCTGATCCGGCGTGACGCCAACCGGGACAGTTCGAAATTTCCGGAATTTGTCGCTGAAATCAAATCCCTGAAGCCTGATCTTGTCTACACGTGGGGAACCGGTGTTTCACTGGCCATTCTGGGTAAGGAAGCTGAGGTTGATCCGGAAAAGCACATCACGGACATTCCGGCAGTTTTCGCCAACGTATCGCAGCCTATTGGCTCCGGGCTGGTGACGGATGCGCAGACTTCCCGGCGGAATATTACGGGATCATTCTATTTGGTGCCGGAAGAAGCCCAGTTGAAGGCAATGGCGCAATACCGATCCTTCAATAAGCTGGCAGTTCTGTATAACCGCAAGGAATCAAATTCCCGTCTGGCAGTTGATGCCCTCAAGGATCTTTCCAAACGCATGGCCTTTGAAATTCTGGTCCTTGCAGCCCCGCTGGACGACAAAGGCGAACCCATCAAGGAAAGTGTGCCTGACCTGGTTGCGGAAGTCAGCGCATGGAAGCCCGATTTCATCTATATCCCGCCTGATTCCTTCATGTCCCGGCATCGTCATCACCTGTCCCGAGAAGCTCTCAAATATGGTGTGCCGGTATTTGGTGCCGCTGAAGGGTCTCTTGATCAGGAAGAAGACAAACCATCGCATGTTCTGATGGGCCTGATCAGCCGGTATTACAATATCGGCCGCCTTACCGGACATCAGGCCGAGCGCATTCTGGTCAACCGTCAGCGGCCGGAAGATATTCCCATCGAATATCTCAGCCGGTTTTCGCTGGTGCTGAATATGAATGTTGCAGCCGCTCTTCGGCTCTATCCCCCTATGGATATTCTGAAGATTGCCGAGATTACTGACCCGATAGAAGATGCAAAACAGTTTGTGCCGGCTGCCGGGGGCAGTTAATCACCCGGCTTATGAACCTGTCAGACATTCAGCGTCGCATGACGCAGCTTCGGCTTGATCCGGATTCAACTGGCATCAAGGTAAATCTCTACACCGGTGATGAGGCAGCAGCTGTTGCCCGGGCCTCGGCCAGCGTCGAAGGACAAAGCTGGTTTCGGGGGGTTGAGAGCCTGATGGTCGCTGACTCCTATCTGATGACGCATCTTGGCCGCAGCTCCACCAATCTTGATCCGGATGAACGCGGACCGTTTCTGGAAACCCTGCGCGGTCTTGTCCGGGATGTGGCCCGCGAACGCGATGCTGGATTCAAGACCGACAACCGCCCCTTCCTGATTGCCGATATGCCGGAAGGTACACTGGACAGCATTGAGGCCGCTTTGAAGGCTGCCCGTAATTTCCTTTCTGATGGTGCGGACAGTGTGAAGGTGGAAGTGCATGATGATGCTCTGTTACCGATTGTGGCCGCCCTGCACGCTGAAGGCATTCCGGTTCTCGGACATATCGGATATACGCCACAGAAAGCGGTGAACCGGCGCTACGGTAAAACGGCGGAGGAATGTGAGACCCTGTTCTCGCTCGCTCGCCGACTCCGCGATGCCGGTGCCTATGCCATGGTGATTGAACGTGTGGGACCGGAACTCAATGCGCGTTTCTGCAAGCCGGATCCGGAAGGTATTCCGATTTACAGCATCTTTTGCGGGCGGGCACCGCATGGTGGCCAGAGCCTGAATGTCTGGGATGCTGTTGTCTTGCCGGATTTTGCGGCCAGGGCCTTCCCGCCTACCGCTGTCCTGCCCCGAGAGGAAGTGGCTGGGCGGTATAAACGCGATCTGATTGCAGACCGCTTTGAAGCCTTGCTTCGGCTTGCGGTGAAGGGTGAATTTCCGGCAGCAACAGCCTCTGCTGTCGATACGGACGCCCCTTCCCCCTGGCGAGGCTGAAACACCGGGCGTTAATCGGTTCCTGAAGGTATTTGCGCACCGCAGGCCAGCACTTCATCCCGAAGTGTCAGTTCCCAGTCCCGCGCCAGAACCAGCTGGTTGCAGGTCAGCCCGCGGGATCCCCGCAGGTCGGCCTCAATCATCACGGCATCCGTAAAATCGGTCTGATCGAGATTGGCACCACGGAACGAGACTTCACTCAGATCGGCATCAATGAAATCTGCGCGGGTCAGGTCAGCACCGACAAACCGCCCGTTACGGATCTTCGCCTTCCTGAACAGGGTGGACTGCAGATCAGCCCGCCGGAAGGTTGCCTCTGTAAGGTTTGAGTCTGAAAAATCTGTAGCGCTGAGATGCGCATCAACGAAAGAGCTGTTCCGAAGGTCTGACCCGACAAAGCTTGCATTGGTGGCCAGCAGACCGTTTGCGCTCAGTTCACGCAGATTGGCCTGATCCGCAAGCCCGCGATGAAAACTCGACTTGTCGAGAGAGGCACGCCGGAGGTTGGCGCGGCAGAATCTGGTGTCATCAAAAACGGCTTCACTGAAATCCAGCTGTGCGACCCGTTCTTTTATATCCTCGGGCAGACCGAGGTAACCCGGCGGCGCGGCACCGTAATCGGCCAGTGCCCAGTTACAGGCCTGCTTCAGGCCGTCAGGGTAGAAAACAGCTCCTTCCAGTTTCGTCTCAAACAGGTTTGCGAAGGCGAAATTGGTGTCTGTGAGGGTGGCATTACGAAGGTCGGCACCACTGAGGTCGGAATTCTCCAGATTGGCATTCTCAAAATTTGCCGCACGGGCATCTGAATCCCGCAGATTGGTATCCCGCAGGTCAGCCCCGGTAAAACTCGTCAGCGACATATTGGAATCGTCCAGCCGCGCTCCCTGAAGGTTTGCACGATCCAGCTTGGCTTCCTTCAGATAGGCATTCTTCAGATCGAAGCCCCGAAGATCCTTTTCGGTCAGATCGCCACGGAACAGGTAGAGATCACGGTGAAACGGGATTTCAACAAAGCCGGAATACAGCCCAAACATGATCAGTCCGGTCATACTGGCTGACAGGACGGGAACCGCCCAGCGCCGGCGGCTCGGATGACAGCGCCGCCCCTGCAGAAACAGCAGGCCGGCAGCCATGATGATTGTCAGTTCCAGCATGACCGGCCCCATCAGCGGACGCGGCATCGCACGATAGGCAAAGACGGCCAGAATGGCCGGCGGCATCCAGTAGAACAGCACCCAGGTGATCAGGCTTGGCGCGCCGTCGCTGATATTGAAAATCGTCGGCAGTTGCTGTTCCTGCGGAATGGCGGAAAACCGTCGCTGATGCCGGATGAAGATATGCAGATAGATGGTCAGGGCGACCAGAAGGATTGGTCCGATCAGAAGAAATGCGTCAAAGGATATGGCAAAGTTCATCACCGGCATCTGCACCCTGGCATCTGCGGCCATGAAACTGACATCCGGCGCAGCCAGCGTAATGACAAAGAACAGGCTGGCCAGCCCCAGAATATTGAAGGTTTTCGATATGGTGTTTGAAACCTTGTCGTGCTGGGCTTTCATGGCGGACAGTGGAATGTCCGGGGCTTCCGGTGGCGGCATCGGGGGCATCAGGCGATCGATCAGCCGCATGTCACGGCGGGCGGCTGCCCACTCTTCCTGTATCGCCCGCAAGCGCCTCTCGTAATGTGCCCGGCTTATGCTGTCCGGATCATCATCTTCGTCTTCATCATCTTCGAAATATTCAAGGACACCGTCTTCATCGATGGATTCGCTGATGGCGTCGTCTGTCGAATAAAGCGGCTCGTCTTCTTCCCCGTCCTCATACTCTTCCGGCTGTCGCACCGCCTTTGGTCGTCTCCGTGCAGGCCGCCCGAGTCGCCGCTGTTCTTGCGGTTGCTCAGCTTTCGGAGCAGCAGCAAGAGCTGAAAGATCAGATTCTGCCGGATCCCCTCCGGCGGTCAGAACGTCTCGTGCAATCTCATAAAGGTTCTGGGCTGCAGCAGATGAAAGTTCCGGAAAGGCACCCAGCGTCAGTCTGCGCGCCCGCCCTTCATGGCGGTACAGATATATCCAGGATTTTCGTCCGCTCGGGGCAACACGTAACCCGAAGCCCGGTGTCTCATCACCCCAGACTTCAAAACGGGTGGATCGGGATTTCAGTAAGGCGACTGTCTGGTCCGTGAACTTCATCTGCCGGGGTAGCCATCTGTTCTGCTGCTACCCATAACAATCTCACTGATTTCAATAATTTACAAAATGTTAATGATTTTTGGTGCCGCCGGGTAACAAACTCTGGGTCTCGTTTTTCTTCCCCCTGGTCTGACGGAGCCCGGACGTTCAGATTGCCGGAGATACGATCCGCAGGAATGCTGCTGTTCATAATGGCACTGATATCGGGATTTCCGGCGGTCACGCGGGCAACCCTGACCGGCTTTCTGTCGGGCAAAGACATGCTGATTTACACCCGGTCATCTCCGTCAATATCGGGCATTTCAGAGACTATATCAGGAATGCCCCGCCCCCGTCTTCGTCCTGCCAGACCGGGCATGGCTGAAACGGCTTTGACCCTCACACGGTTTTCCCTAGTCTGTGACAATGGGGATTACGCAGCGACATCATCGGGAGAGACTACATGGCTGATCGGTCCGGCAGTACGGATAACTTCGCTGTCGAACTTGGGCTGGATGGCAAGACCAACCGGCAACCCTCGCCCCTGACCGATGTGCAGGTGCCGCGGACGAAGACCCCCATCTATGATCGCAAAACAACCCCGCTGATCGACGATATTCCGAAGGAAAAACCAAACCGGCTGCTGACCCGTACCGGGTTGTTGCTCAGCCTGAGCTGGGTTGGAATCTGCTGTTATTACATCACACTGGAAGTTGGCTGGAGCCTGCTACCCGCCTTTCAGACCGTCGAATTGCTGACTGCGGGTGCTGCCTTTTCGACACCGCTCGCCCTGATCTGGCTGACAGTCGGTTATCTGGAGCGCGGGCGTAAACTGCAGCGGATGACCGAGCGTCTGGAACATCATCTGCAACGCCTCACCTATCCCGAAGAGTTCGCGGAAACCCGCGTCCGCGAGATTGAAGAATCACTCCGGCGTCAGGCCGAGATGCTGGAAGATGCAACCAATTCTGCCGTCAACAAGGCAAGTGCCCTGCATGCAGCACTTGGATCGAAATTGCAGGATCTGGCCACGCTGACCGATCAGATTGATGTCAGGTCCGGAAAAGCTGCGAAGTCGCTGGATACCCATCTGGAGAAAGCCGGTGAAGGTGGCAAACGGGCTCTGGCGATCAGCGACACCCTGAAAGCCGTTGCCGAAGACGCGGTCCGGGCGACCGACAAAGCCGCAGCCTCTGCCGAAAAGGCAGAGAAGCTGATGGTCAGCACCGTCGACCATATCGGTCAGGCCAACCGGCAGGTTCTGGAACGGACAGAACAGGCAGTCGGTGAATTGCGGACAGCTTCTGAGCGGCTGACTGCTGACCTTGAAGTGTTTGCGAAGCGTGCCGGGCATCTCGATACGGACATGGCTGCCCGTGCGTCATCCCTCACGGAACTGGCAGCAGAAACCGCTGACCGTGCCCGCGAGATTGAACAATCCCTGAAGCGCCAGTTCGAACAGGCGTCTGCCTCTGCCGATATGGCTGAGGAACGGGCTGAACGGGTTACAGAAGTACTGGTCCAGCATACCAGCCTGCTGGCCAGTGCGACGGAAACGACTGAATCCCGTACCCGCGACATTTCCCGCGCTCTTGAAGCACAGGTGGACATGCTGGGCGAGAAATCCGATCAGGTTGCCCTGCGCGCGAAAAGCGTACAGGCATCGGTCGAAGCCCAGACCAAGGAATTCGATCTGGCAGCCAATCGTACGACCGAAGCGATGGAAGCCCTGGAGATGGGATTCCGGAAACAGATTGCGGTTCTGAGCGAAGGAGCGGCATCGGCCAAGAACCGGATAGAGGATGTCGGCGACGCCCTGCAACGCCAGTCTGCCGCAGCCTCTGCAAAGGCGCAGAAGTTCAATTCTGACATAACGACAGTCGGAACAGCCTTCCGGCGTGAGTCCGAGGTGCTCGACCGGTCTGTTGCAGGTGCCAAGGAAGGTGCGGAAGCTGCGGCTGCCCTGCTTCGTGAGGAAACAACGCGAATTTCCAAGGCCGCCATCGCCTTTGAGGCGCAGGCAATTGGAGCTCGTGAAGCAATTTCCTCTGTTGCGCAGGATCTTGAGAAAATCTCGGTCACCCTCGTTACACAAACCAATATTGCGGACAAGGCGACCACTCAGCAGACGCGAACCCTGTCTGAAACCGCTGACCGGGTGGCCAATCGTGTCAAGGAAGTCGGCGGCATGATCGACAGCTACTCTCAGGGGCTGATCCTGATTGCCAAACAGGTTGCGACCCATGCGGCGGATGCGCGCAACGGTCTTGAGGCTCAGGCAGAAGCTATTGATGACGCCTCTGATACGGCTTCTACCCGGATGCGCGAGACCGGGGCCCTGATGTCGAACCAGCTTTCCAGCCTGAATGCCGCGGCAGAAGAAGCGATCAACCGGTTGAGGTCGGTTTCGGAAGCCCTTGCTGATCGGGAAGCCGAAATTTCTGCCCGCTCGGAAGGCGGGACAGCCTCCATCAAACGGGTCAGTGAAACGCTGCGCGACAGTTCGGGCGCCCTCAACAGGGCCGTAGAGGACGCGAATGGTCGTATGGATCTGGCGACCCGCATGTTCACCGATGGCAAGACCCTGCTTGGTCATGCGTCACAGGAAGTCGTGAACGATATTCAGACGGCCTTTACAGCCCTGAAGCAGAAAGCCGAGGAGATCGGTTCGGTTTCGCGAGACAGCAATGACAGCCTGAAGCTGCTTGGTGAAGGCCTGTCCGGCCAGCTGAAAGCCGTGGAGACTGTTACTGAGAATGCCTCGGACAGGCTGACCTCGGTCAGCGAATTGCTTCGGTTTGGTGAGCAGGCTGTCAGCCGGAATGCGGAACAGGCGGCGGCCCGTCTGGAAGATGTGTCCCAGTCGTTCCGTGAACAGTGCAAGATGCTGTCGCTGCTGTCCGAGGAAACCGATGCCCGCCTGTCCGGTGTTGCCGGATCAGTGCATGAACGTATTGAACAGCTCTCTGAAATTTCAGGTGAGACGACTGACCGCGTGTCAGCACTTGCCGATTCCATTCAGAATGTCGCGGAAGCAACAAGCTATGCCGCAGAGCATGTGACAGGCGGTGGAAACGACCTGATCAAAATTCTCAGTGATGTTGGTGAATCTGCAAAGCGTGCCGGCGAGGATATCAGCCGTGCCTCGCGGGCGATTGCTGATGAACGCAAGGCTTTGCGTGATGGCGCTGCGACAACCAGCAAGGAAATCAAGGGTGCCGCAGACGAGTTTGTTACCAAGGCGGCAACAATTCGCGGCGATTCCAACCAGTCGGTAGAGGCCATTGTGCAGGCGGGTGACCGTCTGCGGATGTTTGCCGAGAAACTGAAGGCGATTTATGAGGCGTCTTCCAATACAGGTCGTGAAACCCATGCGATGATCGAGGCACAGACGAAATCACTGAAAGACGCTTCTGATCTGGCAATCCTGAGTGCAACCAACTGGTCGGACACCACACGACAGGGTGCGGACCGGTTGCAGAGAATTTCGGCACAGGTGTCGGATCAGACCAAGCGTATGGTTGTTGCCTTTGAAGAGCAGGCGAACGCGCTTATCGAGGCATCATCAGGGGCGCAGACCCAGCTTGATGTCATGGGTGAAAAACGACGGGTTGAATCGCTGCAATCGGCCATGCGTCAGGCAAGTTTCATCATCGAGACACTGAACGCCCTCGCGGTCGACCTGGCCCGGATGTTTGAACGCGATGTGGATGACAAGACCTGGGATCGTTATTACGCAGGAGACACCAGTGTCTTTATCCGCCGCATCATCACCATGCGGGAGAAATACCGCCTGCCTGCGATCAAGAAGAAGTATCAGACCGACGTGAATTTCCGTGAAGCTATTGATCGCTACCGGCTTGAGTTCGAGGAACTGGCGAAGCTGTCTCAGGGAACCGGTCGCGATGAACTGCTGGGTCCGATCTTCTTCGGCTCTGATCCCGGTAAGCTCTATGCCCTGCTGACCCATGCACTTGAAGAATGAGCAGGCCCAAACCCGGGCGGGTTACGGAATCAATCAACGCCCCGCATGGAGAGCTATGCGTCGACCTGTTTGTCCGCGAAGACGGGTCGACAGGGTTTCAGGAATACCGTCGGGATGTGGAAGACCCTTCAGGGTGGTTCCCGGTTGGGTATTGGTCTGACAGGGTTTTCAGGACTGAAACCGAAGCCCTGTCTGCCGCGTCTGATGTCATCGGATGGCTGCCGGATGTTCTGAAAACCGGTCCCGGTCGTCAGACAGGTTAGTCGTCGAGGCCCCTGGCGCCTACAGTCTCACCGTTGAGCGTGTAGCCTGTGAGGTGGGCCATGAGTATTCCGTAATCTGTATCAATTCTGACCCGAACCGGAACCGGCGGGGCGTCTGACCGGGGGCGGGCGATATAGACGGTGCGATTACGGGCCGTTTCCGCATATTTGCTTTTCTCTTTGCGATCACCACCGAGCAGTTTCATCTCTACGCCGCAGGCCAGTGCATCACCGGCATAAACGGAATAACTGTTGGGCTTGATGCTCTCGGTTCCGTTTTCCGTGACGGTCAGATCATAACGCCGCCTGCCATCAAAAACTCCGAACTGACTGCTACACCCCTCCCCGCGCATGACGGCACCTGATATCTGGGCAATGACCGAAAGCGGGTCGACCGTACCGGTCGCCGGATTTTCAGGAAGGCTGTTTACTTTTTCCAGATCCGGTTCCGGCTCCACAGAATAGGACGTAACTTCGCCGGACGGGGCGTAACGAATGTCAACTTTTCGGGTTTTACCCTTCCAGATCCCGGCATTTCTGTGAATCGCCGGGACCGCCTTATCTCCCGCAAACAGTCCGTTACTTTTTGCCTGCCCTTTCCAGCTGACAAAGAAATCGGCGATGCCCCGGGAAACACTTTCCACCTGAAGATTGTAGTCTGTCTCACCGGAAGACAGTTCTGCCCGGGCGGACATGATATGGAATCCGCCAAAATAAATTTCATAGGTCAGTTCGACCGGTGGCTTTGCCTGCGCAGCGGCCCCGGACGACAGGGTTGCGGCAACAAGAATGGCGATGGGAGAGCATGACCGGAGCAAATGCATGATACGCACAGAGACCCTTCTGACTGTCCGATAACAGGCTGTCGTTTGCCTTATCTGATCGTCATATGGCGTCTGGCGTCAATAAGGCAAGCCAACATAATTTTCCGCAAGAGATGTGGATGCCGCTTCGGAATGAATCACATAATCCAGTTCTGCCTGCTGGATACGCTGGGCGAACTCACCATCGTCAGGAAAACGATGCAGCATCTGGGTCATCCACCAGGAAAACCTGACCGCTTTCCAGACCCGGGAAAGGGCTTTTCCGGAATAGGCATCGATCCCGGCAGAGGACTGTTCTGTGTAATATTCCAGCAATCCATTAAACAGGTAATGGACGTCGCTGATCGCCAGGTTCAGCCCCTTTGCACCGGTTGGCGGAACAATATGGGCAGCATCCCCGCAGAGAAACAACCGGCCAAACCGCATGGGCTCTGCAACAAATGACCGCAGCGGAGCAATGGACTTTTCAAAAGAAGGGCCCGTGATGAGTTTGTCGGCCGTCGCTTCCGGCAAACGCCGGCGCAGCTCATCCCAGAACTGCTGGTCACTCCATTGCTCGACCTTGTCTTCAAGCGAGCATTGCAGGTAGTAGCGGCTGCGGGTATGCGAGCGCATTGAACAAAGCGCAAAGCCATTGCTGTGGTTCACATAGATCAGTTCGTCGTTGACCGGCGGAACCTCTGCCAGAATACCCAGCCAGCCGAAGGGGTAGACACGCTCAAAGGTCTTTATGGCGTTCTCGGGCACCGACTTCCGACTGATACCGTGAAAACCGTCGCATCCGGCGATGAAGTCGCAATCAATACGACGTGTCGTGCCATCCTTGTCATAGGTCACAAAGGGCTGGTCGGCTGCGTAGTTTGAGATGACGACATTTCCGGCCTCGTAAATACTCGCAGCGCCACTGGCTTTCCGGGCATTCATCAGATCCAGGGTGATTTCTGTCTGACCATAGACCGTGACATGCTTGCCGCCTGTCAGACGCTTGAGATCAATCCGGTGCTGACCGCCATTGACGACAATATCAATGCCTTCATGGGGAAGCCCTTCCCCATGAAGACGACCCGCAACAGCCGCCTGTTCCAGCATTGTGACTGATCCGGGTTCCAGAACCCCTGCCCGCACCCGGCTCAGAATATGAGATTCGCTGACCCGGTCGAGAATGATATTGTCAATTCCGGCCTTCGTCAGCAATTGCCCGAGCAGTAGCCCGGATGGTCCGGAGCCAATAATAGCAACCTGCGTACGCATATCTTTCTCCCTGAATCCAAGACAGATGCGTTCGGAGGCTTTCAATAGCAATGGACTTGAAAGCCAATTTGTTGCACTTTTCAACCATCGACATTGTTCTGGCACGGCATGAATTTCATACCAACTTATGCTTTGTATGGTGAAAACCGCTCAGATGAGACAGAGTTTTTCATCCATTGTGAGACCATCGCCTCGCGCAGCAAAAAGCATCAATGGCGTATCAAACCCCATAAACATGCCCGTTTCCTGCAAATTCTCCACGTCTCTCAGGGGTGGTGCGAAAGCTGGATAGAGGGACGTGAAACGCATTTTGGCTCAGGCGGAATTGTGGTTGTTCCGGCCGGCATTTCCCACGGTTACAGGTTCTCTGCCGATATTGACGGACATGTACTGACAATTGTTGCCGACAGTGCTGAACAACTGTTTCCTGAACATCAGCGTATTGCCCGATGGTTCAATCACCATCATTTCTTCGAGACATCTTTCGCGGACAACAATCTGGACGACCTGAACATCGCCCTGCAGCGGTTCGCCGGAGAGTATGAACAGCGGCGGATCGGACGGTCACTCTTTCTCGAGCTTCAACTGAGAATGATCCTGCTGCAAATCTACCGGATGTATCATGAGGCCAATGATGACGAAGTATCGCCGCCGACAGATGTTGATGGCCGGTTACTCAGCCTCAATGATCTCATAAACCGGCACTATCGCGAGCATCAGTCCGTTGCCTTCTATGCCGCTGAAACCGGTATTTCACCAACCCATCTCAATCGCCTCACCCGTCAGGCTTATGGCGTACCGGTCAGCGGTCTGATTGCACGTCGGGTTATCCAGCAGGCAAAGCGATATCTGGTGTTTTCCGCCAAGCCGGTTCAGTCCGTCGCGTTCGAACTTGGTTTTTCTGATCCCTGTTATTTTTCACGATATTTCACCCGCCATACGGGCAGTTCGCCACTGGCCTTCCGACGCGCACAACTCTCTGCAATGGATGGCTGAGCGGCCGTCGGCATGAGGTTGGCCTGCTACTGCTGAGCCATTGATTCAGCAGCTTTTTTCCGCAACCGCTTGTTACGGGAAAATATATTCAGTGCTTCAACGAAACCAGAGAAAGCCATCGCCGCATAAACATACCCCTTGGGTACGTGAACCCCGAAGCCTTCCGCAATCAGGGTCATGCCGATCATCATCAGAAATCCAAGTGCCAGCATGACAATGGACGGGTTTTTCTCGATGAAGTTTGCGAGTGGCGTTGCTGCAAAAAGCATCACCGTAACGGCGGCGATGACCGCAATCACCATGATCGGCAGATGGGGTGTCATACCAACGGCAGTTATGATGCTATCAATCGAGAAAACGATATCCAGCACCAGAATTTGTGCGATTGCTGCGGTGAAGCCCATGGTGACAGCTGAACCGGTAAACATGTCGTCTTCATCTTCGGGAGTGACATTGTGATGGACTTCCTTTGTCGCCTTCCAGACGAGGAACAGACCACCGGCAATCAGGATCATGTCCTTCCAGGAGAACGCATTACTAAACATTTCGAAAACCGGCTCGGTCAGCTGAATAATCCAGGCAATGGTTCCCAGAAGCAGAAGACGCATGATAAGGGCGAGGCCAATGCCAATACGCCGGGCCTTTTCACGGAATTCCGGCTGAAGCTTGTTCGTCAGGATTGAAATGAAGACCAGATTGTCGATCCCGAGCACGACTTCCATGGCTATGAGAGTCGCAAGGGCAATCCAGGCTGCCGGATCGATTGCCAGCGCCAGAAGTCCATCCATCATAATCACTCCGGAATGAATGAGCAGGGTCGCGACAGATTACCGCGCCGGGGCGCAGTCTAGATCAGTTGTAAGTCAACTTCACGACTGTTCGCCGGGCATCCTCCGGAATTCAGCAGGCAACCACGTTGACGGCGAGACCACCCTGAGATGTCTCCTTGTACTTGGATTGCATATCCGCACCCGTCTGGCGCATGGTTTCGATGACGTCATCCAGAGGAACGAAATGCTTGCCGTCTCCTCGCAAGGCCAGTCGTGAGGCATTGATAGCCTTCGCCGCCCCCATTGTGTTGCGTTCAATGCAAGGCACCTGAACCAGTCCGCCGATGGGATCGCAGGTCAGCCCGAGATTATGTTCCATGCCAATCTCGGCAGCATTTTCAATCTGCTCATTTGTGCCGCCCATGACAGCGGTCAGGGCCCCGGCGGCCATGGAACAGGCGGCGCCGACTTCCCCCTGACATCCGACTTCGGCTGCGGAAATGGACGCATTCTTTTTATACAGCGCGCCAATAGCTGCCGCCGTGAGGAGAAAGTTCCGCACGCCCTGGGGGGTCGAGTTGGCCGCGAAACGGTCATAATACATCAGGACGGCAGGGATGACGCCTGCGGCACCATTTGTCGGCGCTGTAACAACACGCCCGCCAGCCGCATTTTCTTCATTCACGGCGAGTGCCCAGAGATTAACCCAGTCCAGAATGGTCAGGGGATCTTTCATCATGGCTTCCGGACGCCGCAGCAGGTCGCGCTGCATGGTTGTGGCCCGGCGTTTGACGTTCAGCCCTCCCGGAAGATTCCCTTCCTCCCGGCATCCCCGTTCGATCGATCCGGTCATGGTATCCCAGATACGATCAAGCTTCTGGTTGATCTCGTCGTCAGACCGGAGCGCACGTTCATTCTCCAGCATCATTTCGGCGATACTGAGACCGCTTTCCTGTCCCATTTTCAGAAGCTCTTTTGCCGTGGCAAAATCGTAAGGAACCTGAACATTGACACCCCGTGCCGCTTCTCCAGCCTCAAAGGATTCGATATTGAGGACAAATCCTCCGCCGACCGAAAAATAGGTATCGCCAAACAACACCTCTCCCGACGAGTTGAAGGCGGTGAAGGTCATGCCATTGGAATGCTGTTCGAGGAATTTATCCATATTGAAGCGTAAATGCTGGTCATGCAGGAAGGGAATGCGGTGTTGACCCAGCAATTCGATAGACCGCTTTGCCTTTATATCCTGAACGATCTCGGGGATTCGGTCTGACTCGACCGTATGCGGTCGCTCACCGGCCAGCCCCAGAATGATGGCAATATCTGTCGCATGCCCCATACCTGTCAGAGCGAGCGAGCCATAAAGATCTACCTGAAGCTGAGCCACCTGATCGAGCAGTCCGCGTGTCTCCAGCTCAAGCAGATAGTCCCCTGCTGCATTCATAGGGCCGACTGTATGCGAACTGGAGGGGCCAATGCCGATCTTGAACAGGTCAAAAACGCTGATATGCATGTGGGGTCCAGTCTTGCTGTCGACGTGAAGAAGTCAGAGAGGGGATCGATATTCCATCATCGCGTCAATGAGCCAGTCCGCCACGTAATTTGCAAACGACCAGCGGGGATAAATCCGCCATGTGGCAGAATCGTCTGTTTTTTCCAGAATGACCTGATTCCGGGCGAGGTTCGTTCCGGCACAATGACCCGTCAGGAACTTTGACGGGTGCAGATCAAGCAGGCATCCCTTCTGCAGGACTTCCTGTGATTTCGGGCCGCGGAGTTCCAGTGTTGTCCGGTTGGCACTGACATCCGTGATTGCGGCATGCCGGTCCGCCAGTTGCAGGGCCAGCTTTCCGATAATGGCCTGCTGTTCACCATCGGGGGCAACGATCAGCCATTCGTCCGGTCCAAGCCAGAGGGCACGGGTTGTCAGGCGGGCCGTCACGGTATTCGGCTGTTTTGGGAGCGCAAAGCCTATGGCATCTTCAATTTCTCTGGCGACACCGCGTGCAGACAGGTCAACGCGCAGATTGACCATGCCAAGGAAGGGAATTTCCCGCAGGTAAACGGCACCTTCAACTGACGCAACAGACAGTTTCTGTTCCCAGCCTGAGAGAGCACTTCGGCGCAGTGTGAGATCAACCATTTGCCCGCTCTCCCTTCGGATCAAAAAACACCGGCTCGACCACCCGGACCCTGATGGCCCTTGATTCCAGCGGTGCATAGAGCTCGTCGCCAATCCGTGCCCGACCATCCTTTATCAGTGCGAGGGCGATACTATGCCCCAGCGTCGGGCTGTAATAGCTGGAGGTGACATGCCCCAGCATCGGCACCGGGGGGGCGCCCTTTGCAGCTTCGGTAATCTGGGCCCCTTCCGGCAGAACCTCATTGCCATCGGTTACGGTCAGCAATCCAACCAGTTGTTTGCGGTCACTGCGGGCGGTATCCCCGCGGCTGAAGGAACGCTTGCCAATGAAATCCGGTTTCTGCTTCGAGACGATCCAGTCCATCCCCAGATCCTGGGGGATCACAGTGCCATCGGTTTCCTGGCCGACAATGATGAAACCTTTCTCTGCCCGAAGAACATGCATTGTCTCGGTGCCGTAGGGCGTGATGTCGAAGGCTTTTCCAGCCTCCATGACGGCCTGCCAGACAGCGCGGCCATAGAATGCCGGGACATTGATTTCATAGGACAGTTCCCCGGTGAAGCTGATCCGGAATATCCGGGCCGGGGCACCGGCAATTTCTCCGGTCTTCATCGACATGAAGGGAAAGGATTCTGCCGAAAGATCAATATCTCCGGAGAGCTGTTGCAGCACGTCGCGTGATTTCGGACCGGCGATGGAGATCGTTGCAAACTGTTCCGTGACCGATGTGCAAAAGACCTTCAGGTCCGGCCACTCGGTCTGGAGATATTCCTCCAGCCAGTCCAGCACCTGTGCAGCATTACCGGACGTGGTTGTCATGATGAAATGGTTCTCAGCCAGCCGGGTTGTCACGCCGTCATCGAAGATCATCCCGTCTTCCTGGCACATCAGTCCGTATCGGCAGCGCCCGATGCCCAGTTTCTTCCAGGCATTGGTATAGATCCGGTTGAGGAACTCCGCTGCGTCCGGCCCCTGAATATCAATCTTGCCGAGGGTTGTTGCATCCAGTAGCCCGACATTATTGCGGACGGCCAGACACTCCCTGTTTACAGCCTGCTGCATCGTCTCCCCGGTTCGTGGATAATACCAGGGACGAAGCCACTGGCCGACGATTTCGAACGCCGCCCCCTGCCCTTCATGCCAGTCATGCATGGGGGTCTTGCGAACCGGGTCAGACAGATGCCCGACATTGCGACCGGCCAGCGAGCCATAGGATACCGGTGTATAAGGCGGTCGGAAGGTTGTTGTGCCGACCTTCGGTATGTCGTTGTTGACTTCACGCGCCAGAATGGCCAGTGCATTGATGTTTGATGTCTTGCCCTGATCTGTCCCCATGCCGGTCGTGGTATAGCGTTTCAGATGTTCGACCGAGTGAAAGCCTTCACGGGCAGCAAGCATCAGGTCTCCGGCGGTTACATCGTTCTGGAAGTCGACGAAATGCTTACGGGGGCCCTTGCCTGTGGGATGGTCGCTGGGGGCGACCCATGACGGTTGCAGACCGCCTGGGTCGACGGCCTCTCCCTTCGGCGCTTTCCTTGCACGTGCCCGGAAACCGGCTTCTCGGGCTGAGACGTGACCGGCTTCAGCGGCTTCTGCCAGACAATCCGCTGAAATCCGTGTTCCGTTTGCGGACCCGACGACGCGACAGGCCTGCGCATAGTGCTCGGGCAGAAAACAGGTCTGCTCCGTATCATAACGAAGCTTGCCACCGGATTGTGAAAACAGATGTATCGCCGGCGTCCAGCCACCAGACATCAGCACAGTATCGCACTCAATCCGCCGGGGCGTGCCTGAAATACCGATGCCATCAGGTGTCGTCATCATCACATCAACACCTGAGACCGATTTGCGCCCAACCGTGCCGATAATGGTCGAGCCCTGCAGAACTTCGATACCCGCATGGTTCGCCAGAGCCAGCGCGTCTTCCCCTGCCTCGGCACGGATATCGATGATTCTGGTGACGGGCATGCCGTTCAGATGCATGTCTGCGGCGGAACGGTAGGCGTTGTCGTTGTTTGTGAACAGGACCGCCTGCTCACCGGTTTTCACGCCATACCGGCCGCTATAGACCCGACCGGCCTCTGCCAGCAAAACACCTGGCCGGTCATTGTCGCCGAAGACCATCGGTCTTTCATGCGCACCGGTTGCAATCACGACCCGTTTTGCCCGGACATGCCAGGCCCGGTGTCGCGAGACGGTTTTCGGTCGCAAGGGGCCGAGATGATCCGTCCGCCGCTCCACCATGGCGATGTAATTATTGTCGTAATAGCCAAAAACGGTGGTTCTCGGCAGCAATGTCACATCTTCATGCTGGCCCAGTTCGTCGAGAGCGCGGGCAACCCAGTCACTGCCCGGCAGGCCATCGACAGTTTCACCGGAATGCAGCAGGCTGCCGCCAAATTCCGACTGTTCATCAGCCAGCACGACACGGGCACCGGTTCGGGCCGCGGCAAGTGCGGCCGCAAGACCCGCCGGGCCAGCGCCTGCAATCAGGACATCGGCATGAATATACTGATGATCGTAGATATCCGGATCCGGCTGGTCCGGTGCGCGGCCAAGACCGGCTGCACGGCGGATTATCGGCTCATACAGCTTGTTCCAGAATCCGGCTGGTCCCATGAAAGTCTTATAATAAAAACCGGCAACGAAGATACGCGACAGCAGCGAGTTAATTTCACCGATATCAAAATCAACCGAGGGCCAGGCATTGATGCTGCTGGCAGCCAACCCGTCATACAGTTCAATCTGTGTGGCTCTCAGGTTAGGCTCTGTATGAGCTCCCTTCTCCAGTTGAACCAGTCCGCTGGGTTCTTCTGATCCCGCTGTCATGATGCCGCGGGGGCGATGATATTTGAAGGAACGCCCGACCAGCCGGACACCATTGGCAAAGAGGGCCGATGCCAGTGTATCGCCGGGGTGGCCTTCATAATTCTGGCCGTTGAACGTGAAGTTCAGAATACGACTACGGTCGATACGACCACCTTCGGAAAGCCGGAAGGGCTGGCTCATGCCTTTGCTCCCCCGGTGGTTCCCGGGCTGTCTGGCAGGTCCGGCATTTCACCGATCCTGTAGCTGCCGGCAATCTCGTTCGTATGGGTGTTGCGCATCACATTGAACCAGCGGCGGCAGCCGGAACTGTGGCTCCAGCGTTCCCGGTGCCAGCCTTTCGGGTTTGTCCGCATGAACAGAAAGTCCGCCCATTCCTGATCCGTCAGCTCTTCCGGTTTTTCCGGGCGGGCGATATGGGCTTCCCCGCCATAGTGAAACTCAGTTTCCGGCCGGTCGCCACACCAGGGGCAATGAATAACAAACATGTCTGGTCCTCCTAATGCGCGACGGCAGCGGCGCCGTGTTCGGCAATCAGTGCGCCCGAGATGAAACGGTCCAGCGCAAAGGGGGCGTTGATCGGATGTGGCTCTCCCGTTGCAATGGTATGGGCGAATACATGTCCTGATCCCGGTGTCGCCTTGAAGCCGCCGGTTCCCCATCCACAGTTAAAAAACATATTCTTAACCGGTGTCTTTGAGATTATGGGTGAAGCATCCGGACAGGTATCGACGATACCGCCCCAGGACCGCAGCATCCGCACACGGCTGAATATGGGGAACAGTTCCATGCAGGCACCCAGCTGTTCTTCGATCACTGAAAGTGATCCCCGCTGACTGTAGGAATTGTGGCTGTCGATCCCCGCCCCCATGACCAGTTCACCTTTATCGGACTGGCTGACATAAACATGCACCGCATTCGACATCACCACGGTCGGCATGATCGGCTTCAGTGGCTCAGAGACCAGCGCCTGAAGCGGATGGCTTTCCAGAGGCAGTCTGAAACCGGCCATATTGGCCAGCACCGAGGAATGGCCGGCGGCAACCACCCCGACTTTTTTGGCACCAATACGGCCACGGGTGGTCTGGACGCCGGTGACAGTACCATCGCTGATATCAAAGCCCGTCACTTCACAGTTCTGGATGATATCAACACCCTGCGCGTCAGCCCCCCGGGCATAGCCCCAGGCAACCGCATCATGACGGGCGACGCCTGCCCGCTTTTGCAGCGTCGCACCCAGTACGGGATAGCGCACATCCGGCGAGATATTGATGATCGGGCAGAATTCCTTGACCCCCGCTGCGTCCAGCCAGACCGCATCAACCCCGTTCAGCCGGTTGGCATTCACCCGCCGTATGCTTTCGCGGACATCATGCAGGTTGTGCGCGAGGTTCATGACACCACGCTGACTGAACATGACATTATAATTCAGGTCTTTTGACAGGCCTTCCCAGAGTTTCAGGGAATGCTCATACATCGCGGCGCTTTCGTCCCAGAGGTAATTGGAACGAACGATCGTGGTGTTTCGGCCCGTATTGCCGCCGCCAATCCATCCCTTTTCAAGCACGGCCACCTTCCGGATGCCATGTTGTTTTGCGAGGTAATAGGCCGTTGCCAGCCCATGCCCGCCACCGCCGATGATGATGACATCATAGGAGGGCTTTGGTTGGGGGCTGCGCCACTGGCGCGGCCAGTCCTGATGCCAGTTCATGGCATTGCGAACGAGGGAGAAAATCGAGAATCTGGTCATGACAGGCCCGGCTGTTGGGATGTCGTTTTATTAGCAGATTTATGTCGCAGAAGATATCCTTTCGCCGACGCAGCCTATGTATATTTGCGACATTGATTGGAATAATATTGCCATTGACGGACGACCCTGATGCAGACATCGGACATCCAGATCAAGGCCCGGCTTTCAGTCGGCATTCTGCTGCTGCCCAACTTCACGTTGATGGCTTTTGCCGGTTTTGTCGAGGCTCTGCGGCTTGCCGCAGATGATGGTGATGGCAGTCGCCAGATCAATTGTCAGTGGACAATTATCGGTCCGGACCTGACCCCGGTCCGGTCAAGCTGCGGGGTTGATGTCACACCATGGGAGACATTTCCCGATCCGGCCCGGTTTGACTATGTCGTGGTTGTCGGCGGACTGCTGCATGCCGGCCCTGACACACCACCGGAGATGGCGAAATATCTAAAGCGTGCCGCATCGGCCAGTGTCCGTCTTATCGGTCTTTGCACAGGTGTCTTTCTGCTGATCCGGGCCGGACTGATGAAGGGCAAGCGTTGCTGTGTCAGCTGGTATCACTATCAGGATCTTGTGGATGAATTTCCTGATGTCGAACCGATTGCTGACCAGCTGTTTGTGACTGACGGCAACAGAATTACCTGTGCTGGCGGTGCCGGTGCGGTTGATCTGGCTGCCTGGCTGATTGAACGGCATTGCGGTCGGGCCTGGGCACAGAAAAGCCTGCGTATTCTGGTTATCGACAGGGCTCGGGCACCAAACAGTTCACAGCCCCAGCCACCTTCGATGAAAGCCACCCGGAATGAACGTGTAAGACGGGCCATCTTGCTGATGGAACAACATCTGGGGGATCCCTTGTCAGTCGAAGAGATCGCCCGCCGGGTCAATATATCAAAACGGCAGTTGGAGCGGATATTCCGGCAGGAATTGGGCAAAAGCCCGCATGAGGTTGCTCTGGAACTTCGTCTGAATTACGGCCAGTGGCTGCTGTTGAGAACAAACCGGCCAATCACCGACATTGCCGCAGAATGCGGGTTTGCTGATTCATCCCATTTTTCACGCGCTTACCGAAATGCGTTTGCTGAGACACCATCGTCAGCACGCCAGACAATAAATGCCCGGCCTGAAACCGGATTGGTCGATGCGGTCTGGAACGATATGACGATGCGTTAAGCGACAGAAGCAGGCGCAATCCATGCCGCAATGCACCATTGATGTCGACAGGGCTGCTTTCATCCCTTAAATCGGAGGGATGAATTTTCATGTGCGTCAGGACATTCAACCGGAACGGCCGCTCGAAATTCTGGTGCCTGCCTGTCAGTCTGCACCGGTTGTCTTCTCGTCGCCGCATTCAGGAAACTGTTATCCCGCAAGCTTCATCGCGGACAGTTGCCTTGATCCACATGCCTTGCGCCTGTCCGAAGATTGCTATGTTGATGACCTGTTTGGAAATGCACCAGACTATGGCGCACCGCTCATCAGGGCACTGTTTCCAAGGGCTTATGTCGACGTGAACCG
The DNA here is from genome assembly GCA_009649675.1 of Alphaproteobacteria bacterium HT1-32. Lineage (NCBI taxonomy): Bacteria > Pseudomonadati > Pseudomonadota > Alphaproteobacteria > Alphaproteobacteria bacterium HT1-32. The sequence goes on along the minus strand of WJPL01000003.1, from coordinate 50,059 downwards.
GGAGGAATATGAACTCGACCCGGAAATGTTCGCAGATCCCCTGCCCCCGTATGTGACAACGCGCTCTCCCCGTATATCCGCCGGACTGGGGACAGTTGCACGTATCGTGGCCAGTGGTTCAGAAATATATGGCGACAGAAAACTGTCTTTCGCTGATGCAGAAGACAGGCTGCAAAACTGTTACCGCCCCTATCACAGCGCACTTTCCCGGCTGATAGAAGATACGCGATCCCGTTTTGGGCTTTGCCTGCTGATTGATTGCCATTCCATGCCGTCTCTGCGGAATATCAAGCCGAAACTGGATGTGGTTCTGGGTGACTGTTATGGCAGTGCCTGCCGGTCAGATATTACCGATCTGGCTGAGGGTTATCTGACGGAGGCGGGGCTGACAGTTGGTCGGAACACACCCTATGCCGGTGGTTTCATTACCAGAACCTATGGCCAGCCACAGGACAACATACACAGCCTTCAGATCGAGATAAGTCGCGATCTCTACATGAATGAACGCCGTCTGACCAAACATCCGGATTTCAATCTGATGAAGGGTGTCATGAGCGGCCTGGTAAGTCAGCTTACCAGTTTCGGACAATCGATGACGGTCGCTGCCGCATGATGACAAAGCCTGAAATTCGCCCGGCACGGGAAAGCGATTTTGCCGAGATCACGGCAATATATGCACATCATGTTCGGCACGGTACGGCCAGTTTTGAAGAAACACCGCCATCGGTTCAGGAAATGATGCAACGATGGCAGAAGGTCACCAGCACCGGAAACATCTGGCTGGTTGCCGCCGATAATATCGGGCTGCATGGTTATGCCTACACCACGCCCTTTCATGTGAGACCAGCCTATCGTTTTACAGTCGAGAATGCTGTCTATGTTGCGCATGATGCGACCCGCCGGGGCATTGGCAAAGCCCTGATGGAAGGGCTTGTTGATCATGCCCGGCTTGCCGGGCGACATCGTATGATCGCTGTCATCGGTGACAGCGACAATGCCGGTTCCATCGGGCTTCACGAATTTTTCGGATTCCGGCATATCGGAGTTCTGGAAAAGGTCGGTTACAAGTTTGAACGCTGGATTGATGTCGTGATGATGCAGCTTGACCTTCATCCGGAAGCGAACGCCGGTTGAGTGGATCTTTGAAACCGGCTTCCCTCCCTGCTCCGCCGCAAGTGTCGCCGTCATGGGCGCTGTTTCTGGATGTCGACGGAACACTTGTCGATCTGGCGGATACGCCGGATAAAGCCGCACCCCGGCCGGTACTTCTGCCTGTACTGAAAAACGTGCGTGATCTGCTGGGCGGTGCCCTGGCACTGGTCAGCGGTCGCCCGCTCAGTGGTGTTGATCGTCTGGCGCCACTTTGCGGCCCGGCAGCCGGAATGCATGGCCTTGAACATCGTCGTGCCGATGGCGTGATGATGGATATTGCCCCGCCGACACCCGCACTTCGTGATCTTGCCGACGATCTCCGGACCTTTGAGGCTCGCCATCCCGGCATCATTTGTGAAGACAAGGGACCGACCGTGACCCTGCATTATCGCATGGCGCCGGAACTGGAATCTGCGGCCAGAGACCTTATCTACGCCCACAGGCTGAAGCTTGAACCGGAGTACAAACTTCAGGAAGGCAAGATGATGATTGAAATCAAGCCTGTGGCAGCAACCAAAGGTCAGGCTGTCGATCTGTTCATGCAGGAACCTCCCTTCATTGGCCGCCAACCGGTTTTTGTCGGCGATGACCTTACCGATGAAGATGGCTTCGCGGCCGTGAACAGGCTTGGTGGTTTGTCTGTCTGGGTGTCGGATGCACCGGAAAGCCGTGAGACGGCAGCACAATTTCACCTTGGCGGCGTTGACGATGTGATCGCCTGGCTAGATCAACTTTCATGAGGCACAGATGACACCAGACCTTAATCTCGGGATCATCGGCAACTGCGCTGTCGGTGCATTGATTGACCGGAAAGGTCGTTATGTCTGGGCCTGTCTGCCCCGGCTGGACAGCGATCCGTTCTTTACGGCGCTGATTGATGGCGAAGAGCCTGCTCGTGGTTTCTTTGATGTTGATCTGGAAGGTTTCAGCCATGCGGAACAAAGTTATGATCGCAATACCGCAATCCTGACCACTTGGCTTCATTGCGTAAAAGGGTCGATTGTCGAGATCACTGATCTGGCTCCGCGCTTTCTGAATCACGGCCGGACCTTTCGACCGACCACTTTCCTGCGCCGCATCCGGACCGTGGCCGGTGAGCCGTTTGTCACCATTCGTCTGCGGCCGAACGTCGATTATGGCCGGGGTATTCCTGTCACGACACGTGGCAGCAATCACATCCGCTATGTCGGAACAGATCATGTCATGCGGCTGACCACGAATGCGCCGGTCGCCTATATTCTCGACGAAACCAGTTTTCTGCTGCAGGAACCTCTGGATCTGCTGCTGGGCCCGGACGAAAGCCTGGCTGACCCGCTGGCCGACACCAGCCGGCGCTTCCTTGATGAGACGACGAGGTACTGGCGCAACTGGTCACGCTCCCTTTCGGTTCCGTTTGAATATCAGGACATCGTCATTCGTGCTGCCGTTACCCTGAAACTCTGTGCATTCGAGGAAACCGGTGCTGTGGTTGCTGCTCTGACCACCTCTGTGCCTGAGCATGCGAATAGCGGACGCAACTGGGATTACCGGTTCTGCTGGTTGCGGGATGCCTATTTTGTCGTACAGGCGCTGAATCGCCTCGGTGCGACGAAGACCATGGAAGGTCTCATTACCTATATCAGCAACATCGTGGCACGCACCGGCGGCGGGCATATACAGCCGGTCTACAGCATCACCACCAATCCGAATCTCGAAGAATGGATTACCGACGGCCTGCAGGGATATCGTGGCATGGGCCCTGTCCGGATCGGTAATCAGGCCAGCGAGCATATTCAGAATGACGTTTATGGTCAGGTGATCCTGGTTGCCACCCAGGCATTTTTTGACAGGCGTCTGTTTCTCCCCGACCTCCCTGCCCTGTTTGAACGGCTGGAACTGGCGGGTGAACAGGCATGGTCCCTGTATGACAAGCCTGATGCAGGATTGTGGGAATTCCGTACCATAGCCCAGGTCCATACCTATTCGGCGGCCATGTGCTGGGCCGGATGTGACCGGCTGGCAAAGATCGCCCTGTCCCTTGATCTGGATGACCGCAGTGCCTATTGGCGCCAGCGTGCAGAAATCATGCGTGATCGCATCATGGCAGAATGCTGGAATGCAGAGATCAACAGCTTTGCCGATGCTTTCGGCGGATCAAACGTCGATGCCAGCCTGCTGCAACTGGCTGATATCGGCCTGATCCCGGCAGATGATCCGCGTTTCATTGGTACGGTTGAGGCGGTCGGGCGCGAACTGAAACGCGGCCAGCATGTCTTCCGCTACATCTCAAAAGACGATTTCGGGGAACCGGAGACTGCCTTTAACGTATGTACATTCTGGTACATCGAAGCGCTTTGCGCGATTGGCCGGATGGAAGAAGCCCGTGAACTTTACGATGCCGTGCTGGCAAGCTGTAACCATCTCGGTCTGTTGAGTGAGGATATTGATCCGGCCACCGGCGAGTTGTGGGGTAATTTTCCCCAGACCTATTCAATGGTTGGCATGATTACCTGTGCGACCCTGTTAAGCCGGAGCTGGAAGGAAGCCCTGTGAGTCAAAGACTGGTTGTTGTCTCCAATCGCGTTGCTGTTGCAACCGACAAGAAAGCGCAGACCGGCGGGCTTGCTGTCGCCCTGAACGATGCCCTGCGTGAAAATGGCGGTCTGTGGTTCGGCTGGAGTGGCAAGACCGCCGACCGCACGGCCATGACGCCGGAAATCACAGATGCGGGCAATGTTCGCTATGCCACGCTGGATCTGGGTGAGGATGATTTCGACGATTATTATAACGGCTTTGCCAATCGTGCACTCTGGCCGCTGTTTCATTACCGGCTCGATCTGACCAACTTCACAAACCAGAATCACGCCGGTTACTTCCGCGTCAATTCCATGTTCGCCAGCAAGCTGGCACCAATGATTGAGCCGGATGATCTGATCTGGGTGCATGACTATCACATGATACCGCTGGCCGAGGAATTGCGCCGTGCCGGGATCACCAGCCGTATCGGCTTTTTCCTGCATACCCCCTTCCCGGCTGCAGAAATTCTGACGGCGCTGCCCAGCCATGCCAATCTGGTACGTGGGTTATGTGCCTATGACATTGTCGGATTCCAGACGGTCAACGACCTGCGTTCCTTCCATGACTATATCCTGCATGAAGCCGGGGGCGTCGTTCATCCCAACGGACAGGTTGAAGCTTACGGCCGCAAGCTGATTGCGCGGGTCTATCCCATTGGTATCGATACCGAAGAATTTGCACATGCAGCGCAACAGGCCGGACGTTCCGCCCAGGTAAAGCGTCTGCGCGAAAGTGTTGGTGACCGGACCCTGATGATCGGCGTCGACCGGCTCGATTACAGCAAGGGGCTTGTTGAACGCTTCGACGCATTTTCCCTGATGCTGGAGCGCTATCCCTCAGAGCGCGGGGCCGTCAGCCTGTTACAGATCGCCCCGCCAACCCGTTCGGAAGTTCCAGAATATCAGGAACTACGCCTTGAGCTTGAAACCCATGCCGGTGGGATTAACGGCCGGTTTTCAGAATTTGACTGGATGCCAATCCGCTATCTCAACAAATCCTACAATCGCGATACCCTCGCCGGGTTCTTCCGCGAATGCCGCGTCGGACTGGTTACTCCCCTGCGGGATGGCATGAACCTGGTTGCAAAGGAATATGTTGCCGCCCAGAACCCGCGTGATCCGGGTGTGCTGCTGCTGTCCCGTTTTGCCGGCGCCGCCCGTGAACTGGATGCGGCCCTGATCGTCAATCCCTTCGATCTCGACTCAACGGCAGAAGCCATGGCACGCGCCCTTACCATGCCAATGGAAGAGCGGCTTGAACGCTGGCGCTCCATGATGGAGGTTCTTAAAGGGAATACCCTGTCCGACTGGCGCGACAGCTTTCTCGGGGACCTCAGGTCGGAAACCAGTTAGATGGCCAGTCTGCTTGGTGATATTGGCGGCACGAATGCCCGTTTTGCAATCGGGCTCGCGGACTCTGACAACGACTATGCGCGAACTTATCGCTGCGCTGATTATCGCGACCTCGCAAGTATCATCGACATTTTCCTTTCGACAGTCCCGGAAGAGCTGAAACCTCGAAACGGTGCCATTTGTGTGGCCGGGCCGGTGAAAGGCCCTAAAGCTGAAATGACCAATCTGCCCTGGTCCGTAGACGCTGATCAGCTGCGGGTTCGTTTTGGCCTTGAGTTCTTGTTTCTGGTGAATGACTTCACCGCACAGGCGATGGCCATTCCTCATCTCGACAACGACGATCTGTTCCCTCTGGATTGCCGGAAGCCGCAACCGGGATGCGCGCTGGCTGTTCTGGGACCGGGAACCGGGCTGGGCGTCTCTGCCCTGATACCGACAACGGATGGGCGATGGTCCCCGCTGATGACAGAGGGCGGACATGTCACGATGGCCAGCCGGACAGAATCCGAAGCTCTCGTACTTAATCTGCTGGCCCGGAAATTCGATCATGTCTCTGCCGAGAGAGTCGTGTCCGGACAGGGAATAGAGAACATCTACACAGCCCTGTGTGAGTTAAACGGTGTCCCCGACAGCGCAATGTCGGCCAGAGAGATCGTCGAGGATGTGCTGGCAGGTGACGGCGACATGTCTGCCGAGACAATCAAACTGTTCTGCGGATTTCTTGGCACTGTTGCCTCCAACCTTGCCCTGACCGTCGGCGCTCAGGGTGGTGTGTTTCTTGCCGGAGGTATACTGCCCCGGATGCCCGGAATTATCGCAGCATCAAACTTCCGATGCCGGTTTGAGGACAAAGGCCGTTTCCGGGAGTACCTTTCACCAATACCGGTCCGGATCATCATGCACCCCTATCCGGCTTTTCTGGGACTGACAGCACTCATACGGGACCGCTACAGCCGGAACTAGGGCACTTGACGCCCGGCCGGGCATCGCCATCTAATCAGGATGACCGACAGTTCCGGGCCGATAGCGTTTGTCGGTTGGCTGGTGATCGGTAATATCGACTGAATCAAAAAGAACGCTGCGGAGAGACGTCATGATCGATCCCTTCGGTCGTACAATCAATTATCTGCGCGTGTCGGTCACTGACCGCTGCGATTTTCGCTGTGTCTATTGCATGGCAGAAGACATGACGTTTCTGCCCAAAAAAGAAGTTCTGTCGCTTGAGGAACTTGATCGACTGTACAGCGCTTTCGTTCGTAATGGTGTCGAAAAACTTCGCCTCACGGGTGGTGAACCGCTGGTACGGCGCAACATCATGTGGCTCATCGAACGCATGGGCCGTCATCTGGAAAGCGGTGCGCTGAAAGAACTGACCATCACCACGAACGGCAGCCAGCTTGGGAAATATGCCGAAGATCTCTATCGGTTCGGCATGCGGCGGGTTAATGTTTCCATCGACACGCTCGATCCGGAAAAGTTTGCGGCGATCACCCGCTGGGGCAAGCTCGACAAGGTTCTGGACGGTGTCAGGGCCGCGAAAGATGCCGGACTTGAGGTCAAGATCAATGCGGTAGCGCTGAAAGGCGTCAACGAGGACGAACTGTCAGCCATGACAGGCTGGTGTGGCGAGAACGACCTCGACCTGACCATCATCGAAACCATGCCACTGGGCGAGATCACCGGCGACCGCAATGACCAGTATCTGCCTCTCAGCATGGTACGCGCCGCCCTGAAACAGGACTGGACGCTGAATGCATCGGACCATACGACGGGCGGCCCGGCGAAATATTACACCGTCGCAGAAACCGGCAAGCGGATTGGTTTCATTACCCCGATGACGCATAATTTCTGTGAAAGCTGCAACCGCGTCCGGCTGACCTGCACGGGAACCCTGTATATGTGTCTGGGACAGGACGATGCTGCAGACCTCCGCGAACCTTTGCGCGCCAGTGAGAGCGACGAGGCTCTGGATGCAGCAATTCACGAAGCGATTTCCCGGAAGCCGAAGGGACATGACTTCGTCATCGACCGGCGACGTAAATCACCTGCCGTTTCACGTCATATGAGCGTGACGGGCGGCTGATCCATCCGTTAGAACAGGTTACGGCGTTTAGCCCCTTCCCTTTTTATCCAGGCTGACTGCAATGACCGAAACTGACAATGACACCCTGCTGGCCAACCGGCTGGATGACGGATTTTTTCCGGAACTTCCGAATCACTATCGCGGCAAGGTACGTGATGCCTATGATCTGCCGGATGGTCGCCGTGTCATGATCGCGACAGACCGGCAGTCGGCGTTTGATGTGGTTCTCGCCTCGGTTCCCCTGAAAGGTCAGGTCCTGACGCAGACAGCAAAATTCTGGTTTGAGCAGACTGAAGATATCTGTCCGAACCATGTCATCAGCTTTCCCGACCCGAATGTCACCGTTGCCAAACGGCTTGATATGCTGCCCATTGAAATCGTCGTGCGCGATTATCTGACCGGATCGACGGATACGAGCGTCTGGAAGATGTATGAAGCCGGCAAACGCACCGTATATGGTCATTCTGTGCCTGACGGCTTGCGCAAGAATGACAAGCTTCCGGCGACCATCATCACCCCGACAACCAAAGCCGAAGTCGGAGGTCATGATGCTCCGATCACGGCAGATGAAATTATCTCATCCGGTATTATGTCCGCCGAACGCTGGGATGAATTGTCGCGTATCAGTCTGGCACTGTTTGCCCGCGGGCGCGAAGTTGCTGCAAAACACGGTTTGATTCTGGTCGATACAAAATACGAATTCGGCGTCGATGAAACGGGAGCATTCATTCTGGCCGACGAGGCGCATACACCAGATTCCAGCCGGTACTGGAAGGCCGGAAGCTATGAAAGCCGCCACGCAGCAGGGGAAGAACCCGACAGTCTGGATAAGGAATTTCTGCGACTGTGGATCAGCCAGCGTTGTGATCCCTACACGGAACCGGTTCCTGAAATCCCCGGCCCGACCCTGATCGAATTCAGCTCGCGCTATGTTACCCTGTATGAAACAGTGACCGGCCTGCCCTTCTCGCCTGGTGATATCCGTACTCCGGTTCGTGACCGTATCCGGGCTGCTCTGGCGCGTGAATTTCCGGAATATTTCTGACAGTCTGATACCTGCCTGACTGGTCACCGGATTTATTTTGTACGGACACTGGTGTCATTCAGGACCAGACCGTTATACTGCCCGCCCACAAGTGTCGGAAAGCCGCATGGATTTCAACAAGATCGCGTTCGTCGCCTCCAGCAGCTCCGGGGCCGAACAGGCCCTCGTCCGGCTGAAGGACCGGTATGAGAACGTTGATCCTGCTGATGCTGATGTAATTGTGGCACTTGGCGGCGACGGGCTGATGCTTGAAACCCTGCACCGCTATCTGTCCCGCGACATCCCGATCTATGGCATGAATCGCGGTACCGTTGGTTTTCTCATGAACCGTTATCGGGAAGACAATCTGCTGGAACGGCTGCAGGCATCAGAATCCATTACCCTCAACCCTTTGCTGATGCATACCCGAGATACTGACGGAGTTGAGAATACGGCACGCGCCATCAACGAGGTCTCCCTGCTGCGCCAGACGCGCCAGGCCGCACAGCTGCGCATTTCCGTTGATGACAAGGTCCAGTTAAAGGATCTCATCTGCGACGGCTTTATTGTAGCAACCCCGGCAGGCAGCACGGCCTACAATCTTTCCGCCCACGGTCCGATCATACCGCTTGGGACTTCCCTGCTTGCCCTGACACCGATCAGCGCCTTCCGGCCCCGTCGATGGCGGGGTGCGTTGTTGCCTGACACGGCAAAAGTCACACTCGATATTCTCAATCCGGCAAAGCGGCCTGTTTCTGCTGTCGCCGATTTTACCGAAATCCGGAATGTCGCGAGGGTGGAGATCACCCAGGACCGTGCGACAAGCCTGAATCTGTTATTTGATCCTGAACATAATCTAGAGGATCGCATTATTGCGGAGCAATTTCAGCCATGAAGCTACCTGATTCCCTTCGAGATGGCGCCATGTGGCGTACATGGATTCAGACCGTCTTGATCGGACTCGTCGGCGGGGGTGTTTTTACACTCATGAAAATGCCGCTGGGCTGGATGACCGGATCAATGGTTTTTACCACGATTGCCGCTCTGATGGGGATGCGCGTTGCCTTTCCAAGTGCGCTGCGTAACGGCATGGTTGTCATTCTCGGTCTGATGATCGGGGCAACCTTTACCCCTGAAACGCTGGAGCATGCAACAAACTGGGCCCCGACCCTGCTTGCGGTGGTTATCTTCGCCACTCTGGCGACTGTGCTGGTAATGGCTTATCTGAAAAGTACCGGCAAGTTCCGGCCGATGACGGCCTTTTTCTCCTCTGCTCCCGGCGGTTTTGGAGAAATGGTCATCATTGCGGAATCCTACGGGGCGAATGTCCCGCGTGTGGCGCTGATTCACACCACCCGTGTTTTTATTGTCGTTCTGCTGCTGCCGCTCTGGTTCCGTGTGTTTGAGGGATATGTCCCTCCCAATCTGCTGGTCACGCAAATCGGGGGTACGCTGGAGCTCAATGATGCACTGGTTCTGCTGGCTGCAGGCATCGTCGGTTTCTTCGGCGCCCGCCTGATCCGCATGCCTGCGCCACAGATGACTGGCGCAATGGTTGCATCGATTGTCGTGCATGTGCTCGGCTTTACCGACGCGGCCCCTCCGGGTGTATTGATTGCTTTGGCTCAGTTGGCTCTGGGCTGCTCTGTTGGTGCCAAATTCAGCGGCGTCACCCGCAAAACCGTGGCGGAAACTGTCGGACACGGCATTGTCTCGACAGCTCTGATTCTGCTGATGGCTGTTGCCCTGGCCTGGGCACTGGATGGCTGGATCGGTTATCCGATGATCAGCCTGTTCCTGGCCTTCGCCCCTGGCGGGTTTGCCGAGATGTCCCTGATCAGTCTGTCACTGGGTATCGAGACAGCCTTTATCTCGACCCATCATCTGGCGCGGCTGCTGTTTGTCGTTATCGCCGCGCCGTTGTTCTTCAAGCTGTTCCGCTCGGTTATCGATCCGCCTGCCAAATAAGACCCGGCAAAACATGATCGACCGTTACGCCGAACTCGGTTGCCATCAGGGCAACCGCCTCGGCTTTCGGCTGCTTGCCCGGTTCAATCATCAGGCGTTCGGCATAAATACCACGGGCGACAAAGACGCCCCCGACGCCTGCCGCATTGGCCGCCGCAATATCCGTCCGGAATGAATCCCCCACCATGACGGCGCGGGACTTGTCGACGCCAAGCATACCGACGGCTTCTTCGAGCACGTTGGCGTGCGGCTTGCCGTAATACCGGACCTCACCTCCCATTTCCTCATAGCGGGCTGCAATGGCCCCGGCACAGATTTCCCGCTTACCGCCGCGGATCACTTCCAGATCCGGATTGGCGCAGATTGCCGGGAGGCCGCGTTTCTTCATGTCATCCAGAATGCTCTGATAATCGGCAACAACGGAGTCAGCACTATGGGCGCCGGTAATCATCGCGAAACTGGCCCCATCGGCAGTGGTCCGGCGATTGATGAGGCCACCTTCCAGCATTGTCAGGTCCCGGTCAGGGCCAATATGCAGGCATTCCCGGCCAAGTGAGCGAACAAACTCATCGGACTGATCCCGGATTGCCCGCCAGGCCGCTTCCCCGCTGGACAGCACGTCGTGATAAAGCTCCCGTGGGACACCCAGATGCGTCAGGTGGTCGATGACGGCCTGCACCCGACGTGGCGCATTCGACAGAAACACGGCCCGTTTACCGGCTTTCTGGATCTGCTCCAGACAGTCAATGGCACCCGGATAAGGCTGTACGCCATCATGCATCACGCCCCACAGGTCGAGGACGAATCCGTCAATATCCGGGGCAAGTTCAGACAGCCCGTTAAGCAGTCGGGGATGGGCAGTGTTCATGATGATTAATCCTGTGATTTCGATCCGACAGCGTCAGAAATAGTCGTGAATCCATCCGCTTTCAGACGTTCCGCCAGCACCCGGTTGATTTCCATCACCAGAGGTGGTCCCGCATACACGAGAGCGGTGTAAAGCTGTACGAGGGACGCACCCGCACAAATGCGTTCATAAGCATCCTGACCGCTGGAAATGCCGCCAACCCCGACCAGCGGAATGGCAGACCCAAGAAGGCGCCGCATGTCTTTCAGGGTTTGCAGGGCAAGACTGGTCAGTGGTTTGCCGGACAGCCCACCGGTTTGGGTCTTGTTGCTGTCACGCAGCGTCTCCGGTCGGGTGATGGTTGTATTGCTGATAATCAGTCCGTCGATGCCGCCCGCCTGAACCGCCGCTGCGATATCGGCCTTGTCGTTATCTTCCAGGTCCGGTGCAATTTTGACCAGAACCGCCGGCCCGCCGGTTTTCGGCAGGGCATCACGAACAGCCGCGACAATGGCGTTCAGTTCAGCGGCGCTTTGCAAGGCCCGCAGCCCCGGCGTGTTTGGTGAGGAAACATTGACCACCATGTAATCAGCATGTCCGCCGAGTTCCCGCGCACCGATGGCATAATCGGCTGCGGCATCCGCGCTGTCCTTGTTCTTGCCAAGATTGACACCAAGGATACCGGCACCGCGGTTGCGGGCGTTCAGCCGTTTCAGAACGGCTGGCACCCCTTCGTTATTGAATCCCATCCGGTTGATGACCGCACCGTCTTCTGTCAGACGGAACAGCCGTGGCTTCGGGTTCCCGGTCTGTGGGCGGGGTGTCACGCTGCCGATTTCGACAAAACCAAAGCCCAGACGCAACATGGCATCCGGTACTTCCGCATTCTTGTCGAACCCGGCAGCCAGTCCGACGGGTGACGGAAAGTCGAGGCCGAATATATTTTGCTTTAGTGACGGCGCAGGTTTTTCATCGGCTTTTCCGCCAAAGCCCATCTTCAGGCCGGCAATGGTCAGCCGGTGTGCCGGTTCAGCGGGTAGCTGCCGGGCCAGTGCAACCATCATGGATTGAATGCTCATGACCCCATCGTTTCCGGAAAGACATGTCGTCCGTCATCACCAATCGGCAGCGGGTCAGCACGGTTGACCGCTGCCACAGGCAACTCACCATAGAGATGCGGGAAAAGCTGTCCGCCCCGTGATGGCTCCCACTTCAGGGCATCGCCCAGCTTGGTCGCATCGACTGTCAGCAACAGCAGGCCCGTCTGTCCGGCCCGGTGCTTTGCGGCGCTTTCGACAATCTGTGTGGCGGTCGAAAAATGAATGAACCCGTCAGCCGCATCCTGCGACGACCCGGGATACCGGCCTGTTGTCTGAGCGGACTGCCACTCTTCCTGTCGGCACATGTGATAGATGATCTGATCGGTCATGGCGGCAAATTAGCCGAGCAGCCGACCTTGTCAAAGCGCATCAGCATTACATTGCCTGCCCTGCCCGGTCCGTTACACTGACTGCACGATAATACAGAAGGAACGCGACATGATAACACCGGGCCCCGAAGGCATCGTCTGGAGAGATGGCATCTGGCAGGATGGTGCTACGGAAATGATGCGGGCAAAGGCACATGGTGGCTGGCTTGGCGGGATGGTGTTTGATGGCGCCCGCTCTCTTGACGGCAAGGCACCGGACCTTGATCTGCACAGTGCGCGCGCGATCCGTTCCGCAGAACTGATGGGGCTTGAACCGGATATCACTGCCGAGGAAATCATCCGCCTGTCGCTGGAGGGAATAGCCATGTTCCCGTCGGATGCAGAACTTTATATCTGCCCGATGTTTTATGCCGACACCGGTTTCATTGTCGCAGACCCCGAATCAACATCTTTCGTCCTGGCGATCCATGAAAGCCCGATGCCGCCGCCGACCGGCTTTAGCGCGTCACTGACAAGATATCATCGTCCCCTGCCCGATTCCGCTCCCACGCTGGCAAAGGCATCCTGCCTTTATCCCAATGTTGCACGCGGCATGCGTGACGCCCGGTCCCGCGGGTTCGATATGGCTGTGGTTCTCGACCCCCTCGGCAATCTCGCCGAATTCTCCTGCGCCAATCTGTTTTTTGTCAAAGACGGGGTGGTCCATACACCGGCCATCAATGGTACTTTCCTGAATGGTATTACCCGGCAGCGGGTGATGAAGTTGCTGCGCGATGCGGATGTCGAGGTTCAGGAACGCCAGTGCAGTTATCAAGAGGTTCTGGAAGCCGACGAGGTGTTCGCAACCGGTAACAACCCGAAAGTCATTCCGGCCATCCGGATTGATGATCGCGAATATCAGGCTGGCCCGATGTTCCGCAAAAGCCGCGAACTGTATTTCAGATTTGCCGGCGTCAAAGACCCTCATATGTAAATCTGATGATACGCTGTCTGATCCTTGTCGTCTTTCTGCTGGCGGTAAGTGGTCCGGTTCCGGCCACAGCGCAATCTCCATCGCCACAGCAACTGGTCGAACGCGCCCGCCAGCTCGTACCGCTCATTGAAGATGAGTATGATTTCCGAGAGATCGTCGCCCTCTATTCTGAGGCATCGAATCGCGGGCATACCATAGCGAAATATGAACTCGCGGAATTACTCTCGGTTGGTCCGGCAGAATGGGCTGATTATCTCACGGCAGCCCGGCTCTACCGTGAAGCCGCACTGGACGGACATCGCCCCTCACGCTGTATCTGTGGCTGGATGCATTCGGCCGGAATGTACGGCACAGATGTCGATTACGCCCGGGCCTATGCGCTCATGACGCTGGATGGCCGGGACGTCTGTGAGAAGATGAAGGACGCGATCGAGTCTGTTGAGATCAAGATGACTGACGCTGACAAGGCAAAAGCCTCAACAATCGCTCGGAAATGGCTGAATGGGGACACAGCCTCAGTGCTCGGACCGGAGTAGTCCTGTTATTCAGCAGGCTTCCGGACGGCCAGCAGACTGACCGCCCGGAATTGTCGGATTACGGATACCCGTGCCGTCAGACGTTCAGGTCCTCGCCGGCGACAGCCCGGTCAATAAGCGCCAGGGTTTCTGACAGGCCATAGAGTGCGATAAAGGAACCCATACGGGGGCCCTGCTCCTGACCAAGCAGGATTTCATAGAGACATTTGAACCATGCGCGCAGGTCGTCGAACGCATCCCGTTTGCCAATCTCATAGACTTCACTTTGGATCGCTTCGGCAGTTGCATCATCCGGCAGCTTCCGCAAAGCCGCTGCAAGGTCTGTCAGGGCCTCGATCTCTGCCGGAGTGGCGGCGCGATACTTTTTCGATGGCCGTACGAAATCCTGATAATAGGTGATGGCAAAGCCGACGAGACTGTCGAGGGTCGGTGCCGTCTCCGGTGTCGCATCAGGCGCATAGCGCGAGATGAATCCCCAGAGAACCTTTTTGTCTTCCGTATTACAGACACTGGCCAGATTCAGCAGGATGTTGAAGCTGAGATGATGGCGTTCCTGTGGCGGGTTACCACGGTGGATATGCCAGACCGGGTTGGAAAGTTGCAGCTTTGGCTCCTGATCCGGATATTTCTCCAGATGGGTCAGATATTCTTCGACGCTTTTCGGAATAACGTCAAAGAACAGCCGCTTGGCCTTTTTCGGGGCATTAAACATGTACAGGGACAATGATTCCGGATTGGCGTAACGCAGCCATTCTTCAACAGCCAGGCCATTGCCTCGCGTCTTCGAAATTTTCTCAGCATTTTCGTCGAGGAATAGTTCGTAATTGAAACCTTCCGGTGGCCGGCCACCCAGAATGCGGCAGATCGCGCCGGAATGCTTGGCGGAATCAATCAGATCCTTGCCGGACATTTCGTAATCGACCCCGAGTGCCGCCCAGCGCATCGCCCAGTCCGGCTTCCACTGCAACTTGCAATGTCCCCCGGTCACCGGAACTGTCACCAGATCGCCGCTTTCCGGATCATTGTAAGAGATGGTTCCCGCTGCAACATCCCGATCGACAACCGGCACCTGAAGTACAACACCGGTGCGCGGACAGATTGGCAGGAAGGGGCTGTAGGTTTTCTTGCGGTCCGGACCAAGGGTCGGCAGCATAACCCCCATTACTTTGTCATATTCCTGCAGCAGCTTCAGCAGGGTCGCATCGAATTCTCCCGAGTGATAGCTTTCGGTCGAACTTTTGAACTCATATTCAAATCCGAAGCTGTCGAGAAATTCCCGCAGACGGGCATTGTTATGATGCCCGAAGCTTTCATGTGTACCGAAAGGATCAGGAATCCGGGTCAGCGGCTTGCCAAGGTTGTCCGCCAGCACCTGACCATTCGGGATATTGTCCGGCACCTTGCGCAGACCATCCATATCGTCAGAAAAGGCGATCAGCCTGGTCGGAATATCGGACATCTGTTCAAAGGCAAAACGCACCCAGGATGTACGCGCAACTTCACCGAACGTACCGATATGGGGCAGGCCCGACGGTCCGTAACCGGTTTCGAACAGCGCGTAGCCTTTTTCCGGCGGTGCCTTTTCATAGCGCTTGAGGAGTGCGCGGGCCTCCTGAAAGGGCCAGGCATTGGAAGACAGGGCGAGATCGCGGATCGCGTCGGACATTATTATTTCCCGATTGAATGAGTGGCGCGAAAACTAGGCCGGGGCCGCCCGACCGTCAAGCTGACGAGAAGCTGCAATCCCGCATGGCGCAACTGTTTCCAGTGAGTACCATGACCCTATGAGTCGCCCTGCAACCGATCCAGTTCCAGCATCCACAGCCCGCCACCCGGTGCTGATTGCCTCTCATGGTGATGGCCTGTGGTTGTCAGCGGACGGGGAGCTTGAGCGGTTGCCTGCCACTAAACTGCTGAAGCTGGCTGAAAAAGCGCCTCCGCTGATATGTCATGCCCGCTCGACGATTACCCGCCTCGGCGGCAAACCCTTCCCCTGTTTTGATATTCTGGAGCTGTTCTGTTTTGCCTTTCCGGCGAAATTTGTGGTGCCGACCGCCGCCGGTCTCGCCCGGTTCATGGATCACCCCCTACCAAAGTCGCTCGAAGACGAAGCCGAAACCCTGCTGCTGGCTGTCGCTCATTGTCTGGATGAACTGAGCCTGGCATCCGGTGGCGAGGCAGAACGTGCCCGCAGGATTGCCTGGGCCATGACCCGCAGTGGCTGGAACTGGGGGCACACGGCCTTGCGCGCACTTGGAGAAACGGCCGCAGAACCTCATTCTGCCAATGTCGCAGCCGGATTACGTGTCTGGACCGCCCTGCCCGACTGGTCAGACCACGCCCCCGAAGGGCAGCCGGGCAGCAAGCCTGTAACCTCAGCAGAAGCACGTAATCGCCTGACCGAGCTGATCGGGCGTGGCGCAGAGGACCGGCCGCAGCAGGCCGATTATACCTCTGCGGTGTCTGCGGCGTTTCAGCCACGCGATCAGGTTGATTGCCCGAATGTTGTTCTGGCTGAAGCCGGAACCGGTGTCGGCAAAACGCTGGGCTATATCGCTCCGGCGTCAGTCTGGGCAGAAAAGAATGAAGCCGCGGTGTGGATCAGTACCTACACGAAGAACCTGCAACGCCAGATCGACGGGGAACTGGATCGCCTGTTCCCGGACCCGGCAGAAAAGGCCCGCAAGGTTGTCATCCGCAAAGGTCGGGAGAACTATCTTTGCCTGCTCAATCTTGAGGAAGCAGTTCAGGGATTGCCAGCCAACCCGGACTCCGGCGTTGCCCTCGGCCTGATGGCACGGTGGACACTGGCAACCCGGGATGGTGCTGTCTTTGGCAGTGATTTCCCCACATGGCTGGCTGATCTGCTGGGGCGCGGGCGAACCCTCGACCTCACAGACAGCCGTGGAGAATGCGTTTACGCCGCCTGTCCTCATTACGGGAAATGTTTTATCGAACGCTCTGTCCGGCGTTCCCGCCGTGCAGAGATCGTGGTGGCCAATCATGCTCTGGTCATGATTCAGGCATCGATGGGTGGTGGTGCGGATGGTCAGATGCCGACACGCTATGTCTTCGATGAAGGGCATCATCTGTTCGATGCAGCAGACAGCACCTTTGCGGCCCATCTGTCCGGCGGCGAGGCCGCAGAACTGCGTCGCTGGCTGCTGGGGTCAGAAGACCGTGGGCGGTCACGGGCCCGGGGGTTACGCCGGCGGATCGAAGACCTGCCTGCCGGAGAAACGGATCTCTGGGAACATCTGGACGAGATGTTGCAGGCAGCACGGACATTGCCCGGCCCCGGATGGCGAAACCGGATGCAGCGCGGACAGCCCAACGGACCTGTCGAAACCTTTCTCAATCGCGTCCGGGATCAGGTTTATGCACGGACGGCGGACAGTCAGTCACCCTACGGGCTGGAAACAGAGACCGGAAGCCCGATCGACGGCCTGGTCGAGGTTGCCAGAGAAGCCGCAGAAGCACTGGCACGCCTCGCCCGCCCCATGGGGAAGATGCTGAACGCCCTGGCAGATCTGATAGATGATGAGGCAGCGGATCTGGATACAGCCTCCAAGAACCGTGTTGAAGCGGTCTCCCGTGGTATTCAGCGGCGGCGCGATCAGATTCTCGCCTGGGCTGCCATGTGCAATTCTGTCGGCGAGTTGCCACCCGCAGAATTTGTCGACTGGTTCGCGGTTGATCGGGCTTTTGGTCAGGACAGTGATGTCGGGATGCGTCGCCACTGGATCGACCCGACTGCCCCGCTGGCAGCAACCGTTCTGCGGCCATCGCATGGGGTTCTCATCACGTCAGCCAGTTTGCGGGATGGCGGCGCAGAAGCCGATGGTAACTGGATCGCGGCCGAACAGCGTACCGGGATGCCCTGGCTGGCCTCATCCCCGATCAGGGTTCAGGTCGATTCACCTTTCGATTATGTCCGCAATACCCGGGTGCTGATTGTCAGTGATGTCCGCAAGGACCGTATGGATCAGGTCGCTGCGGCTTACCGGGAATTATTTCTGGCCTCTGGTGGTGGTGGCATTGGCCTGTTTACCGCGATATCGCGACTGAGGGATGTTCAGAAGAGAATAGCGTCGCCATTGCAATCTGCCGGCATTCCACTGCTGTCACAGCATACCGATGGGGTTGATGTCTCGACACTGATCGACATGTTCCGCGAGGATGATGATGCCTGCCTGCTGGGAACGGATGCGGTGCGTGATGGTGTCGATGTGCCGGGACGGTCCTTGCGCCTGCTTGTCTTTGACCGGGTTCCCTGGCCGCGACCGGACATCCTGCACCGCGCCCGCCGGGAGCTGTTCGGAAAACGAAACTACGATGACATGATCACCCGGTTCCGGATGAAACAGGCGTTCGGGCGACTGACAAGACGACAGGATGACCGGGGGATATTTGTTCTGCTGGATCCGATGACGCCCAGTCGGCTGTTAGGGGCATTTCCGGAAGGTGTTCAGGTTTCCAAAGGTGGGCTGGCAGAGACCGTGGCGGCTGTTCGTGAATTCTTTGCTGAACCGGAAAAATAAAAGTCCGTCAGTCTGACCGTCGTTTGTTAACGGCCAGTAGTTCGGTCATCTCTGCTGACGGCATGGGCCGTCCGACAAGATATCCCTGCACTTCATCGACACCCGCGGCACGCAGAAATTCAAGCTGGCTCTCGGTCTCGACACCTTCGACATTCACCTTCATGTCGAGGCTGTGTCCAAGGTCGACAATGGCATTGATGATGGATTCATTACCCTGATGAACACCAATATCGACAACGAATGAGCGGTCAATCTTCATTTTGTCGACAGGCATTTTCTTCAGATAATTCAATGAGGAATAGCCCGTTCCGAAATCATCAATAGAGATGGTCAGGCCGACCTCCCGCAGCTTTTCGAGAACCGATATCGTAGCTTCGATATCAGTCATCGCCATGCTTTCAACGATTTCAATCTGCATCATCCGTGGATCGACACCCGACCTCTCCAGTGACCCGAGAATGATCGGCATGACATCTTTGTTATTGAACTGCGCAGGCGACAGATTCACGGCCATCGTACCGTCAAAGATGCCCGCACTGGCCCATGCCTTCGCCTGAATCGCAGCTTCATCCAGCACCCAGTCGCCAATCGGCATAATCAGTCCGCTGCTTTCAGCAATCGGAATAAACAGGCCCGGCGCCAGAATGCCGCGTTGCGGGTGGCGCCAGCGCAGCAGTGATTCAACCCCGCAGATCCGGCCTGATTTCAGATCGATCTGCGGCTGGTAGTAAAGCTCCAGCTGGCGGTCAGCGAGCGCCCGGCGCAGGTCATTTTCCAGCATTTTCCGGACCTGGACTTCCTCATTCATGCCAGCAACAAAGAAGCTGAACCGGTTTGGTCCTTCCGATTTTGCGCGGGAAAGCGCCAGATCTGCATGTTTCAGAAGTTCGTCCGGATCGGAAGAATCTTCGGGAAACATCGACATGCCAATGCAACTCGACAGGACGATTTCCTGACCATCAATGATATAGGGCTGTTCGATCGTGTTCAGCAGCCCTTCAGCCGCGGTTGCGGCCCCGTCAGCGGCCTTTAGTTGTGTCAGAATAACGCCGAATTCATCCGCACTCAGTCGCGCAACAGTGTCGGATTCACGAACCCGTTCACAAAGCCTGTCACCAACCTGGCGCAACAGTTCATCACCGACATGATGCCCGAGCGTCTCATTGATCTCACGAAATTTGGCCAGATCAACCGTCAGCAAACCAATCTGATCTCCGGTACGCCGGGCAAGGGCAATGGCACTTTTCAGCCGGTCTCTGAACAGAACACGGTTTGGCAGCCTTGTAAGGCCATCATGATGCGCAAGAAAGTCTATACGAGCGGCTGTATCCCTGGAATCGGTGAGATCCCGGATAATCGTCACCAGCCCTTTCCTGCCGCCCTGCCGGCGAAACAGCGGTATCTGCACAAACTGGTAAAGACGCTCATTTTCTGCGTCGAGTGTCAGTGTCTCTTCGCGGGAAAACTGCTTGCCCACAGCCCAGACAGACCGCGTGTAGGTAAAGGCGGCACTGAGCAGACTTCGGTTTGATGTGGATGATCTGATGATCTCCTCAATCCCGCGGCCGGATAACTGTTCTTCACTCAGGTTGAACAATTCACGAAAGCGCCGGTTGGCAAACAGCCAGTGTCCTTCACCATCCAGCAGACAGACACCATCAGGAACAGCATCCATCATGGTGCTCACCCAGTCTCCGTCAGAAGGATGTGCATCATCCAGATCGACAACCTGCAACATGCAGGCCTGCCCCATCCCGGTATCTTCCGTTAATCGCAGCAAACCATGGAGTGTGGACACCCCGTCGCTGGTAAGCAGGGGGCGTAAGGCGGATGACGGCAGCGTCCTGGACTGACCATCAGACAAAATGCCATTCAGCGCCTGTACCAGAGGAGAATCCTTGCCACTGAGTATTGCAGCAAGTGGTTTGCCCTGCATGGCCGACGACGAACGACCGGTCAGCCGCTCAAGTCCTGCGCTCCAGAGCAGTATGGTACCGCTACTGTCAAAGATAACGGTACCAACATCTGCCGCATCCAGAACGGTGCGCAGAAAAGTCGCGTTATCGCTGTCGATCGACGGACTAAGCCTCGTAGCCGGAATAGACATTCATCTTCTTCACTCTTCCCCGATTTTGCCACTATAGCAAAAAGACTACAGATTCAGAAGTAATCACCGTCACACCCCTTTTGATTATCTTTCATGCATTCGGATGATTTGCATCAGGCTTTCGCTAAAACTAGAGTTGGGTGAAATAATTCAAGGAGATAATCTATGCTCGACGTACAAGGCGCGCTCATTTACGCGATGGTCATCACATCGGCTGCAGATGAGAAAATCAGAGCGTCTGAATTCAACCTTATCGGTCATGTCGTGCAGTACCTTCCGGTCTTCAAAGACTTTGACAAGGCCCGTTTGCCGCGTGTTGCAGAGGATTGCCTGTCCCTGCTTGATCAGGAGGACGGACTGGATGCGGCGATTGGTCTGATCAAGGCAGCCCTGCCCCAGAATTTGCGTGAAACGGCCTATGCCTTGTCCTGTGAAGTTGCCGCAGCAGATCGCAAGGTGGATCAGTCGGAACTCCGGCTGCTTGAAATGATGCGCCACGAGCTTGATGTCGAAAGGCTGACCGCAGCTGCGATTGAAAAAGGCGTCAGCGCCAAATATGCGATAGCCTCATCACATGACTGAGAATACTTCCCTGGCGGGACGCAAGGTCGGCTTCATCGGTCTCGGGCTGATGGGCAAGGGAATGGCCCGTAACCTGCACAAGGCAGGAGCAGAGCTTTTCATCCATAATCGCAGTCAGGCTGCCGTCGAAGAACTGACAGCCGAAGGCATGACAGCCCCCGGTTCTCCCCGGGCTGTTGCCGAAGCAGCAGACATCGTCATTGTCTGTGTGACCAACACGCCGGCGGCAGAAGCTGTTATTGAAGGGCCGGATGGCGCCTTGTCCGGTCTGAGTAGCGGTAAAATACTCATTGATATGGGGACGACCACTGTCACTGCGGCGCGGCGATTTGCCACATCCGGTGCGGCAAACGGTGTTATTGTGCTGGATGCCCCGGTTTCCGGCGGACAGCAAGGCGCAGAGGCCGGATCGCTAACCATCATGGCCGGTGGTGATGCTGATGGTTTTGCTTCCGCCCTGCCCGTTCTTCAGGCCATGGGAGCACATATCACCCTTGTGGGCGACAGTGGTGCCGGACAGATCGCCAAGGCGGCAAACCAGATTATTGTCGGGCTGACGATCGGTGCTGTATCCGAGGCCATGGGATTTGCGAAAGCAGCCGGGGTTGACCCCGGTCGGGTTCGTGATGCGATTCGTGGCGGGTTTGCCGAAAGCCGGATTCTTGACGTCCACGGAAAACGCATGGCTGAAGGTGATTTCGTTCCCGGCGGTCGCTGCACAGTACAGGAAAAGGATCTTCGGCAGGCCCTGGAGTTTGCTGAATCCTGTGGCCGGGACTTGCCCGTCACAGAACTTGTCCGGGACCTTTACCTCAAACTGATGGATCTTGGTGACGGCGATCTCGACCATGCCGCTCTTTACCGGCTGTATGACGGCACACATTCATGATCTCCTGCTCCCCCGGCTATCTGTTGGTGGGCCGGGGGAGCAGGATAATCAGCAGAGCGTTCTATGCGTGTGAAACTGCCGTCGGTACCAGCTGGCGTTCACCTGCCATCCTGACTGCGGCATCATCGCTTTCTGCCGTTTTCAGACGAACCTGCTCCATCAACTGCGCTACCGCAGTCTCTCGCCAGAACCAGTTCATCAGGGTTCTCGCAGCCGGAGAGCCGGGCTTGGCTGTCGCAGCTTCCTGATACCATGTCTTGATATCTTCAATTGCAAACCGCAGCGTTTCAGCCCCGTTTCGCCCCCGCCCTGCCACTGGCGCAGTGCCGGTTTCGATTAGGCTTGTCAGAACAGCAATACAGTCTGCAATTTCGAGACCCGACAAACCAAAGGTGGTGCGTCCCCGGTTATCAAGGGACATCCGGTACCAGGGATCGAGACTCCTGATTTCGACTTCAACGGCTTTCACAAGTTCGCTGCGGTCGTCAATTACCGGCACTTCAAACGATACCGGACAGGCCCAGTCCCCTGCTTCCTCATCATTTTCTTCGACAACGGGAGCATCTTTCGGGAAATCGACGAGCACCGGACCGTCAACACGCTCCAGCAATCGAAGAGATTCAAGCAGAACCTCCCGCTGGAAGTCAGGATCATTGGGCAAACCGAAAGGCCGGCCCAGTTCAAATGTTGTCCAGAGTGCCCGTGGCGTATTCATCTTCTCAGAATGCGGGCGGATAAGGCTTATACTTGTCGTCGCAATACCGGCGGCTTCCAGCACATGTGCAATCACGCTCACGGCGCGAGTACAGGCTGGTCACACAGGGGCGAGGCAGACGGCGTTGACCTTGTCACCTTTCAGCGCATCAACAATGCCCTGAGCAGCGGTAAAAACCTTGTCGACCGGTGTTGAGCCCATGAAGGAGTAATGAAAGTCGGCGACGGAGCCAATCGTCCCGTCTTCGGCAAGTTCGTTCAGCCGGTCAACAGGGTGAACGGTATTCAGATCCTGCTGAAAACCGGTCCGGTCAAAATTGACCGAGGAGTGGCTCATGACCATGTCGCCGGACGGTGTCGATGACGGAAGAACGCGATATTCCCCTTTTGCTGTAAAGGGCGGGTCTTCACGGCGGACAAGAGCCGCTGTTGTAATCAGGGCGACGCGTCGTTCGTTTAAGGGCGGGCCTGACACCAGTGGTGTCGGCTCGTGATCCGGACAAGGAATTTTCTCGAGATGAATACGTTCCGCATCCGGCAGGCTTGCAAGATCAACCATGCATATTTTCCTGCTGTTGGTTAAGTTGCAGCAGTCTGCCTGTAATAACCGGTCGGGTGCAACCCAAAGACTTGTTCTGAAACGCAAAACGGCCGCCTCCAAAGGAGACGGCCGTTGTTTTGTTGATCCGGCTTGCTTACTGAGAGCGCAACCGCGGGTCCAGTGTGTCACGCAAGGCATCACCAAACAGGTTGAAGCCAAAGACAGCGAGACTGATCGCAACGCCAGGCCAGATTGCAACCCAGGGCGCGCTTTCCGCAAATTCTTCAGCGCCACCCTGCAACATCAGGCCCCAGGCCGGTGTCGGCTCCTGCACACCAAGCCCCAGATAGGACAGCGATGCTTCCAGCAGGATTGCCTGCCCCAGAAAGGAGGTCAGCATGATGAGGAACGGTGCCATCACGTTCGGAGCCATATGACGGACAATAATCCGCGTATGACTGAACCCGCAGGCCCTTGCCGCATCGACATAGGGGATTTCCCTGAGTGCCAGTGCACTGGAGCGCACGACACGGGCACATTGAGGGATGAACGGGATCGTGATGGCGATAATCACATTATGTGTACCCGAACCCAGAATCGACACAACCGCCAGAGCCAGAATGATGAGCGGGAATGCCATGAAGACATCCATTACACGCTGGAGCAGAAGGTCGAAAATACCGCCGAAATAGGCGCTCATGACGCCCAGGATCAGACCGGAGAATGCACCGATGAACGCGGCGGTGAAGCCAACGAACAGCGCGGTCCGTGCGCCGTAGATAATCCGGGACAGCAGATCCCGGCCAAACATGTCTGTCCCGAGCCAGAATTCCGCACTCGACGGTGCCGGGAAATCGTACTGATAGAAAATTTCCGTCGGGTCATGCGGGGCCAGGATATCGGCAAACAATCCCATGAAGACCATCAGGACGACAATGATCCCCCCAAGCATACCAATCGGCTGTTTGCGGAAAATCTTGATTGTCGATGAGAAAATCGACTTTTTCCGGGCGTCGCCGGCGAGCTTTGCGCTCGCCGGTACTTCACTTACGGCAACCATTATACGGCTCCCCTTAACTGTAACGGATGCGCGGATCGAGCCACGCATACAGAATGTCGACGACCAGATTCGTCATCAGGAAGATCAGCACGACCAGCATCACAAGTTGCTGTGTCATATTGAAATCAAGCTGCAGGACTGAATCGACAAAGAGTTTTCCAAGGCCGTTCAGATTGAAGACCTGTTCGGTCACAACCAGTCCGCCCATCAGGAATGCAAATTCGATCGCGATAATGGTCACGACCGGCAGCATCGCATTTTTCAGTGCGTGGCGGCGGATAATAACCTTCTCGATCAATCCCTTTGCCCGGGCCGTCCGGACATAATCCTCCCGCAGAACTTCGAGCAAAGCTGACCGGGTCATACGCGTGGCGACGGCTGAATATCTGTAGCCCGTCGCTACCGCCGGCCAGATCAGCTGGCTGAGATTGTGCATGGGATCTTCAAAGAAAGACTTGAACCGGATCGGTGGCATCCATGGATCCCCGAATACCTCCTGAGAAAAGATCAGAAGGCCAAGGATGATCATGATACCCAACCAGAAGGATGGGATGGCGATGCCGGCGATGCTGAACAAGCGCACCACCAGGTCGATCCAGGTGTTCTGCCGGATGGCAGAGATTGTGCCGAGCGGTATGGCAATCACAATGGCAACAAGGGTCGCCATGACTGCAATCTGTAGAGACAGTTCGAAACGCAGTGCGATTTCGTCGACAACCGGTCGCCCGGTCCAGAACGAATCGCCCAGATCGAATGTCGCGTAGCCGGCGACAAAATCAAAAAATTGAATAACCAGTGGCTGATCAATCCCGAGATCAGCGCGACAAATATTGATCTGCTCCTGATCAACAAATGCCCCCGTCCCCGCAAACCGGGTTTCACAGACATCACCTGGCACTGCACGCAGCAGCAGGAAGACAAAGATCGCCGCGCCGAGAAGCGTCGGGATCATCAGAAGCAGCCGCTTTACAATATACTTGTACATTTTCCCTCGTCCGTCGGAAGACGCTGCCCGTGGCCTGTGACCACGGGCAGCAGGTTATTTTCCGGCGTTATTTATCCAGCCACACGTTATCGAGGTGCTGGTTCAGGTAGTGACTCGGCGAGATCTTCCAGCCCTTCACATAGGAACGGTGCGGGTTGATCTTGTACCACCAGAGGGTGACACCGATATGGGCCATTTCGTCGATCGCACGACGCTCGTACTCACGCATGATCTTGCGCTGTTCAGCCTTGTCGCTGGACCGGTTCATCTTGGCGAACAGGTCTTCCAGCACGGCATCTTCATACTGACCGTAGTTGTCACTTGAGGCGCCACGGAACTTCGTGGTGTCAGCAAGCGGGTTCACGACAGACTGGCAGTTGAACTCGACGGAAACGTCGAAGTCTTTTTTCTTGCGCAGGGTGTCATAGAACGGTGCCGTCGGCTGTACCCGCTGGGTAACGTTCATGCCGACTTTCTTCCACTGATCAAGCAGCCAGGTACCAACGATCTTGTACGGCTGATCGACACCACGGTTGTTGAGGACGAAAGACAGGTTTGACTGACCGGCATCTGCCAGCAGGCGTTTGGCTTCTGCACGGCTCTTGTCGAGGTCCGTCCAGTAACCACGCATCTGCTCCAGTTCTTCCTGGGTTGCGGAAAGCGGATGGTTCGGGAAAGCAACCCCGCCAACCGTCTTCACGATAGCAATCCGGGACAGATATTTGGAGCCGCCCCAACGGTCGACAGCAAGGGTCAGAGCCTGACGGACCCGGGGGTCATCAAACGGCTTTACCTTCTGGTTCGGCGTTGCCAGCAGCACACAGTTCCAGTCGCTTTCCTGAACCGTGATCTTGTCGCCCAGTGCCTTTACCAGGTCATCACGATGCTTCGGCGGGAAGCCGCGGAATTCGATGGCTGCACGGTCACCACGGATGGCCGCAACACTGACCGCAAGCTTTGCGGAAATGGTTGAACGGAAACCATCGAGGTACGGTTTGCCTTTGTGGTGATAGTCCGCATAACGCTCGCCGCGGACGAATGCACCAGCCTGATATTCCACAAACTTGAAGGCACCGGTACCGTTGATGTTTTTGGTGTGCCAGTCATAGCCGTGCGTATCGAGGTCCTTCTTTGAATAGATGTAGTTGAAGGGGGCCGCGAGTGCCGGCAGGAACGCACCTGACGGATATTTCAGTTTGAAAACAATGGTGTTCTCATCAGGAGTCGTAATCGACTCAACCTGACTGAACTGTGACTTACGTGCGCTTGGCGTCCCTTCCGGCGGGAAGATAATCTTGTCGAAAGACGCTTTGACGTCCGCAGAGGTCAGGGGCGTGCCGTCGTGAAACTTCACACCCTGAACGAGTTTGAAGACATACTCGGTACCGTCACCACTGGCTTCCGGAACATCGCCAACACACAGGTCACAGACAAAGTCCGGTGATGAAGGATTGTCCGGATCGACACGAATCAACAGGCTGTAAAACGGACGTGTCGGATGCACCATTGCATAGGTCGTTTCGCGATGCGCATCAAAGGATGGAATCCCACCTGGCACCACAAATTCAAGAATCCCACCTTTCTTCGGCGTCTGCGCCGAAGCTGTAGCTGCCAGACCGACAGCGGCGATAGCGCCGATGCCAATACCAACAACCTTGCGTAGAAGGACGCTATTCATTTGGTCTCTCCCTTACTTCTTTAATGTTTCGACATCAGCTTCAGATACTCTTCGGAGAACTGATATCGTCCTATTGACCGCCTCCCGGAACGGCATGAATGACACCAAGGGTGTCAGACTTCTGTGCAGGCCACCCAATGGCCTGGAACAACCTCCCGCAAGGGAGGAATTTCTTTACTGCAACTGTCGACAGCGAGGGGACAGCGCGGATGGAATACACAACCACTTGGCGGGTTGATTGGACTCGGAATTTCGCCGGCCACCGGATTGAATGGCCGTGATTTCTCGATCGTCGGATCCGGAATCGGGACCGCATTCAGCAATGCCCGCGTATACGGATGCATGGGGTTGTCGAACAGTTCGTCACAGGGGGCCAGTTCGACCAGATTCCCGAGATACATCACCGCAACCCGGTCACAAAGATGCCGGATAACGCTGAGGTCATGCGAGATGAACAGATAGGTCAGGTTGAACTTGTCCCGGAGGTCTTCGAGCAGGTTGATCACCTGAGCCTGAATTGACACATCCAGAGCCGAGACCGCCTCGTCACAGATGATGAATTCAGGATTCAGTGCCAGTGCCCGTGCAATACCAACACGCTGGCGTTGTCCCCCGCTCATTTCATGCGGATAACGATCCGCAAAGTTCGGGTTCAGACCGCAGGTCGACAGCAACTCGGAAATCCGTTCCTTGATTTCATTGGCATCTGACATGATGCCATGTACCCGCATCGGCTCAGCAATAATATCGCCAACCTTCATGCGTGGATTCAGGGAACTGTAGGGGTCCTGAAAAACAACCTGAATACGCTGGCGATAAGGTCGCATCGCCTTCGCATCCAGCGTTGCCAGATCAACACCGTCGAACATGATCTGTCCGGCAGTCGGTTTTTCAAGCTGCAGGATACAACGACCGGTCGTCGTCTTGCCGCAACCGGATTCTCCGACGAGACCAAGTGTCTCGCCGCGTAAAATCTTGAAGCTGACATTGTTGACCGCTTTGACCTGGGCAACAACGCGGGGAATCAGGATGCCTTCCGTAATCGGGAAGTACATCTTGAGTTCATTCACTTCAACCAGCACATCATTGCCGGATACGTCCCGGCGAACGGGACTTGAAGGCGTGGATCCGTCGGGGCTCATGACGCCTCCTTCATGGTCGGAACCAGATTGCCCTTGTTGAAACAGGCAACCGTCTGACTATCACTGACTTTTTCAAGGGCCGGATAGGATTTGCCACATTCCTCCGTGGCAAACCGGCACCGCGGACGGAATGAACAGCCGCCGTCGAGTTTGCTCAGATCAGGTGGCTGTCCGTCGACCGGGTCAAGCTTTGCGGCCCGGACGAGATCCAGTCTCGGCACCGATTTCAGCAGCGCCAGCGTATAGGGATGCTGGGGCTTGTGATAAATATCCTCGGCTGTCCCTGACTCAATCACCTTTCCCGCATACATGACGTTCACACGATCCGCATAACGGGCCACAACACCAAGGTTGTGAGTGATGATGATCTGGGCGACGCCCAGTTCCCGCGTGAGGTTTTTCATCAGTTCCAGAATCTGGGCCTGAATTGTCACGTCGAGCGCGGTTGTCGGCTCATCAGCGATGATCAGCTTTGGCTCGCAACTGAGAGCCATCGCAATCATGACACGCTGACGCATGCCACCTGACAGATGATGAGGATATTGTTTCAGGCGCCGTTCAGGCTCTGAAATGCCGACCTTGTCGAGATAGGCGACAGCACGCGAGTTGGCTTCTTCCTCGGTTATGTCGAGATGGGCCAGCATCGTTTCTGTAAGCTGCTGTCCGATCGACAAAACAGGATTCAGCGATGTCATCGGTTCCTGGAAAATCATGGAGATTTCCTGGCCACGAATATCGCGTACCTCGGCGTCGCTGAGCTTCAGAAGGTCCCTGCCCTCAAAGAATATCTCTCCGCCGACGATTTCTCCCGGCGGCTTGGCGACGAGTTGCAGAATTGACAAAGCGGTGACGGACTTGCCACTGCCGGACTCACCGACAACAGCAACAGTTTCACCTTCGTCAACAGTGTATGACACACCATCAACGGCTTTCACGGTACCTGCAGACGTAAAGAAATGCGTCTGCAGATTCTTGATATCTAACAGAGTGCCCACAATCCTCCCTTTTCATTTTTTTGGTTACTGGGGCAAAATGACGGTACGAACCGCGCATAACGCTGTCAACGATTACAGTTGGTATTTCCGACAGTTAAGGCAGATTTCGTCTCCTAAGTTTCGCCTGATGGAACTTATTTGAAGCTTTGTGTGAAGTTTGCTCAACAAATAGCCATTTACCGCACTGCAAACGCATCGAGGCCAAGCACTCCTTCTCCCTCATCCAGTATAAGGAGGGGGTTTATTTCTGCCTCATCGAGAATCGGTGCTTTTTTCATCGCCAGTTTTGAAAAAGCACTGACAGCCGCTGCCAGCGCCGCAGCATCCCCTTTTTTGCCCCGGAATCCCCGGACAACTGCCAGCCCCCGGACTTCGTCGATCATGCTCAGCGCCTCATCGACTGTAACCGGTGCCAGACGAATCGACACGTCACGATAAATCTCCGCCATCACGCCGCCGGCACCGAGCACAACAATCGGGCCGACCTGCGGATCACGCCGGAAACCGAGAATTGCCTCAGCCAGCCCCTTGCGCATCGGAGAAACCAGTACACCGTCAAGGACGGCTTCCGGTTCGGCAGCACCGACTGTTTTAAACATGTCGCTGATCGCGGTCGTAAGGTCGGCCGCATTATTCAGGCCCAGTTGAACCCCGCCAACATCACTTTTATGGCCGATCTGACGCGAGACAATTTTTGCAGCAACGGGATAGTCCTTAACCTGTGGTGACGCTCCCGGCTGAACAAGTTCCGCGGCAACCATCGGAATACCCATACGTTCAAACAGGTCCCTTCCCTCAATCTCGGTCAGGGGGCCGGATTCCGGGAGGCTGATATCACTGATGTCCGGAAAATCACTGGTTTCAGTTTCTGTCGGCGGGCACCACGAAAGAAAAGCACGTACTGCATCGGCACAGGATTCCGGCGTTCGGAAACCCGCAACACCGGCCTCATTGAGCAGACTGAGTGAGCGATCGGCCTGCGGTGCGATGAAGGCGGCGATTGGTTTGTCTGCCTTTGACTGTGCAACAATTGGTTTCACGGCAATATCCGGTTTGAACTGGCCGCTTGAGCCGACAACACCCACGGCGATACCGCAATTGTCTGACCTGATCAGCTCTTCCAGGCCGGCACCGTAAACCTCAGCATTTGCACCAGCCATTGTCACATCGATCAGCGGTGAATCAGAAACCCGTATTCCATAACCGGCCATACGTTCCCGCAGAGCCATCGGTGGAACAGCCAGATCAACACCCAGCGTCCCCAGCCGGTCGACAACGGTTGCTGCTCCACCGCCGGTTGTCGTCATGACAGCTGCTTTGCGGACAGTCGGCGGACGCCGCCCGATAAACAGCGACGGTGCTTCAAATAATGTCTCCAGATTATCAACCCGGATCATGCCGTTATGACGGAAGAAGGCATCAATGGCCTTATCTGTTCCGGCAATCGCCCCGGTGTGGGACAGCGCAACCTGCTGTCCGGCAGATGACCGGCCAAGTTTATAGACCAGCACTGGCTTGCCGAGATCATAGGCACGGCGCGCTGCCGCAGCGAGTTTGTCAGCATCCCTGAGTGTTTCCAGAAACAGCAGAATTGCATCAGTTGACGGATCTTCCGCCAGAAACCCTGTCAGTTCACCAACACCCAGGTCACATTCGTTTCCAACCGAGACCAGTTTGGAGAAACCGATACCACGGGGGGTTCCCCGGGAAATCATCGTCCCCAGAATGGTTCCGCTCTGCGACACCAGTCCCAGTCGGCCACGCACCAGTTCACCCGCCTCAAGGACCGCGTTGACAGTCATCAGGGCAGCAATGTCAGTTGCGATCATACCCATTGAATTCGGACCAATGATCCGGATACCGAGATCACGCCCCATGGCGACGATCTTGTCCTGAAGCGCCTGACCTTCGGCTCCTGCCTCGGCAAAGCCGTCAGAATAAATCGTAGCGACCTTAACACCGGCTGCCGCGCAGTCTTCAAGTGCTGACGGGACAAACCGGGCCGGCACCATAATGAAGGCATGGTCAACAGGTGCACCATAAGCGGCCAGACTGGGATAAGCGCGCTCTCCCAGCACTTCATCCCGGTTCGGGTTGACCGGAACGATCTGTCCCTGAAAGCCGTGCATCCGCATATAACGCTGCGGGCGGGCGGTGTTCTTTGCCGGGTCTGCGGACGCCCCGATCAGACCCACCGTTTCCGGTGAGAAGATAGCTTTTGCGAGAGACATCTGGTCAAACCGCTTTCGGAGGACGCTGATTGAAGCGGCGCTCAAAAACGCCTTCCGCAATCCGGTTTTTCAGAATTTCGATGGAGCCACCGGCAATCATCCAGCCCCGCGTCCGGCGCAGGCAATATTCAACCAGACAGTCCTGACTGTAACCGGCAGCACCCATCACCTGCATTGCTTCTGATGAGATTTCGAAACCGACCTGATTGCAATAGGCCTTCGCAATGGCGGTTTCCTGCGCCGAGGGAATACCGCTGTCGGCATTGGTGGCTGCGCGATAAAGCAGCAGTTGTGCAGCATCAAGTTTGATCTGCATATCCGCAAACTTCCACTGAAGGCCCTGGAACTCGCAAATTTCCCGGCCAAACTGCTTGCGGGTCAAGGCATGTTCACGGGCGATATTGAAGGCAAGACGGCCAAGCGCCAGTGAGCGGGCCGTATTGCCGATCCGCTCCACATTAAAACCGGCAATCTGTTTCTTGAAACCGCCAGGGCCGAGCAGAACATTTTCCGGGCCGACATAAACATCTTCAAAATAGAGCTGCGCCCAGTCATCCCCGCCCAGATACTTGACCGGCTGACCCATGCTGAAGCCTTTCATGCCCGGTTCAATCAGTACGGAACCGATCCCGCCGACGCCGGGACCAAAGCGTACATAGGCCAGAATGACATCGGCCTCTGTGCCGTGACTGGTAAAAACCTTTGTGCCGTTGATGCGGTATCCGTCGCCATCGGGTGTTGCTGTGGTCTGCAGATCAGTGACGGCAGATCCCGCTTCCGGTTCTGTCATACCAACAGAGATCAGGGCTTCACCCGCCAGCAGGCGTGTTAGGTAACGCTGCTTCTGATCTTCCGAGCCATATTCAGCGAGCACACGAATAGCACCAAAGCTCCCGGCCTGAATGACATCGGCACTGCGCGGACAGATCTGTGCCATCGTTTCAATGGCAATGACCGCATCCATGAGGCTGCCGCCCTGCCCGCCATCTGCTTCAGCAATGGTGATCCCGAGCAGACCGTTTTCCGCCAGCATCCGGGAGACATCTTTAGGAAACGGCCCGGCATGGGCCCGCTTCAGTGCCCCGTCGGCAAGGTGACGCTCCCCCAACCCGCGCACGGCATCCTGAAACATGCGCTGTTCTTCATTGAGATCAAAATCCATCTTTTCTGCGTCCTCTTCTCATTGCTTTGGGCGGTGAATCTGTCATCTGCCATATTTTGACCGGACAAATTAATGTCATCAATCTGATCCGACAACCGGAATCAGTTTACGACAGTCCGACAGACCGGACAGCAAACAGTTGCGCCTGTTGATATCGCAATTTCACAAGAGGGTACAGATTCTGCCTTATCCATACGAATCATATGGATTTCAGATTTACCCGCTTCGACAGTTCCTCGGCACTTTCGACCCGTTCGGAATAACGGTCGACGAGGTAGGCTGCATGGCCACGGGTCAGAAGGGTAAACTTCATGAGTTCTTCCATCACATCGACCATGCGATTGTAAAAAGGAGATGGCTTCATGCGACCGTTATCTTCGAACTCCAGAAAGGCTTTCGGTACGGACGACTGATTCGGAATGGTGATCATCCGCATCCAGCGCCCGAGAATGCGAAGCTGGTTGACGGTATTGAAGCTTTGCGACCCGCCACAGACCTGCATTACGGCCAGTGTCCGCCCCTGCGTCGGCCGGACACCACCGATCGGCGCCAGGGGTAACCAGTCGATCTGGGTTTTCATAACTGAAGTCATCGCCCCGTGGCGTTCAGGTGAACACCAGACATGGGCTTCCGACCATAATGAAAGCTGACGCAGTTCCTGAACTTTCTCATGGTTTTCTGATACTTCATCAACCAGC
This sequence comes from Alphaproteobacteria bacterium HT1-32, assembly GCA_009649675.1. Lineage (NCBI taxonomy): Bacteria > Pseudomonadati > Pseudomonadota > Alphaproteobacteria > Alphaproteobacteria bacterium HT1-32. Next base: position 16,814 of record WJPL01000003.1, on the reverse strand, counting down.
GGCAATCCTGCCGGATCGAAAATACGAACCTCGGCACCAAGAGCCCGAAGAACCCGGGCTGCCTCTTCGGTCATCAAACGTGAATAAGACCGCTCCCGAAGCGATCCAAAAAGCATCAGAACCCGTGGCGGATGATCTGTCTGCCCGTGAGGTGCCAGCAGATGTGCATCGGGCTTATGGAAATGTTCCTGTTCGATATTGATGAGTTCATCCTTCATGGCGCTGTGATCACGTCGCCGTCTTCTTTTGTGTAGGTCGCTCCGGATGTGACATCGAGCAGGTTGAAAACCGCCTCTGACGGTCGACAGAGCGCGACCCCCTTTCCTGTACAAACAATCGGACGATTGACCAGAACCGGGTGCTCCAGCATGGCCGACAATATTTCATCTTCTGTAACCGAAGGGTCGGTCAATCCGAGTTCTTCTGCCGGAGACTTGGATATTCGCAAGGCTGTCCGTGGGGTGAGACCAGCCGCAGCGAACAGTCCCTGTAATTGCTCACGGGTCCAGCCTGTTTTCAGATAGTCAATGACAACCGGCTCTCCTTCAAAGGCACGGATGATCTCAAGAACATTGCGGGAGGTGCCGCAGTCGGGATTGTGATGAATAACCGTCGTCATGATTTAAGGGCTTTCCTTTCAGAGAGAGTAACCGTCACTGGCAGCAGATCAGGTGCTGGTAATCTGGTCGATGACCGGCTGGCAAAGATCAGGCCGTCCGCCGCAGCAGTCTTCCATCAGGAAGGCGAGCAGACCGTTCATCGTCTCGAAATTTGCAAAATACCGGATGGTCCGGCCCTGCCGTTCATTGCGTATCAGCCCGGCCCGAAGAAGAACGGCGAGATTGGCTGACATTGTGTTCTGCCTGACCTCAAGACGCTCCCCGATCTCTCCTGAAAGCAGACCATCTGTGCCGGCCTTTACCAGAAGACGGAAGACATCCAGACGGGTTTGCTGGCTGAGTGCAGAGAAGGCGTCGATCGCTTGCGTAGAATCCATATATCATGATTATTTGATATAATTATCTGAGTCAACACACATCCTGTTCTCCTAAGATCAGGTACAACCGGACTTAAAGGACCGGACCCTGCCCGGCAGCCAGAACCGGTACTTTAACAGCGCCGGTATTTCGCGGCAGATATGCAAAATGGTGGAGAATGTTATGTCGCCGACCGGCACCGGGTGCGGCTCAACTGATATGCAAAGTGCCCGGCAACACATCAACGTACGGGGCATATGCCATCCGTCCGTGACAACCATCAACTGGTCAATCGACCGTTCAGAAATCAAAGCCGTTCCGAAAGCAATGTTCTCAAATGTGTTGATTGAGCGATCATCAAGGATGATTCCTGCAGCAGGCACGCCATTCGCAACAGCCACCGAAGCCATCAAGCCTGCTTCAGAGGGAGCATTTTCCTGCCCTGCCCCACACATAACCATGAGAGCATCTGGATTGCGCCGCCACAACGCAACAGCATGAAGCACCCGGCGATGAAGACTTCTGGATGGCGTGCCATCCGAATGGACTTTGGCTCCCAGAACCAGAATGGCACAGCGTTCTCTGCCTGTCCCGATGACTACCCCCAGAAAGCAGCGTCCGGCGGACTGACAAACTCAGCCTCATAATGAAGTCCGGGGTCGCGATCACGGGCCATCCAGAGCGGCCCGTCGAGATCGACAAACTCAGCCCCCTGGGCCACCAGAACGGCAGGAGCCATTCCAAGAGACGTGCCCATCATGCAACCGACCATGATGCCGAAGCCTTCTGCCAGAGCAGCATCCCGGAGGCGCAGTGCTTCGGTCAGTCCCCCCGTTTTGTCGAGCTTGATATTGACGAAGTCATAGCGGCCTTTCAGGCCGGCAAGGTCTGCCGTGGTATGGCAGCTTTCATCGGCACAGAGCGGAACATCGCAACTGATATCGTTCAGGGCGGCATCTTCGCCAACCCGGAAGGGCTGTTCCAGCATGGCCACATTCAGGGCTTTCAGTTCCGGTGCAATGGCAAGCAGGGTGGAAAGATCCATGCCTTCATTGGCATCGACAATGATACGACTGTTCGGTGCCCCCTCATGCACGGCCCGGATACGGTCCAGCGCACCTTCATCGGCAAGTTTCATCTTGAGCAGGGGCTTGTGGCTGATCTTTGCTGCTTCGCGCCGCATGACGTCAACATCATCAAGGCTGACGGTCTCGACCGTCACAATGCGTGAGGGTGCAGGCAAACCGGCAAGCTCCCAGTGCCGTTTGCCGGAACGCTTGGCTTCAAAATCCCAGAGAGCGCAATCCAGTGCATTCCGGGCGGCCCCGGCTGGCATAAACTGTTGCAGCGCTTTACGGGTCAGTCCATTTTCGACGTCATTACGCATGGCCTCGATATCAGCGATGACACGTTCCACCGTCTCGCCATAGCGAGCGTAGGGAACGGACTCGCCAAGACCAGTGGTAACGCCGTCACTGACTTCAGCCACAACAACGACAGCTTCTGTTCTCGCCCCCCGCGAAATACGAAACGTCCGGGCAAGCGGCCAGGTTTCAGACCTTGCGGTAAGCTGCATCAGATGCCTGCGACGATATCAACCAGGGCACCGACGCCGGTCTTGACCGGGTCAACGGCGGGCATTCCGAACTTGTCCTCGAATTCCTTGAGGGTGCGGTCGGTTGCTGCTGCATCCAGAGCCGCGCAGTTAATGGCGAAACCAACGACTTTCGCCGCCGGGTTGGTCAGACGGGCGCAGCTTTCATTCAGGGCAATACAATCCGCGATATCGGGAATGGGTGATTTCGGCAGACCCCGCATATGCGTGCGTGTCGGCTCGTGACACATGATCAACGCATCGGCCTGCGCTCCATGCAGCAGCCCCAGGCTCACCCCGGCAAAGGAGGCATGGAACAGACTGCCCTGTCCTTCGATGATGTCCCAGTGATCGGCATCATTGGCCGGGCTGATTTTCTCAACTGCACCGGAAATAAAGTCAGAGACAACGGCATCGACAGAGACACCTGATCCGGCAATAAAAATGCCGGTCTGACCGGTTGCCCGGAACGTCGCCTTCATTCCACGCGACAGCATTTCCTTCTCAATCGCCAGCGTCGTGTACATCTTGCCGACAGAGCAGTCAGTCCCGACGGCCAGCAGGCGTTTGCCGGATCTGTCCTCGCCGCTGCCCGTATCAAAATCTTCTTTCGGATGGCGAACATCAGAGATTGTCCGGCCATGTGCAGCAGCCGCAGCTTTCAGTTCCGGCACATCCGCCAGTTTGATATGCAGACCACTGGCCAGGTCCATGCCCAGTTCAAGAGCGCGTTTAAGCGGAGCAATTGATGCCGGTGACAAACGCCCGCCCCGGTTCGCAACGCCGACGATGACAGTACCAACACCCGCGGCGGCGGCTTCGTCGACCGTCATGTCCGGAAGTTTCAGGTCAGCCTTGCAGCCATCAAGACGGAGCTGGCCAATGCACCAGTCCGGACGCCAATGTGCGACACCAGCAGCGGTTTTCGCGGCAAGCTGATCAGGCGCATCCGCCAGAAACATGAGATAGGGCGTGCGAAATGACATGGTGTTCCTCCTGATCTGTACGAACCGGCACTGTAGCCAGCCGACCTGACCATGCAACGCTATTCCGTTGGGCCAGCCAGTTGTGCCATCTCGGCGACGGTGACCGGCTTTATCGGCATGCGAAGGCGGTAATGCCCGATTTCTGACGGGTCTGTCTGCTGAACATCTGCCATCAGCCGGGTCACCGTCAGGCTGCACATCCTTCCCTGACAGGGTCCCATTCCGGCCCGGCAGAAACTTTTCATCTGGTTCGGACCGGGACAGCCAGTTGCCGCAATCCGGCGAATTTCTCCTGCCGTTATCTCTTCGCACCGACAGACTATCGCCTCGTCGGACGGAAGTGAAAGATGCGGACGATAAAGCCGTTCCAGAAAAGGCCGGACAGCCCCGTCATCTTGAAGTTTCTTTTCCAGATCGGCTGCGTGCGATGTCTTTCCTGACATCTTTGACCCATCGAGGTCCTGCACCACACCCAGTCCGGCAAGTTCGCCGGAAAGCGCCGCACTTTTTGCCCCGTTGATGCCACCGCCATCACCCGCGATATAGATACCGGGTTCTGATGTCAGACCGAACCGGGCAAGCTCGGGTCGCCAGCAAAGCTGGGACTTGTCCCATACCATCCGGCAGCCGAGCGCCATTGGGAGCTGTGTATTGGGAATGACGCCTTCATGCAGGACGATCGTATCAGCAACCATCTGGCGGCTTGCCCCGCGATGAGTGAAGCGAACCTGCTCCGCCGATTTACGGCCCAGAATAGCCAGACCATCAACACCTGAGAGGATCGGAACACCGGCCCGCCGCAGCTCTGACAACATCGCCAGCCCTTTACGCAGATAGGCGCTTCCGCGAAGCGCTTTCGGCAAATGCTGAAGCGCATAAATGCGATCCCGCAAAGTAGTGGTCTCAAGAATCGCAGTGATCTTCACACCGGCCTTCACATATTGCGACGCCAGCAGAAACAACAGAGGCCCATTGCCCGCCAGCACGATTTCACCGGACGGGGTGATCCCTGATTGCTTCAGCAGAATCTGTGCGGCCCCGGCCGACATGACGCCGGGCAAGGTCCATCCCGGAACCGGGACCGGTCGTTCCATTGCTCCGGTGGCAACGACCAGTCGCTTTGCCGATATCTGTTTCTGACCACCCGGAAGACTGAAGGCGATATCAAATCCTGCGTCTGTTCGGTCTACCATCCAGACCGTTGCCTGTTCCTGATAGGTTGCCCCGGAAGCACGGAAACGACGGACGATATCCGCGCCATCTGCGTAATCCGGCCCCAGAATGGCCGGAGTTTTGAGCCCGCTGCTTTCAATCGCCCGATAAATCTGGCCGCCGGGGCTGCGCTGCTCGTCAAGCAGGCAGACAGTGAGACCGGCATCCGAGGCGGCCGAGGCGGCAGCAAGGCCTGCAGGCCCTGCCCCGATGACAGCAACATCATAGCTATGTCCGCTCATGGGGACACCTTCACTTTGCCGGCGGGTCGCTGAATTTCCATTCCCTCTTCCAGCGGCACCATGCAGCCCTGACGCCCGGCAACGCCGTTGATCGTCACCAGACATTCAAAACAGACGCCCATCATGCAATAGGGCATGCGCGGTGTCTTACCGATCGGGCTGAGGCGGGTATGCTCCACACCGGTCAGCATCATTGCTTCAGCAACCGTCACACCTTCCGGCGCGGTCATTTCCTTGCCATCTATGCGAAAGGCCACGCGGTCCTTCGCCTTGTTCAGTCGCGCGTCAAACATCAAACCTCGCACTTGAAAATGCTGTCAGTCGTTCCGGCAATGCTCCGGCGACAATGGCATCGGCCAGCGGACCGGCATGCGATGCCGCCAGGGTTACGCCACTATGGCAGTTGGCAACAAAAGCACCGGGATATTCCCGGCTTTGCTCATAGAGCGGCAGGCCATCCGGCGTCATCACACGCAACGCCCCCCAGGTCCGGACGATCCGGGTGGTTCCCAGAAACGGGAAAGTACGAATTGCCCGGGTGGCAATATCGCCGAGCACCGGGGCTGTCGTGCCCGTATCAAACCCGACATGTTCGTGACTATCGCCGAACAGCACACTGCCTTCAGCCGTCTGGCGAACGAATGTCGTCGGCATGCTCATGAAAGGGTCAACTCGTTCAGTGACAAGCACCTGTCCCCGCATGGGCTCCAGTGGCGCCCGCAAGCCCACCTGTTCCGCCAGGGCCGCATTCCCGAGACCTGCGGCCAGAACTAGTTTGGGCGCCGCAAAAACCCGCCCCCCGGTAGAGACCTGAAAGCCGTCAGAAGACGGGATGATCTGTTGCGCCGGGGCATTCGAAACGTATCGGCCACCCTGCGCCGTAAAGGCTTCGTGAAGGGCGCGGAACAGAAACAGAGAGCTGCAATGACCATCATCCGGGCAGTAAGAACCACCAGCCACGTCAGGGCCGATGCCCGGCAACATCTTGGCCAGTTCGTCGCGGTCTACCATCTCGATGGAGCTTCGGTTTGCTCCGGGCTGTGTCCGGAATAGTTCAACCTGTTCGGCGCGCGTCTGAAATTCTTCCTCGGACAGACAGATATGCACGCCACCAGCCTGATCATGGTACACATCGACACCGGTTCGGGATTTCAGGTCTTTAGCCAGCGCAGCCCAGTTTGCAGCGCTGTCCCGTGTCCAGTCGGCATAGGCAGGCGCCCCCAGTCCCTTGCTCTGAACCCAGACCAGGGCAAAATTGCCCCGCGACGCCCGGAAAGCGATATCACCTTCGTCCAATAGCAGAACCCTGGTCAGATTGCGGGTCAGTCCGTATGCAATGGCCGCACCGACCAGTCCGCCGCCGACAACAATCGCATCATAATCTTCTCTTGCCGCGCTCATCATCTCAGCCATTCGTTTTCAACATCCGCTCCGCCTGATCCTGTAGCCCGGATATCAGGGCATCAGCGCCTGAACTTCGCAAGACTGATTGATACTCTGATCGCTGCCGTGCCAGTTCGCTGATTGAGCCATCAAGATAGATATCAACGATTTTCGGGCCATCTTCCGAACCAAGAATAACGTAAGTCAGACGTACCGGGTCTTTTTTCGGGCGCCGCAATTCTGTCCTGACCAGCAGCGAATCGTTCAGTGCTTCTTCAGTGCCAAGCGTGGCAAAGGATTCTCCCGAGAAGCCGTCAAAACGATTCGCATAGGTCGCAATGGTGATGTCCGTAAAAGCACTGAGATAGGAAGACTTCTGCTGATCTGTCATTTTTCGCCAACCCGACCCGGCAGCAAATTGTGACATCCGGTTGAGGGCAAAGCTGGATGATATTACCGGGCCGAGTCTTGCTGCACGATCAGCGACAGGTGTCGTCTCCGCTGACTTCATTGCTGAGAGTAATGCCTTATGCAGTGTTTCGACCACTGCCGTTGCCTCGGCTGGTGCTGGCCCGGCTCCGAATGCTGTTCCGGTAGTCAAACCAGCCATAAAGCCTAAGGTAATCAGCGCTTTGCCAAACTGTCGGCGCAGCATGAGGACTCTCCATCGATTTCTGTTGCGGGCGATATTGCTATCTCAAAACGGCAAATGAAAGGCAGCAACCATCCCCCGCTGCCAGCAGGTTGTTCGAAACGACGTCGCTGCGTTGCAATATTTCCTGTCTCCGCGTATAAGCGGCACATTCAGAACGCATCACGATAAGCTACTTGAAGTCTGGGAAGCATCTCTTAGCTGTGCGAGATAATTTCCGGCTTCAACCAGAGGAATTTCGATGACCAACATGTCGCCCCTGAGAGTTGTTCTGGCCCAGCCGCGCGGTTTTTGCGCCGGCGTCGAGCGGGCCATTGATATCGTTGAGAAAGCTCTCGAAATCTATGGGCCGCCGGTCTATGTCCGCCACGAGATCGTGCATAACAAGTTCGTTGTTGAGTCTCTCCGCAACAAGGGCGCTGTCTTTGTTGAAGAGCTTGATGAAGTTCCCGATGGTGCGGTCACTGTTTTCAGCGCACATGGCGTGCCCCAGATGGTTGTCAGCGAAGCTGAAAATCGTGATCTGCCGGTCATTGATGCAACCTGCCCCCTTGTCACCAAAGTCCACAAGGAAGGTCAGCGTTACGCCAATATGGGACGTGAAGTCATTCTGATCGGTCATGACGGGCATCCGGAAGTTGAAGGCACACGCGGCCAGATTCCCGGGGGCGTGTTGCTGGTCTCAACACCCGATGATGTCGACAAGATCACAGTCCGGGATCCTGACCAGCTTGGCTATGTCACCCAGACGACGCTCAGTGTCGATGATACGCGTGCCGTCATCACTGCCCTGCAGAAACGATTTCCGAATATCATCGGTCCGGATGTTCGCGATATCTGCTACGCAACCCAGAACCGGCAAACAGCCGTCCGCGAGTTGGCCCGTCAGGTTGACCTGATCCTGGTCATTGGTGCGCAAAACAGTTCCAATTCAAACCGGCTGGCTGAAATCGGTAACGAGATGGGCATTCAGAGCCATCTCATTGATGACGCAAAGTCATTTGACGACAGCTGGCTTGACGGAGTTGAGACAGTTGGTGTTTCCGCGGGCGCATCGGCACCCGAGAAGCTGGTTCAGGACCTGCTGGACCATCTGGCAGCCGTACGGGATGTCACGGTCACCACACTGTCGGGCGTTGAGGAAAACGTCGTCTTCAAGCTTCCGAAAAAACTGACTGACGCGGCAGCTGCTGCGGCGGTATCCTGATCACCATCCGCCGGATTTCCATACATACCGAGCGATACAAAGAGGGCAGATAATTGGCCGTTCCATTGATCCAGCAGGCGCGTGTAGGCGCCTACATTCTGAAAAACCGTATCACCGGTCAGAACAAATACCCGCTCGTGCTCATGCTGGAGCCGCTGTTTCGCTGTAACCTCGCCTGCCCTGGCTGTGGCAAGATCGATTATCCGGATGAAATCCTCAATCGTCGCCTCAGCGTCAAGGAATGCCTGGATGCGGTTGATGAATGCGGCGCTCCGATTGTCTCCATTCCGGGTGGCGAGCCGTTGCTGCACCGGGAGATCGTCGAAGTCGTTGAAGGCATCGTCGCCCGCAAGAAGTTCGTCTATCTCTGCACCAACGCCCTGTTGCTGAAGAAGAAGATCGATCAGTTCAAACCGTCGCCCTATCTGACCTTCTCGATTCACCTTGATGGTGACCGTGAACATCATGACAAGGCTGTCGATCAGGAAGGCGTGTTCGACAAAGCGCTTGAAGCGATCAAGATTGCCCGTGACCGGGGTTTCCGGGTCAATATCAACTGCACCCTGTTTGATGGCGTTGATATTGATGCAATGGCGAAATTCTTCAGCTTCGTTTGTGACGATCTGGGAGTTGAAGGCATCACCATTTCCCCGGGCTACGCCTATGAACGCGCCCCGGACCAGGAACATTTCCTGACCCGAGAGAAAACCAAGAACCTGTTCCGTGACCTGTTCCGTCTCGGCAAGGGCAAGGGCTGGCGTTTCTCGCAGTCCTCACTGTTCCTTGATTTCCTTGCTGGCAACCAGTCCTACGAATGCACGCCCTGGGGCAACCCGACGCGTAACGTCTTTGGCTGGCAGCGTCCGTGCTATCTGCTGAATGAGGGCTATGTCTCCTCCTTCCGCGAACTGATGGACGAAACGGACTGGGAAACCTACGGCACCGGAAATTACGAAAAATGTTCGAATTGCATGGTGCATTGCGGTTATGAAGCCACTGCCGTCAACCACACCATCTCAAACCCGCTGGCAGCCCTGAAAGTTGCCCTGAACGGCGTGCGTACTGATGGTCCGATGGCGCCTGAAATCAAACTCGACAATGCCCGCAAGGCCGAGTTTGTCTTCGACAACACCGTTCAGTCTTTCCTCAAGGAAACCGAACATGAAGCCCCGGCACCACGTCGCAGCCGCAAGGAACCGCCGGTCGCTGCTGCCGAATAATTCAGCCTGAATCAGACCGGGATCATATTCTCCCGGAAAGCACCGCATCGTCACATGGGTGGTCATAGACTTCCCATGTGACAGCGGTTTTGCCGATGCCGAACCGGGCCGTGGCAAGCGTGTAGCTTGTCTCTTCCGTATCCGTTCTTTTCAGACAGATCGGATAATCGGAATTTTCCGTATTCCCCAGAATCGCGAGCCCGGTGCAATCCCCTGCCCCGTTTGCTGACAAAATCTGTTCTGCTTTCTCCTGACGGAACCGGGAAGATGGCGTCACGTCCTGTGGCAGAGTATCAAATTCACTGAACACCAGATGATTGGCATGGGCTGAACGCCCCGTCACTTCACGAATGACGCAACCGGATGCCGGTGCCTCAACCGACAGCAGCCGGTCATCGCCACGTTGCGCCAGGGCGTAATGAAACCCGCTGGCACGGTCGGTTCTGGCAAACAGCGTAAGCGCCTCATCCATCGACCGGCAGGCCAGTGAGGCACGGCTGATGATATGTCGGGGCAAGCCAACTTTCTGATCACCGGGGCGGATATTGTTGACCGTCTGAACCAGTCCGAACTCATTAAAGCCGAAGTTATGTCCGGAGATCAGGCCGGGGTAATAGAAACTGGTCACACGCGGTGCATTCTCTGGCACCAGCGTCACCAGATGACAAAGCCCCTTCAGCCATTTATGGCCATCTTCGTTATGGGCGATCTCGATGTCACCGGTTTCCCTGCCGGACATCACCGTCGTACATCCAAGAGCACCTTCTGAGGCCGGCTCAGACTCTGTCGGCAGGTCGCCCCGGCAGTTCCAGATCAGAATATCCTGAAACGGAACATCCGCCCCGTCAGCGATGCCTTCCATCTCCCGCATGTAATCCGGAAAGACGTTGCGGGCTGCTGATTCAATCTGCTTCAGCCGGTCAGAGCCAAGCCAGAGCTTCCGCAGGGCAATCACCCGCTCCATTCCGGGGATGACGTTTCGGATGCTGTCAGCCGATAATCGCCCCAGGGCGACGCCGATATCATAATGACTGCCGGAAAATTCAAATTGTTTCAGGGCCATCGTCCATATGCCTTACCTGCGGATTTTCTACCCCGATGATAAGGCCAGACCGGCGCCAAGCAATCTCGCATGCGCGGACTGACTACGCCGGCCAAGTGCCAGGATGGCTCCGAACTGACGGGGATGACGCAAAAGACCTTTTATCACCGGGATGATACGACGATTACCTTCTTCGTCGAGGCCATCCAGTGCAATGGACGGAATGCTGTCATCACTTTCATCCGCAATGGCCCGGATACAGGCAAAAGGCAGGTTTTCGCATTCCGCTACCTCCGCGACCGCTGCGCTTTCCATATCAACGGCAAGACAACCGGACAGCCCGGCTGACTGTTTCGCATCAGGTTCGGAAATTGCGGCGGCAACAGAAAGTACGGGGCCTTTTCGATTTGCGGCAGTCTGCCCTGCCAGCCAGTCAGACAAACCGGACTCGCAGGCATACAGTTTGTTGTCTTCGGTCCGGACTTCCGTCGCGACAACCAGATCCCCGGATTTGACTGAAGGCTGAAGTCCGCCGGCAAGGCCGAATGAAACGAGGCTGCTGCATCCCCGGGCTACCAGTTCTTCCGCCGTTTCACGGGCTTTCAGCTGTCCCGGACCAAAGCAGAGTATCCGTTGTTCCACGACCGTGCCTTTGAGCGCGCGGCGCAAAATCGCCACCTCGCTCTGCATGCCGCAGACAAAGCCAAAGTTGGAAAGATCCGGGCTCACATTCCGGTCAGCGGAAGCTTGGCATTACCGGTTTTCAGATTCCGGTAGCGGGCCAGCGCCCAGAGCGGGAAGAACTTCGGATAACCGTGATAGCGAAGATAAAATATCTTTGGAAAGCCGACGGCGGTAAACCACTCTTCTTTCCAGTTGGTCCCCTCACGATCGGCTCTCAACAGAAAGGCAATACCACGGTCAACAGCCGGGGAATCAACTTCGCCGGCAGCCATCAGGCCAAGCACGGCCCAGGCCGTCTGCGATGCCGTGCTGGCCTTCGCAAGCCCACGCTGCTCATCAAAATAGGTCGCGCCGTCTTCGCCCCAGCCGCCGTCTTCCCGCTGCTTCGATTCCAGCCAGGCAACAGATCTGCGCACATAATCGCTCTGCATGTCTTCGCCGGCTGCATTGATAGCGCAGAGGACAGACCAAGTGCCATAAATGTAATTAGTACCCCAGCGGCCAAACCAGGAACCATCCGGCTCCTGCTCACTTTTCAGATAGTCAACACCGCGTGCGACGACCTCATGCGAGCGGTCATAGCCAAGCTGGGCCAGCATGCTGATACAGCGCGCCGTTACGTCGGACGTCGGCGGGTCAAGCAAGGCACCGTGATCTGCAAATGGAATATTGTTCAGGACATAGTGGGTGTTATCGATATCAAAGGCACCCCAGCCACCGTTTTCAGACTGCATGCCGATGATCCAGTCCGTCGCCTTGCTGATTGCATCGGCATAGCGTTCCGGATCGACCCGGTCCATTGCCATGGCAACAACAGCTGTGTCATCCACATCAGGGTAATGATCATTGTTATACTGAAATGCCCAGCCACCCGGTTTCAGGTCAGGTTTCTTCCAGGCGTAATCTCCGAATACTTCCGTGATCTGGCGCTTCACCAGCCAGTCGCAGGCCGAACGGGCCGTGGACAGATCCGGATCACCGGATCCGTCCGTCGCAGCCGATGCCTCAGCAACCGCATGTGCGGCCAGTGCCGTATCCCAGATCGGAGACACACAGGGCTGGCAATAGCCTTCATCTTCCTTGAGAATCAGGAGGTTATCGATGGACTTCCGGGCAATGACAAAATCCGGATGGTCTGCCGGATAGCCCAGGGTGTGATACATCATCACTGTATTGGCCATTGCCGGGAAGATAGCGCCAAGACCATCTTCGCCATTCAGACGTTCCTTGACGAAATTCAGGCATTTCTGCACGCCCCGCCGTTCAAGCAACTTCGGGAACATGGGTTCGGCGAAACGCACCACCTTGTCCAGCTTCAGGAAAAACTCACCCCAGCCGGAACCGGTTGGATTGGAGTTGTAATCGTTAATTTCGAATGGCGGACGTGTAAACAGCTCGTCAATCTTCACACCGCGCGGGTTCGCCGCCTGTGCCCGTAATGAATACAGCACAAACATCGGGATCATTACGGTACGTGACCAGTAACTGACCTTCTCGATATGGAACGGCGACCAGCGTGGCAGCAACATCGCCTCCGGCCGCATAACCGGTACCGCATGCCACGGCGCCTGATTGAACAGCGCCAGTGCGAAGCGGGTAAAAACATTCGCCCGCTCTGCCCCGCCATAATCCAGAATCGCCTGACGTGCCCGCTGCATATGCGGCTCATCCGGGTCATCGCCAACAAGCTTCAGGGCAAAGTAGCCCTTAACACTGGCGGAAATATTGAACTCGCCATCGTGATAAAGCGGCCAGCCACCATGAACCACGGACTGCTGCCGACGGATATAGTTTGCCAGCTTCTGCTCGACCTCATCATCAATGGTATCGAGGAAGTGATTCAGGAAAATATATTCGGCTGGAATCGTGACATCAGCCTCAAGCTCGAACACCCAGTGACCATCGTCGCCCTGCATACGTTCAAGATCAGCCAGAGCCTCGCTGATTGTCTGGTCGACAAGCGAAGGGTCTGAAATTGATGGCGTCTGTGACGATGCTGTTACGTCAGAGATAATGTTCATGAGGTTTCCGGCTATGTCCGACCGTATTCGCAAGCGCAAGAAGCGGCTGCGGGCCGCAGACCCCGCTATCTACGCGATGTAACTATTTTGTCAAGGTTGTCAGGGACTTTCCATTGCCTTCGCAACTGCAATATGTCCGGACCGAACGGCCCCTTCAATGGTTGCCGGGAGGCCGGTTGCCGTCCAGTCTCCGGCCAGAAACATGTTGCTGTACGCGGTTTCTGGCCCACTCCGGCGTTTCAGCTGCTCCGCAGATTGAGTGAAAGTCGCCCGTTTTTCGCGGATGATGCGAAAACTTTCATATGACGATGCTTTCAGGTCCAGAGCCTTTCTCAGTTCCTCAAAAACCACGGTTGCCAGATTCTCTGCGGCGGCCGATTCGTAAACCTCGGCAACACTGACAGTAACGGACAGGATATTATCCCGGATGAAGACCCATTGGGAAATACCGCCGACAATCCCCCGCATCCAGGGCTGCCCGGGTTCAGCAAGTGGTTCAGCCATCCGGAAATGCAGGTTTGTGATGCCACGATGGCTGTCTGGTGCCACCACCTCTGACGTCAGACGTGCCATATGTCCCGCGGAGACAGCCAGAATCACGGCATCATCCGGACCGAATTCAACAGATGAGTGATCAAAACTCAGGGATCCAAGCCTGTTTCCTGCTACCTCCAGCTTTCGCAGACGTGTCCCAAACCTGACAGTCGCACCGTTCTGTTCAAGCTTTCGCACAGCCGGATCAATAAGCGCCGGTCCAAGACCTTTCCGGGCTATCATCGGGCGACAGGCCTTCCCGCCCCGTCCAACCGTCTCCCGCAGGACCGGCCAGAGCAGGCCGGCTGATGCAATGTCCGGCTCCGTGTTCAGGATTGCCACAGACAACGGCTCCCAGAAATTCCGGAATGCTGCGCCGCCGCCAAAAACCTCGCTGACAGTCCGTTCTCCCGCGAACAACAGTTTCAGCGCTGCGAGATAATCAGCTGGTCCGGTGTCGGCCGCACGGCAATCCGGATCAAATATCCAGGTCGGCAGGCAACCATCATTCATGGCAATGCGCCATTCCCGGCCATCCTGAAGGTCAAAGAAATCAAAACCGGCTGCGGCGGCAGTAGAAAATCCTTCGGGATCGGCACCGGCATCGGTCATGAAGGCCTGAATGGACCGGTTGCCGGAGAGAATCAGGTGATTGCCGTTATCAATTTCGGCACCCAGCTGATCATCATGAAATGACCGGCAGCGTCCACCGGCATGACCAGCCATTTCATAAAGGCTGACGGACGCGCCCCGGGCGAGCGCCCGGCAGGCCGCGGCAAGGCCGGCAACGCCGGCGCCTACAATATGCAGATGCCGGGTCACAGATATCCGCTTCGCACGGCAATCCAGAGCTTGCCGAGTTTGCCGGGGCCGACAGGTTGTCCGATGACCTCCGGCTGCCACCCACGCCGGACAAGGCGCCGGTGAATTTCCCGGTAGACCGCCAGCATGATACGGGCCGGTCGTGTTGCCCGACGGTCAGAGCGGTCAAGAATGGTCTGCGCTTCTGCAAAGCGCTCTCCCGCAAGGTCAGACAATTCGCGACAAACCGGCTCAACGGAAGGGCTGTGCAGCATCTTCTGCGGGTCAGTTGTGGTCAGCCCGCTTTCTCTCAGCATGTCCTGCGGAAGATAGATCCGGTCAATATCCGCATCTTCCGCCACATCACGCAGAATATTGGTCAGTTGCAGGGCCAGCCCTTCTGCACGGGCGAGAGCCAGCCCGTCTTCCTCTGCCATCCCGAACACACGTACCGACAGACGCCCGACAGCGCAGGCAACCTTGTCGCAATAATCAATCAGGGCATCACGGTCAGCGATCCGGATATCTGGCCGGGCATCCAGTTCCATGCCCTCAATCACGGCAAGAAAGTCTGCCTGCTTCAGGTCAAATTCTGCAATCGGTTGCCGAAGCGCCCGGGCGACCGGGTGGCCGGGGGTACGTCCCTGATAGAGGTCTTCAATCCATCCCCGCCATGCCGTCAGAGCGGCTTTCTTATCTGCCAGTTCGCCAGGCTCATCGGCAATATCATCAACATCGCGACAGAAAGCATAGACCGCATACATCGCTGCCCGCTTTTCTGGCGGCAGCAGACGCATGGCAACGAAAAATGAAGATCCGGATGCCCGTGTCGTCTCTTCCGCAATTGTCTGGTCTGACTGCATCTCAGTCATGTGATTGTTGCCCTATGTCCCCTGTCCGGCTGTAGGTGCGACCTTTCCAGCCAGCACCACGCCCCCGCCAGTGCCTATAGCCGGAGGTCCATGTCATCAAGCCGTAAAGCAATCCGGCGACAGGCAAGGTCAAAGCCCAGGTCAGTGGAAGCCGGTAAAGCTGGACCGTCGGCAGAAAGCAGATTGTCATCAGCGAAACTGTGAATGCGGCGGACAAGGCAATGGCGGAATCTCCGATCAACAGCCCGGTAACAAGGCTCACGACCGGCAGCAGATAAAGCACTATCATGCCGAACACCGAGCCGATCAGCAAAACCGGTGAATGGTTGAGTTGTGTGTAGGCCGTACGGGCCACCATGTCCCATATTTCGTGCAGATATGTATATTGCCGCAAGGACCGGGTCTGTTCAGCCAGCCCCAGCCAGATCTGCCCTTGCTTTTTCAGCAGCCGGGCCAGGGCGCAATCGTCGATAATTGCATCCCGAATCCTGGTCACGCCGCCAACGGCATCCAGTGCTGATTTACGGATCAGCATACAGCCACCGGCAGCCGCGGCGATCTGTTGCTTCGGGTTGTTTACCCGGGGAAACGGATACAGTTTCTGGAAGAAAAAAACGAAGGCTGGAATCAGCAGCTTTTCCCAGACCGTCTCGCAATTCAGCCGGACCATCAGCGAGGTCAGAACAAGGCCTTCATGTTCCGATTTAGTGACCAGCCGCCGCAGCAGACCGGGTTCATGAATGATGTCGGCATCTGTCAGCAGCACATAAACATTATCAGCCGGGACAGCCTTCAGCCCGGTATTTACAGCCCACATTTTACCAGCCCATCCCGGCACCAGCGGCTGGTTTTCAATCACCGTCAGTCTCTGATCGCCTTGTGCTGCGTCACGGGCGATATCAACCGTGCCATCGTCAGAAGAATCATCGACCAGCCATACACTGATCTGGCCGGGGTAATCCTGTGACAGCAGACCCTGAATCGTCCGGGCAATCCCGTCAGCTTCATTACGCGCCGGGATCACCACAGCCACCGGCGGATAGCTGCTCAGGGCATCCTGTTCATGGGGGAGTATCTGGTCAGCCCGCCAGAACCGGCCATGTGCCAGCAGCAGATACAACCAGGCCAGCAGAGGAATAGCTGTCAGAACGGCCAGCATGTTCATATTCCGGCCCGACGGCTATATCAGGCCCGTGCCGGCTCAATGAGGCTGGCGCTGTCGAGACCGAGAGCCTGCATTGCCGTCGCCGCGATATGCTGCGCGCTCAGCCCCGCCTGATCATACATCGCATCCGGCTTGTCCTGATCGATGAATACATCGGGCAGCACCATCGGCCGGATCTTCAGACCACCATCCAGCTGACCCGTCGTCGCCAGATGATGCAGC
>WJPL01000002.1:600000-845363 GCA_009649675.1 Alphaproteobacteria bacterium HT1-32 | reverse complement strand
AGAGACCGCCTCAATCGTCTCCTGACGTAACTCGACAGCAAGCTGCTTCAGCTCAGCCGTCGAAAAAGAACGGATGTCTGACGGAAGACCTGCGCGGTCAAGAACGGGCTTCGACGTGTTCATGCTGGTGTTATCCGTGTCAGTTCTTGCGTTCGACCACAAACCGGGCAACCGCCCGCAGGGGTTCGGCACGTTCATCAAATCGTTCGAGATGCTGGACAGCCTGATCGGACAGCATTCTTGCCTGTGACTTGGCCTGATCCATGCCAAGCAGTGACACGAACGTTGCCTTGCCCTGCTCCAGATCCTTGCCGACCGTTTTACCCAAAGCTTCCTGATCGCCTTCGATATCAAGGATATCATCTGCAATCTGGAACGCGAGACCGATGTCATGTGCATAAGCCGCAAGGGCAAGCTGACATTCATGATCGGCCTTGCCGAGGATAGCCCCGGCTTCACAGGACCAGGCAATCAGCCGGCCCGTCTTCAGCTGTTGCAGGCGGGTGATCCCATTTGCATCAAGTTGCTGATTTTCAGCCTGCAGGTCGATCATCTGACCACCGACCATGCCTTCGGCCCCTGAGGCTTTTGCCAGTGATGTCACCAGCTTGCAGCGCACATTCGGATCGGAATGCGTCTCGCGCTCACCCAGCACCTCAAACGCCATTGTCAGCAGGGCATCACCAGCCAGAATGGCCGTGGCCTCGTCAAACTTGCGGTGGGTTGATGGCTGTCCGCGCCGCAGATCATCATCATCCATTGCCGGCAGATCGTCATGCACCAGCGAATAGGAATGGACCATCTCGATGGCTGCAGCGGCACGAAGTGCGCAGACCTTCTGGACGTCGAACAGATTGGCGGAGGCCATGACAAGGAAGGGCCGCAACCGTTTGCCGCCAACCATGATGGCATAGCGCATCGCGTCAAAGACGCGGGATTCCGGCGCGTCGCCTCCGGGCAACAATTCATTCAGGGTCTTTTCGACAGCCGCAGCGTTTTCCGCCAGGCCGGTTTTCAGATCATACACGGCGAAGGTTCCGTTTCAGTTCAGTCAAATTTCGCCGGTTCAGCAGACACTGTTCCATCGGCGCGCTGAGATATTTTTTCGACGCGTTCCTGTGCTTCCGAAAGCTTCCGGTCACAATGGGCTTTCAGGGCAGCGCCACGCTCATAGTCGGTGATCGACTCATCAAGCTTCGCCTCGCCTTTTTCCAGCTTTCGCACGATGTTTTCCAGTTCAGACAATGCATCTTCAAAGCTCATTTTTGCAATGTCTTCAGGTATCACTTGCTCTGCCATCGAAAGGCTCCTGTTAAATCAGTCTGTGCCCGTTATACCGACAATTCCGGACAGATTACCCCGGATTCGCCCTATGCTGCCATCAAGGCAGCAACATGTGCCGCAGAGCATTCCCCGAGTGCGTCGAGGTCATACCCGCCCTCAAGGGTCGAAACAACCCGTCCGTCACAGCAGTCCGCCGCAATCTGGCAGAGTTTCGAGGTTGCCCAGCCGAAATCTTCCGCGACAAGGTTCAACCCGCCAAGCGGATCATCCTGATGCGCATCAAATCCGGCAGAAATCAGAACCAGTTCCGGGTCAAATGTTCGGATGGCCGGCAGGATCGTGTTCTCCATTGCCGCCCGGAAGGTTGCCGACCCGCTATCCGGCGATAAAGGCGCATTGATGATATTGCCGACACCGCGTTCATGGCGATCCCCCGTACCCGGATACAGCGGCATCTGATGGGTCGAGGCGTAAAGACAGGACGAATCATGCTCCAGCAGATGTTGCGTCCCGTTACCGTGATGAACGTCAAAATCCATGATCACCACCCGCCGGAGCCCATGTGCCTGCTGTGCATGGCGCGCCGCGATAACGACATTGTTGAACAGACAGAACCCCATGGCCTGATCTGCCTCGGCGTGATGCCCCGGCGGACGGGTTGCGCAAAAGGCATTCCGCGCCTGTCCGGATATCACTGCGTCAACGGCGGCAACCACAGCCCCGGCCGCGCGCAGGGCAGCCTCACCGGATTCGGGACAGACAACCGTATCAGCGTCAATCATCACCAGTCCCTCCTCGGGGACTGACCCCAGCACATGATCAACATGACCCTGAGGATGAGCCAGCATCAGATGCTCTCGGGTCGCACGGGGTGCTTCAAGGCGATCCAGCCCGGAAAAAGCCTCTGCACGCAGCGCTTTCAGAACGGAACGCAGCCGGTCTGCCCTCTCCGGATGATAGGCCCCCGTATCATGTTCAAGGCAGGCCTGATGGGTATAAAGGAATGTGGTCATATCGCCTGGCTACCATTCACGGCATAAGCTGCCATGAACACTTTAACAGCCCGTTCCACCGCAAGGTCAATTGCCTGAATATCTTCGGTCGTTGCCACGCCCAGCAGCCCTTTATTATACAGATCACCTTTGACCATACCGAAAAACTGTTCTGCGGCCACCTGCGGATCTTCAATGGCCAGTGTTCCTTTTTCCGCTTCCTTTTTCAGATAAGACGCAAGTCGGCTGTGCGAGCGCTTTGGTCCGGCATTATAAAAAGCCCGTCCGAGTTCAGGGAAACGGATCGATTCGGCTAAAACCGTCCGGTAGAGATTGATCGCGTCATCTGCCAGTACCAGCATCAGAAAACTGCGTCCGAGATGGTCGAGAACATCTGATACAGGGCGGGCACGGTCCACAGGTTCCGGCACCATCGACAGCATTTCATCGCAGCGTTCTGTCACCAGAGCCTCAAACAGGGATTCCTTGCTCTGAAAATGGCTGTAAACGGTCTGTTTTGAAACGCAGGCGGATTGCGCAATACGATCCATGCTGACCTGACCGTAGCCTTCCTTCAAAAACAGCGCGGCTGCCGCATCTGTTATCGCATTGCGTTTATTGATGGAATGCCGGGCGCGCGACGGCACGCTGTCGACAAGTTCTTTATTTGCAGTGGTTTGTGGCAAGAAGTGAGATTTCCCTGACAATCATCATCACAAAGAATTATCTAGACTGGACTACACAGTCCAGTTAAAAGACCGCACGATTCCGCATCATGGATTTCCGGGGGTTAATCCAAGGTCAGTTTTAACGATCACTTTAGCAGCAGGCACCCATCACGATGTTCAATCAGACCAGAATTATTGCATCCATTCTGGGCATGGCGATTTCCGCCCTGCCGATCGCCGCTCTCGCACAGGGTGGCCCCGCACCGGTCGGCGTCGATGTCGTCAAGACCGAACCCCTGACACAGACCAGCCCGGTCATCGGGCGGCTCGTGTCCCGAAAATTCGGACCGATTGCGGCCAGAACATCCGGGCCAGTTGAAGAAGTTCTCGTTGGCGTTGGCGACAAAATCAAAGAAGGCGATATCATCGCCCGCCTTGATGTCCGCCGTCAGCAGGCAGAAGTTGACCTCCGCAAGTCTGAGGTTGCTGAATATCAGGGGCGGATCGCCATGGCGAATGCCTCCCTGCGTAAAGCACAGCAGGAAATGCAGCGGATGGAAAGCCTCCGCTCTTCCGCCGCTTTCCAGAAAGGCCGGCTCGAAGACCTGGAACAGACAGTTGCAGAGGCACGCGGCAGCCTCGCCGTCGCCCGTGCTGAAGCGACCAGTGCCAAAGCCAGCGCAGATCAGGCAGAGATTGAACTCAACGATTCAGAAATCCGGGCACCTTTTGATGGTGTCGTGACAATCAAACATGTTGAATCAGGCGCCTGGGTGAATGCCGGGCAGCCGGTCGTAACACTGCTGAGCGATCAGGATCTCGAAGTTGAAGCCGCCGTTCCTTCCCGGATCATTGCCGGTGTGAAGTCAGGTGTCGTCGTCAAGATCAGGCTTGGTGAATCAGAGTTATATGATGCGGTCATCCGTGCGGTGATTCCGGAAGAAAACCCGCTGACCCGTACCCGCATTGTTCGGGCGATTCCCGACCTTTCCGCCGGTGCCACCCTTGCTGCGGGGCAAAGTGCCATCATGATGGTCCCGATCGGTGAGCCACGCGACGTCATCACCGTTCACAAGGACGCTGTTCTGAACCGCGCAGGCACAAATCTTGTGGTCCTGGTGGTTGACGGCAAGGCCGAGT
Organism: Alphaproteobacteria bacterium HT1-32; assembly: GCA_009649675.1. Classification (NCBI taxonomy): domain Bacteria; kingdom Pseudomonadati; phylum Pseudomonadota; class Alphaproteobacteria; species Alphaproteobacteria bacterium HT1-32. Next base: position 841,279 of record WJPL01000002.1, on the reverse strand, counting down.
TCCGCCCGGTACAGATCGGTGACGCTGTTGGCAGCCGGTTTGAAATTCTCGACGGACTGGCCCCGGGTGACGTTGCTGTCGTACGTGGAAACGAGCGGCTTCGTCCCGGACAGGCTGTGGCACCAACAGGCAAGAAGGCCCCAAGTAAGGATGAGAAGCCTGCCGCAGCAAAAACTGACTCTCAACAAAAGGCTCAGGGTGAAAGCTGATCAGCCCGACAGGCTGAGAACTTCTGAGAATACACTATGAATTTGATACGCCTCGCCATCGAGCGACCGATTGCGATTATTTCTGCCGTCATGATGGTATTGCTGTTTGGCATCGTTGCCTTGCAGACGATTCCGATTCAGCTGACGCCTGATGTCGACAAACCGGTTATTGAGATTTCGACGATTTGGCCCGGCGCCGCGCCCGAAGAAATCGAGCGTGAAATCGTCAACCGGCAGGAAGAAAAGCTGAAAGGTATCGAAGGGCTGTCAGAAATGAGCAGCCGTTCTGAAACCGGTCGCGGGTCTGTTGAGCTGGAGTTCGACATATCCACAAACATGGACCGCGCCCTGTTGCTGGTTGCCAACCGGCTCGATCAGGTCAGCGGTTATCCTGATGAGGCCGACGAGCCGACACTCAGCACGTCCGGTGCCAATGATAACGGCATCGCCTGGTTCATGCTGCAGACCCTGCCGGGCAATGACCGGCCGATCCATACCTATCGCGATTTCGCCGAGGATGTGGTTCAGGACCGCCTTGAACGGGTTGCCGGTATCGGTGCCAGTAACCTGTATGGGGGTGGCGAACGTGAGTTGCAGATTACGGTCAATCCGGAATCCCTGGCCCGCTACCGTCTGACCGTTTCGCAGGTCGTCCAGAAGCTTCGTGAGGCGAACGCCACAATTACCGGCGGCGACGTTGATGAAGGCAAACGCCGCTATGTTGTTCGGACCGAGGGCGACTTCGAATCCCCGGAGGATGTCCGCGCTGTCGTCCTGCGCTCAGAAACCGACCCGACCACAGGTCAGGTAAGCCGCGTGACGGTCGGCGAAATCGCCAATGTTTCATACGGATACAAGGATCCTGCGGCCTTTATCCGTGTGCTCGGCAAACCGGGCATGGCCATGAATGTCATCCGCGAAACCGGCGCCAACGTCATCGAGACGATGGAGGGTATTCGTGCTGCGGTTATTGAACTGAACGAATTTGCGTTGCCAAACCAGGGCCTCAAGCTGACTCAGGTTTATGACGAAACCACCTACATCGAATCTTCCATCGATCTGGTCATCAGCAATATCTATGTCGGTGGCGCGCTTGCAGCCTTCGTGCTCATGGTCTTCCTGCGCTCATTCCGGGCAACACTTGTTGTCTCCCTGGCGATACCTGTATCCGTCGTCGGCTCCTTTGTTGCCATGGCCGCCCTTGGCCGGTCGCTGAATGTCGTCTCGCTGGCCGGGATCGCCTTCGCCGTTGGTATGGTGGTCGACGCAGCCATCGTCGTGCTCGAAAACATCTATCGCCATTATCAGAACGGCAAAAGCCGCCGTGAAGCGGCCTATCTCGGTGCAGCGCAGGTATGGGGGGCGGTGCTGGTTTCCGCACTGACCACCGTCATGGTGTTCATCCCCGTGCTGATCATGAAGCTGGAAATCGGCCAGCTTTTCCGCGACATCGCCGTGGCCATTTCAGTTGCTGTCATGTTGTCGCTGATTGTCGCCGTAACCGTAATCCCCGCTCTTGCCAACAGCCTGCTCGGCGAGAACGATGGCAAAAGCATCACGACCATGCGCATTCCGGTCATTGATGATATCGCCAACGGCTTCATGGCCCTTGTCACCGGCTTTGTCCGGGCCGTGCTGAAAAGCAAGATACTGGCCGTGGTAACCGTCGCGATCATGTGTGGCGGCGCAGGTACGCTGGCCTATACCTTCCTGCCGAAGCTTTCCTACCTGCCGGAAGGAAATCAGAATTTCGTGTTCGGCATGGTTCTGCCCCCGCCGGGATACAACCTGGAGACAACAGCGGATATTGCAGGCGGCATTGAACAGACCATCAAACCTTTGTGGGCCTCCGACAAGCTGCGGTCCATCGAAGAAGAAAAGGCATGGAAAGAGAGCGGTGAATACAAGCCGGACCCGAATGCCCCGCCCCTCATGGAACGGTTTTTCTTCGTTGCGACACGGGCAACCACCTTCCTCGGTGCCATTGCCGTCGACGAAGGCCGTCCGTCCGAGCTGATCCCGATTCTTCAGGGACCGGTGTTCCGTGAACCAGGAACATACGGGTTCGTCACCCAGCCGTCGATTTTCGGCCGGGCAACCAGCGGAACCTCGATTGACCTGAACATCTCCGGCCCTGATCTGGAAACAATCATCGGCGTCGCCCAGAATGCCTTTGGCATGATCATGCAGGCCATGCCGATGAGCGAAGGCTATCAGGTGCGTCCGATACCCGGTCTTGAGCTTGGGGCTCCGGAAGTGCGTGTCATACCTGACCGGACAAAACTGGCCGATAACGGCGTCACAGCCCGTGAACTCGGCGATACCGTCGATGCCTTCAATGACGGTCTGAGGGTTGCCGAGATAACCGTTGAAGGCAAACGTATGGACCTGATCCTGCGTGGCCCCACCAATCATGTCATCGCGACACAGGGCATCGACAACCTGCCGGTCGTCACCCAGACCGGCCAGATACTGCTGGCCAATTCGCTGGCCAATGTCGTTGTGACATCCGGCCCGACGGAAATCCTTCACAAGGAACGTGCGCGCACAATCACGCTGCAGGTCAAACCACCAGCAGGTGTCGCACTGGAATCCGCAATGGACATCCTGCGCGACAAGGTCATGTCCCCTCTCAGCGCCGCCGGATTACCCGGAGGGGTAAAGCTGAATGTCTCGGGAACTGCCGACCAGCTGACAAAAACCTGGGACCAGATGCAGCTCGACCTGCTGCTTGCCCTGATCATCGTCTATCTTGTGATGGCAGTCCTGTTCGAGAGCTTCGTCTATCCGATGATCATCATGCTGTCCGTGCCACTGGCCGCGGCAGGTGGTGTTGGCGGTCTGAAGCTGCTGAATATCTACCTGTCCTTCAGTGGTGGATTTCAGGAACTCGACATGCTGACCCTGCTCGGCTTTGTCATTCTGATTGGTATTGTCGTGAACAATGCGATTCTGCTGGTCCATCAGACGCTGTATCAGATCCGCGAAGACGGTATGGGAATACATGAGGCGATTGTTGATGCGACCCGGAACCGTATCCGCCCGATCTTCATGTCCACGCTGACCAGTGTCTTCGGCATGTTGCCGCTGGTTCTGTTCCCCGGTGCCGGATCGGAACTCTATCGCGGTCTCGGATCTGTTGTCGTTGGTGGTCTGGCTCTGTCGGCTGTGCTGACATTGCTGATTATTCCGCCATTGCTCTCGCTGCTGGTTGATCCTCTGGAAAGCTGGTCACGCCGAAAGAACAAAACGGCCAACAGCACCAAGAGCGGAGAGGCGAAACCAGTTCCGGCGGAGTAATCGGACGAACCATGACCCGGAAAGTCATCATTGTCGGCGGCGGGATGGCGGGTATCTCGCTTGGCGCCGTGCTGTCAGCAGAGACTGAGGTTACGGTCCTCGAACGGGAAACGGCCCCCGGTTATCACGCGACCGGTCGTTCCGCCGCCGTCTATGCCCCGGCCTATGGCAATCGTGTGATACGGGCATTAACGGCCGCCTCCCGCGAGTTCCTTGAAACACCACCGGACGGTTTTTCTGCCTCCCCCCTGCTTGAGCCCCGCCATGTCATGTTTTTTGGCCGGGCGGACCAGCAGGAAACGCTGGCCGCGCTGATATCAGAGACGGCGGGGCAACCGGGGCTGCAAGCCGTCAGCGCATCAGAGGTTCTGGCACAGATACCCTGTTTCAGGTCCGGCTACCTCCATTCGGCTGTCGAAGACACGACAACAAGCGGCATTGATGTTGACGCCCTGTTGCAGGGATATGCGAGACAATTGCGCAGCAATGGCGGTGACATTCTCACAGACTTTGATGTCGACTCACTGTCTCGCGAACGAGACAACTGGGCCATAACATCAAAAGACGGACGGTCGATTGACGCCGACGTTCTGGTTGATGCTGCAGGGGCCTGGGCAGATCAGCTTGCCGTCATGTCCGGTGTTGCACCGGTTGGCCTGACCCCTCTGCGCCGGACAGCCATCACTATTGATCCGCCTGCTGGTGTCGATGTCAGCGGGTGGTCTATTGCCATTGATGCGGATGAAGAACTCTATTTCAAACCGGAGGCCGGGCGTCTTCTCGTCTCCCCCGCAGATGAAACCCCGTCAGAACCCTGCGATGCACAGCCGGAAGAGCTCGACATTGCCATTTGCGTTGACCGGCTGGAAACCGCAACTGACCTGACTGTACGCCGGATTACCCATAAATGGGCCGGATTACGGACCTTTTCACCGGACCGGACCCCGGTTGTCGGCTATGACCCGGCGGACAACGGATTCTTCTGGCTGGCCGGACAGGGCGGCTACGGAATTCAGACCGCCCCCGCCATGGCCGAGCTTGCAGCAGCGCTGGTGATGAACAGGGCTGTTCCCGAGAGGCTTGCAGCCTATGGTGTGAAAGAGGAGGATTTAACGCCTCATCGTTTCACAACTGACAGCGAGTCCGGACAATGAAAGTCATTGAGACAAAAGACGCCCCACCCGCCTTTTCCGCCTATGCACAGGCGACCGAAATACCTTCCGGTGCACGCTGGGTGCATGTTTCCGGTCAGGTGGGACTTGATGACAAGGGGCAGTTGCCGGCTGATTTCGAAGGACAGGCCAGGTGGGCTTTCCGCAATGTCATTGCCATCGTAAAGGCCGCCGGCATGCAGGCCGGCGACATAGCCAAGATAACGGTGTTCCTGACACGTCAGCAGGATGTTGCGGCCTATCGTCGCATACGTGACGAGGAACTGGGCATGGTTACCGGCTCCACCCTGCTTGTGGTGGCAGGACTGGCCAGCCCCGACTGGTTAATTGAAATCGAGGCTGTCGCAGCCGCTGTCTAGCTATCAGCCGAGATGGGCTGAGAAAAACTCCAGACTTCGCTGGTTGGCAAGTTCAGCGCTTTCCCTGTCGTAATGAATGCCGTCAGGGCGGGCAAAGGCATGGTCCTGCCCCGCATAGGAATGCAGGGTGACTTTCGCATTGTCGCCCCAGATGCGTTTGATTTCCTGCTGCTGCTCAGCGGAAACAAACTCGTCTTTCTCGGCGATATGCAGCATCACCGGGCAGGTCACTGTCTCATCCGCATGTTCGGGCAGCATCACACCGTAATAACCAACCGCAGCATCCGCACTTGTCCGGGTTGAACAGGCAAAGGCCAGCCGTCCGCCGAGGCAGTAGCCGATGGCTCCGACCTTACCCGTGCAGACATCGAGGCCGCGCAGATGGTCAATCGTCGCGCTGATATCTTCCATGCCCTTGTCGAGATCGAACCCGCCAAACAATTCAAACGCCCGCTTCCATTCCGCATCGGTCTTGTCTGTCAGCTGGATACCCGGCTCCTGTCGCCAGAACAGGTCAGGGCATAAAACCACATATCCCTTCCCGGCCAGCCAGTCGCTGATCTCGCGCATCCCCTGATTGACGCCGAATATTTCCTGAATAGCAATAATCCCCGGCCCTGAACCGCTGGCCGGTGTCGCCAGATAAGCCATGAATTCACCTGAACCATCGGCTGCGCTGATCTTGATTTCCTGTCCGCTCATTCACTCAATCTCCTGTTCTGGTCTCACAGTTTCGCTGACTTTAAACGATCCGGGTCGCGGTTCGCCAGCGGTCTGCAAGGATTGACGTTAGAACAGACCCTACCTACTATCCGGACAGACAGAAAAAGAGGGCTTGATGGACTGGTCGCGGTGTTTTCCGAAACTGAACGAAAGCGACCTGGAGAAGCTTATGGCTGTCTCCGAACAGGCCGAATTCATGCTTGGCGACCAGATCGTGGAAGAAGGGCAGCAACTCGACCATTTCTTCGTACTTCAAGAAGGACATGTCGGGATAGAACGCAGTCTGAGTGGTGGTGTCTGGGCACAGTTCATCAATCCGCTTGAAGAAGGCGATGTGTTTGGCGAAATGTCCTTCATTTCCCCCATACAGGCTTCTGCCACACTGATCGCACTGACGGACATCCAGACGATTAGTTTCCCGACGGACAAGGTCAAAAAGCTCGTGGCGGAAGATGACGGATTCGCCGCACGTCTCTATCACTCATTCGGTATTGTACTGGTGAACCGGCTGATACGAACCAACCAGCGAACCGATACATTTGAGCCCCGTCTTTAAGCTTTCTGCCATACCATTTTATCTGGCCTGAAGCATTCGCTGCTGACTTTCGAAGATATGGTTCCGAACCACATAGGCGAGGCCTACCGGGTCGCCTATTTCAATTCGCCGGATAATTTCCAGCAATTCATCGTGAACCGCCGTCATGGTTTCGGTCCAGTTCATTGCCGGTAGCAGCAATAACCACATTCTCGACGTCTGAAAGAACAGGCTTCGCTGCATTTCCCGTAATGTCGCGTTGCTGCCAAGGCCCGTCAGGCCCGTATAATAACGGATATTGATCTCAGCAAATCCGATCGTATCGCCCTCTTTCAGCGTCAGAAAGCTCTCTGCACATTCACGGAAAAAGTCTGCGGCATCGGGCGCAAACGGCAGTTTGATAAAGGGCCCCATTGATTCAGCCAGGACTTTCCTGACAGCATAAACATCGGCCAGTTGCTCAGGTTCGATCCGGGTGACAAGTGTCCCGATGCCATGTTTGATCTCTACCAGTCCCTCATGCTCCAGCATGGAACAGACACGCCGGATCGGTGACCGGCTGACAGAATATTCCTTCGCCAGTTCCTCTTCACTCAGCAACGTTCCCGGAGGGCAGCGGTTGGTGCAGATGCGATACCGGATATCCTGATAGATTGCCGTTATCCGCTGTTGTGGTGCCGTTCTCGGGCTGGTCAGGGTATTTGATGACGGATAAATCACAATGGCCTCAATAAACCTGGGAACCGGGCAATGCCGCCCGCTTGCTTGCCATTCTGGTCAGCTTTGCTGCGATCAGTGAGAGAATGAGAAAGAAAACTCCGGCAAGGGTAATTGGCTCAGTATACCGGAATGTGTCGTTCCCGATAATACGGGCGGTAGCGACCAGTTCAATGACGGTAATGGCCAGCAGAACCGGCGTTTCCTTGAACATCGTCACAAAATAATTTCCGAGCGGAAGAATGATCGGCGGAATGGCCTGCGGAAGGATAATGCGTTTCAGTGTCAGACCGGTCGAAAGATTGATGACCTTTGCCGCCTCCCACTGCCCCCGGTCAACCTGGGAAAAGCCGGAGCGATAAACCTCGGCGCAATAGGCAGAGTAGTGAATTCCGAGGGCCAGCACACCGCACAGCATGGCCGGAAGGAATATTCCGACCAGAGGCAGAAAATAGTACATCGCAAAGAGCTGAATCAGCAGTGGCGTTGTCCGGATGAATTCGATGAGCAGCCTGACCATGAAACTGACCACCGGGATTTCAAGCAGACTGACCACTGCCCAGATCAGCCCCAGTACGGCAGCAAGGGCAAAACCAAACACGGTAACCTGTAGGGTCACAAGTGAGGCAGCTGCCATCTGCGGCAAAATTTCAAATGCATAAGCCCAGTCCCAGATCATCCTGCACCTCCCAGACGAATGCCGCGCGAGAAATGCTTTTCCAGCACTTTCATGCCGATGGTGATGCACAGACCGATGGCAAAATAGATAAAGAGGATAATCGTGAACACCTCGACGGTCCGGTAGGTCGTCTGGTTCAGCTGATAGGCGGTATAGGTCAGATCGGAAATGCCGATAAAGGACACAAGTGCTGTAAGTTTGAACAGCTGAATTGCGATATTGCCAAAGGGCGGAATCATAATCCGGATTGCCTGAGGCAATATGATCCGTCTCATCCGGTTGAATTCGCTCATATTCAGGGCCGTCGCCGCTTCATGCTGGGCTTTCGGCACAGCCCGGATAGAGGACTCAACGACAATCGCAGCATAGGCCCCGACGTTCAGCGACACCCCCAGCACACCGGCTGTAAAAGGATCAACCCGGGGGCCGAACAGGGGCAGAACATAAAACAGCCAGAACAGCTGAACGAGTGCAGAAGTCCCCCGGAAAATCTCAACATAACCAATTGAAAGCCAGCGTATCAGCCGGACAGTCGATAACCTGCCGATACCTGCAGAGAAAGCGATGATGACTGTCAGAATCATCGACGCAAGAATCAGTTCCACGGTAACGCCCGCCGCCTGAAGAAAAACATCGGCACTGTCAGCGAAAGGCGAATGCTGAAAATATGCGAGGCCGGTAACGACCGTAATGCACAGTGTAATCAGCAGCGCACGGATCGACATGGGTCACCTCCGGCGTTGAAAGCTGGCGGACCCGCACCGAAGTCGTCTGGCGCGGGTCCGTAACGGGGAATCAACGAAAACTCAGAGGCCGGAACCGCAGAGTTCTTTCATGGACTTCGTTGGCGCATCCTTCGGCCCGAACCCCCAGGCCGACGCCATCTTGGCGTAATCACCGCTGGCTACATACTTGGCCAGGGTTGCCTGAAAGGCATCACGAAACGCCATATTAGCCTTCAGTTCATCGCCCGTCCCTTTCGGGAAAGCAATCGAGCCATGGCCCTGATAGTTCTCCCCTGCAATTTCAGTGATAGATCCGGAACTTTCCATGCCGATAAGATCTCCGGCGGTACGAACAATGTCGTTGATGGCAAACGCAGACAGCGCGAAACCATCAGCGCGCCCGGACATCACTGCTGAAATGCCGGCGGCCTTGTCGCCAACCTTGAGCAGTTTGTCTTCCGGCACGCCGTCTTTCTTCGCCAGTGTCTCCTCAGTACCACCTGCCAGCACGGCAAGTTTGACACCATCCGTTTTGGCGATGTCCGTGAAGGTATGCAGGCCCTTCGGGTTACCCTTCTTTACCAGATAGGCTGCACCCTGCCCCCAGGTCGGTTCCGCAAACAGAACCTGCTCACACCGCTTCGGACGCACATAAATGCCGGCTGCCCCCAAATCTGCCCGTCCGGCAACCAGTGACGGAATGATCGCACCGAAATCCATTGCGATGAATTCCAGTTTTGAAACACCCATCTGACCAAGCACATGCTTGACGATTTCCACCTGTTCACCGGTGAAACTTCCGTCTGCCTGCTTGTAGCCATAGGGCGCATAGCCGGCGATCGCCACTTTCGCCCCTTCTGTCCGGTACTTCTCCAGCAACGGATTGTCTGACGCAAGGGCTGTACCCGTAAGTATCATGGAGGCAGCGAGAACCATTGCCCCTTTGAATGATCTGATAACGCTCATTTTTCATCTCCTGTTCAAATGAAACCCACCTGGAATTCGATCCGGGTGATCTGCCGCCACCCTGTGAGAGAAGGATAATCAGATGCCAAGTTGGATACAACATGAAATCAGAAACGATCATAACCGGCGTATTCAAAACAATTATCGGTATATTTTCCTATAGATGTGTACCTCTATATGATCATAGTATGTGAGGACGCCAATGATGGAGACGCCGCCATGCCCGATGACAGCCCGACGCCGCCCTTGAGCCTGAACGGTTCAGACGAACCAGTCGTACGGTTCGCCAATGTCACCAAACGCTACGGTGACCTGACGGTTCTCGACCAGTTGAATCTGGACGTCTCGGAAGGTGAAATGGTTAGCATCATCGGCCCCTCCGGCTCAGGCAAGACCACTGTACTGCGTGTCCTCATGACACTGGAAACCATTGATGACGGCGTCATTTACGTCGATGGCAAACCACTGACGCATATGGAAAGGAATGGGGTGCTCGTACCTTCTGATGCCCGGTATCTTCGTCAGATGCGGCAAAACATCGGCATGTGTTTTCAGCACTTCAACCTGTTCCCCCATATGACCGCTCTGGAAAATTGCATGGAAGGCCCGGTCTATTCCCTTGGCATGACCAAACAGGAAGCCCGGGAGCGGGCAGAAGACCTGCTCGATATGGTTGGCGTTGCCGACAAGCGGGATGAACACCCCTCCCGTCTGTCCGGAGGCCAGCAGCAGCGCGTCGCCATTGCGCGAGCACTCGCGATGCGTCCGAAGGTCATGCTGTTTGATGAAGTCACCTCAGCCCTTGACCCTGAAGTCATTGGCGAAGTGACCACCGTCATTCGTAAACTGGTCAACGAACTCAACCTGACCATGCTGATGGTCACGCATCAGATGGGCTTTGCCCGGGATATCTCTGACCGGGTCTGCTTTTTTTATGGCGGCAGGATTGAAGAACAGGGTACACCGGATGAAGTCTTCGGAAATCCGCAACAGGAGCGGACGCAACAATTCCTCAGTGCCGTGAAGGAAGCCGTATGAAGCAATTGCCGATGCATCCGCGCCAGGTCTATCAGGCGCATGAACGGATACGGTCCCGGATACGAACCACACCACTGGCCCCTTCCCCGTCTCTGAGTGATGCATCAGGCAGCGATGTTTATCTCAAGCTGGAACATCATCAGCTGACAGGCAGTTTCAAACTGCGGGGCGCAACGAATGCCATTCTGTGTCTGAGCGATGAACAGAAAGCAAAAGGCGTCGTCGGGGCATCGACCGGCAACCACGGGCGCGGGCTTGCCTATGCCGCCCGGCAGGCCGGGGTGCGCTGCATCATCTGCATGTCCGAACTGGTACCATCGAACAAGGTCGAGGGCATCAGGGCTGAGGGCGCTGAGGTCCGGATTATCGGTCGTTCGCAGGACGACGCCCAGACAGAGGTTGACCGGCTTGTTGCAGAAGATGGCATGGTCATGCTGCCCCCCTTTGATCATGCCGACATCATTGCCGGTCAGGGCACCCTGGGCCTGGAAATCCTCGAAGCCCTGCCTGCAACAGACACGGTTCTGATTCAGCTGTCGGGTGGCGGGCTGATTTCCGGCATAGCCCTGATGCTGAAAGCAGCAGACCCCGCCATCCGTGTCGTCGGCGTATCGATGGAGCGCGGTGCTGCCATGATCGAAAGCCAGCGTGCCGGCAAGCCGGTTCCGGTTGAAGAACTGCCAACCCTTGCAGATTCGCTGGGTGGCGGTATTGGCCTCGACAACCGCTATACTTTTCCGATGGTACGCGATCTGGTGGACGACTTCGTCACCGTGTCGGAACAGGAAATTGCTGCGGCTATCCGGCACGCTTACTGGCAGGAACGTCAGATCATCGAAGGTTCAGGATCGGTCGGCATCGCAGCCCTGCTCGCCGGGAAAGTCCGCAACAGCGGCAAAACCGTCGCGCTGCTGAGTGGCGGTAATATCGACATGAAGCTGCACAAACGCCTGATCGACGGTGAAGACGTCGATGTCGCGGCCAGTCCGAACTGACGGGGTATAGCGGATGCCGGAAATCAGAATATTCACGGAAAGTGATCTTCGGCAAATGATCCCGCTCGACCTCGCCGCTATCGACTGTGTTGAGGCTGCGTTCAGTGCCCTTGCGACCCGTGATATTGCCATGCCGCCCATCATGAGTTTTCAGGTGCCGGAACATAATGGCGAGGTGGATGTCAAAACCGCTTATATTCCGGGGGTCCCCTCCTTTGCCGTCAAGATGAGTCCCGGCTTTTTTGATAATCCGAAGATCGGCCTGCCCAGCGTCAACGGCCTGATGGTGGTTTTCTCTGCCGCGACCGGGCTGGTTGAAGCCCTGCTTCTGGATAACGGTTATCTGACCGATATACGTACCGCCGCGGCCGGTGCCGTCGCGGCAAGGTGGCTGGCACGGGAAGATGCAAAAACCGCTGGTATTGTCGGATGCGGTGTTCAGGCCCGACTTCAGCTTCAGGCGCTGACACTGGTCCGGCCGATCCGGGAAGCCATCATATGGGGCCGCGACCCGGAAAAAGCCGAAGCCTGTGCAAAACAATGCAGCGATGATCTGGGTATCCCTGTCACCGTGGCTGCCTCCGTTTCTGATGTCATGACTGCGGATATCGTTGTCACCACAACCCCCGCCACCACTCCCCTGGTTGAAAGCCGGGATATCAAGGTTGGTCAGCATATTACGGCGATGGGGTCCGATGCTGATTACAAGAATGAACTGGCGCCGCAGATCATTGCCGATGCCAGCCTCTATGTCTGCGACAGTCATGCTCAGTGCCTTCGTCAGGGCGAACTGCGATCAGCCGTTGCCGCCGGTGTGGTTGGGGACAACCATCCCTATGAAGAACTTGGGCAAATCATCACCGGCAATGCCCGGGGACGTCATTCTGCCGGGGATATCACGGTCTGCGATCTGACCGGAACCGGCATTCAGGACACGGCGATAGCCGCTTTCACCCTGAAGCGCGCGAACACATTCACGCTCGGACATCTTTTCAACAGCGACTAACCTCCGGAGACTGCCATGCCTGACATCGATCTTCCTTTCAGCCGCGCAGAGTATGCGGATCGGATCAACAAGGTCAGGACGGCAATGGCCGCGCAGGGAATCGATCTTCTGATCGTCTCTGACCCGTCCAACATGGCATGGCTTACCGGATATGACGGCTGGTCCTTCTATGTTCATCAATGTGTTCTGGTGGACCTGCATGAAGACCCGGTCTGGTATGGCCGTCTGCAGGACGTCAATGGGGCGGTGCGAACCGTATATATGGATGAAGCGCAGATACTCTCCTACCCCGATCATTATGTTCAGTCGACCGAGCGGCATCCCATGGATCTGCTCAGTCAGATCATACAGGACCGTGGATGGGGCAAATGTCGCATCGGCGTCGAGATGGATAATTACTATTTCTCTGCTGCCGCCTATCAGTCACTGACCCGGCATCTTCCGAATGCACAGTTTCATGATGCAACAGGACTGACCAACTGGTGCCGGGCGGTCAAGTCAGCACAGGAACTGACCTACATGCGCCGGGCTGCCCGGATCGTTGAGGCTATGCATGCCCGGATCATCGACAAGGTCGAACCGGGAATCCGGAAATGTGATCTGGTTGCAGAAATTTATGACGCCGGCGTTCGTGGTGCCGACGGACATGGCGGCGATTACCCGGCCATCGTCCCCCTGCTGCCGTCCGGCTCGGACGCTGCGGCCCCGCACCTGACCTGGGATGACCTGCCGATGAAGTCCGGTGAAGGGACCTTCTTCGAAATTGCCGGCTGCTACCGGCGCTATCACGTGCCGCTATCCCGTACTGTCTTTCTGGGCAAACCCTCGCAGCATTATCTCGACGCGGACAAGGCCGTTCAGGAAGGCATGATTGCCGGACTGGACGTCGCCCGTCCAGGCAACACCTGCGAAGATGTCGCCCGGGCCTTCTTCAACGTGCTGAAAAAACACGGAATTACAAAAGACAACCGGACCGGTTATTCCATCGGTCTCAGCTATCCGCCGGACTGGGGCGAACGCACCATGAGCCTGCGGCTTGGTGATGTGACGGTTCTGCAACCGGGCATGACCTTCCATTTCATGACCGGTCTGTGGATGGATGACTGGGGCATGGAAACAACCGAGAGCATCCTGATCACCGAGCAGGGTGTTGAATGCCTTGCATCCGTTCCCCGTGAATTGCTGGTGAAAGCCTGAACCCGGACCCTACAGTCCCGGCAGACGCTCACCCGCCCGCCATTTTGCGGGATCCGTGAACAGACCGCTGAATATCCCCCGGTTGGCGCCACGCGCCTCCCGGTGGTTCTGTTTGTACGGAGACGAGCGGACATCAATGGCAATCGCATAACCCCGGTCAATCAGGGCGGCCGCAATATCGGAATAACCGAGATAGCACCGCGCGACAGGAATATCAGAACCCCCGTCACCTGACATGACGAGGCAATTCAGTTCCCCGCCCCGAACGATATCGCGCATGTTGTCGCGGGCAATCTGCCCGCATTCCCAGACCACACCCTGCCGCAGACATTGCTGCTGCGGCGAAGGTGCCTCGATTTTCCAGAGCACCAGCAACTGCCCTTCAACCTCGACGGTCCGCGCATCAATCACCACTGCTGTTCCGATAACCCGTTGTCCCGGCAACTGGCTATAGGCCGCTGTCTGAAAACCGGTTAATACAGAACCAGCCACAAGAGCGACGAAAAGCCAGAAGGGTCGGGAAACATGCAATTCAGGACGTCTCCGTTCTGTCAGAACATCACCGGATAAAGCGCTTCACATAGTCTGAGCCAAGTCCGACGGCTTCGTAATGTTTCCGGGCGTCATCAACACGGTCGAAGACATCGGTAGAGCCTGTCGTGTTGCCTTCTTCATCACAATAGAGCAGCGCACCGGTATTGTGGAACAGGGTCAGCATGCTGTCACCCTCATCGACGTATAATGTATGTACATCGCCCGGCGGTTCATACAGGTAACTCCCTGCCGTCGCGACCCAGTCACGTTCCAGATAGCGCCAGCGACCTTCGAGCACGAACCCATGCACGGGTGCCGGGTGACGATGGCGGGAAATCACGCCGCCCTGGGTTACCTTTGTCAGATGTACCCAGTAGCCCTGACTGACGTTGAAACAAAGCGGACGTGACCAGCGACCGGGGCCATTTGGCACCCAGAGTCGTTCATCCTCCGGCTCCCGGCCATCTTTCAGGAATATCTCATCAACCATATCCTGTGGTACAAGGGATGAATATTTAGGGGTGATACTGTCAGGCATTTCGTTTCCCGGTTCTGTTCATAAATTGAGAGTGGGTAGCTGTAATCAGCTGATCTTCAGCACGACCTTGCCCGTCGACTTCCGGTCGATGAGGAGTTGCAGCGCCTCTGCAGCCTGCTCCATCGGCAGGACGTGGCTGACATGCGGTTTCAGCTTGCCCTCTTCATACAACCCCACCAGAGCATCATAGGAACGGCGGTGAACTTCGGGCTTCTTCTTGCGGTAACTGCCCCAGTAGAAACCGATGGCAGAGCAATTTTTCACCAGCAGGATATTCGCCGGGATCTGCGGGACATCGCCGGACGCGAATCCCACCAGTATGATGCGCCCCTCATAATTGATGCAGCGAAGTGACGCCTTGAACACATCCCCGCCGACCGGGTCATAGATCACATCGGCACCACCGACATATTCCTTCACCTTCTCGCGGATATCTTCCGTGCGATAATTGATCAGGTAATCCGCGCCATACTGCTTTGCGATGGCCAGTTTTTCATCACTGCCTGCGGTAGCCACCACGGTCGCCCCAAGTGCCTTGCCGATCTCGACTGCGGTCAGTCCGACACCACCGGCCGCACCATGAACCATAAGAACATCGCCGGGAAAGACCGGGCAACGATGTGTCAGGGCGACATGGCTGGTGCCATACACAATCGGAAAGGCCGCTGCCTGAATATCTTCCATACCGTCGGGGACGACCGTCGTATCGACTTCATGGCAGATCGCATATTCCGCGAAGGCACCATGGCTGACCCGTGCCATCACCCGCTGACCGGGTTTGGCAATTGTGACACCCTCGCCGACTTCCACCACTTCACCGGCCAGTTCAAGGCCGGGCACGAAAGGAAGCTCCGGCCGGTCCTGATACGTTCCTTTTGCCATCAGGGTGTCAGCAAAATTACATCCTGCTGCTGCCACCCTGACTTTCAGTTCTCCCGGCCCTGGTGACGGTTCCGCAAACTCGCCGCATTGCAGAACATCCAGACCGCCATTTTCCCGAATCACAATTGCTTTCACGCTATCCGCCTTTTTGCCAAATTATGCCGGAGGGTCCCCGAGGATCACGGGCGGGTCAAGTGCCCGCTCCAGTACCCCGCGTTAAACGCATGTCTGCTATGCAACACAATAAGGGCTATCGCGTTTGGCTATCTAATGCTGCTATAGATGGTCTTCATGACACTCAAAGAATCAGTTACGCGAAACCCCATTATCGAAACCCTGAGCCAGCCGAATTACGGCCGGTATGTTGCTGGAAACTCGATTTCACTTATCGGCCTCTGGATGCATCGCATCGCAGTCGGCTGGCTGACCTGGAAACTGACGGAATCAGGATTCTGGCTTGGAGCCGTCGCCTTTGCCGATCTTGCCCCCTCCATCGTAATCGGCCCCATAGGCGGGGCATTGGCTGACCGGATCAGCCGCCTGCTCATTGTTAAGGTCGCCCAGACAATTGCCATGTTTCAGGCTGTGTTGCTGGCTGTCCTGTTCTGGACTGACGCCATCAATATCTGGCTGCTGCTGGGACTGACATTCGTCAATGGCGTGGTCATCGGCTTCAACCAGCCATCCCGTCTGGCGCTGGTCTCCAGCCTTGTCGACAAGGATCATGTCTCTGTCGCGGTGGCTATCAATTCCACAGTGTTCAACACAGCCCGGTTCATTGGCCCTGCCGCGGCAGGCGTTGTCATTGTCGCATCCGATGTCGGATGGGCCTTCATCATCAATGCGGCCAGCTATCTGGCCATGCTGGCCGCCCTGGCCAGCATTCACATCCTGCCCGAAACCGATGCAAAGAAGCGGGAGAAACGTGGCGTTCTTGCCGATATTGCAGAAGGATTCGGTTATGTACGGCGTCATCCGGGAGTTGGGCCGATGCTGTTCCTCATGCTGGTCACGGCTGTCTGTGTGCGTCCGTTTGTGGAACTGATGCCGGGCTTTGCCGCTGATGTATATCAGCGTGGTGCCGAAGGGCTGGCGACACTGTCATCGACAGTTGGTGTCGGTGCCGTTCTGGCAGGCGTCTGGATGGCCAGCAGACGCAACAAGTCGGACGCGGCAGTGATTGCTCTCACCTCGCCCGTCATCATTGCCATCGGTATTATCATTTTCGCCTCAACCGACATCTACCCGGTCGGCGTCGTCGCTGTCGCAATCGCCGGTTTTGGTATGGTTGCTTCCGGTGTCGGAATGCAGACATCCATCCACCTGTCTGTTCCAAGCGAAATTCGCGGACGCGTACTCAGCCTGTTCGGAATCATTTTCCGGGGAGGGCCAGCCTTCGGGGCGCTGGTAATCGGTGCCTTCTCTGAATTCTTTGGCCTGCAGGCCCCGACTCTTGGTGCGGCAATTCTGGCGCTGGTTATCTGGTTTTTCATCTGGCTTCGCCGGCAACGTATCATTGCAGCGATGACATCGGATTTGTCATAAGATTGATACTTTCGTAACGTCAGTACAGCGCTCACTGACGCAATTTTTTTCGACGGGAAGAATAGCATGTCTGACCTGTCCGGGCTCCGCGGAATTATCGCCTGCTACAAGCACCGGAATTTCACGATCTATTTCGCAGGCAACGCCACGTCCCTGATCGGAACCTGGATGCAGCGCGTTGCGGCGGGCTGGCTGGCATGGGAACTGACCCATTCGCCGACCTGGCTCGGTATCGTCGCCATGGCCGAATTTTTCCCGACCATTCTGCTCGGCCCGGTCGGTGGCGCGCTGGCTGATCGTTACAGCCGTGTCGGAATCATGGTCATCACGCAAATTTTCGCGATGATCTTTGCCGGTTTACTCTGTCTGCTGACCTTCCTTGATCTGATTACGATTGAATGGCTTGTGCTGCTGGTGGCTCTCACCGGCGTCGCTATCGGGTTATATCAGCCTGCCCGGCTGGCCATTGCCCCCAGTCTGGTTCCGCCAGAAAGCATCACCACCGCGATTGCACTGAATTCAATCTGCTTCAATGGCGCAAGGTTTGTTGGCCCCGCGATTGCCGCATGGATTATCGCCGACCATGGATCGGAATATGCATTTGGCGTCAATACGTTCAGCTATTTCCTGCTGATCACGGCCCTGCTGATGATGAATATCCCCCGTCGCAAGAAACGTGGTGACGGACAGGTATCTTCTATCCTCGGCGACATGCGTGAAGGATTCACCTTTGCGGTCCGCAGCGGAGGCATTGGTCCCCTGCTTCTTATGCTGACCGTCTCCGCCATCAGCGTCCGGGCCGTCATGGAACTGCTGCCGGGCCTTGCTGACAATGTCTTCGGCCAGGGCGCAGCCGGATATGGCTATCTCGTTGGTGCCGCCGGAGCCGGTGCTTCGGTATCCGGAATCTATCTTGCTGCCCGCGGGGGCCGGCAGGATGTCGCCGGCGTCGCCCTGATCGGAACCCTCGTTGCAGCACTGGCCAATCTGCTGCTGGTTGCCACAACGGATTATACACTGGCCCTCATCGGATCCTGCCTTTGCGGCTTTGGCCTGACGCTGGCCGGTGTGGCAACTCAGTCTGCCTTCCAGTTCGCTGTTTCCGGTCGCATGCGCGGACGAATACTCAGTCTTTATGGCACGATTTACATTGGTGGCCCGGCACTCGGCGCACTGATTATTGGCTCGATTGCCGAATTCACCGGCCTGCGTCTGCCACTTGCTGTCGGTGCCATTCTCTGCCTCATCGTCTGGGCCGGTGTCTGGGCCCGTCGTGCCACCATCATTGCAAGCCTTGTTCCTGTCGCACCTATTGGTGACGATGACTGACAACAAACCTGACTGATGAAAGGGGCTAACGCCGTGAGCGCCAGACCCGACTATTCCCGCCTTCCCGCCATTGATGCGCTGCTTCGACATCCAGGCCTTCGGAATGTTCGTGATGACTTTGGTGTCATGATCGTCACCGATATGGCACGAGACGAGATATCCCGGCTTCGCGGGGAACTGTCGGAGGGTACAGAGCTTCCCTCACATGAGCAGATTGCAGACCGCATTGCCCGGCGGGTTACCCGGCTGATGAGCAGCAATCTGCGGCCTGTCTACAACCTGACAGGCACCGTCATTCACACCAATCTGGGGCGGGCACCACTGGCACCGGAAGCTGTTGACGCGATGCGACGGGCAGCCGGTGCTGCTGCACTGGAATTTGATGTCGCGAGTGGAAAACGCGGCGACCGCGACAGCATTGTCGAGGACTGGCTGATTCGTCTGACCGGCGCAGAGGCCGCCACTGTCGTGAACAACAATGCGGCCGCCGTCATGCTGGTGCTGAACACCCTGTCTGAGGGACGGGAATGTATTGTCTCCCGCGGTGAACTGATCGAAATCGGCGGTGCCTTCCGGATGCCGGATATCATGTCCCGTGCCGGAGCCATTCTGCGGGAAGTGGGCACCACAAACCGGACTCATTTACGGGATTACGCGAATGCCGTAAATCCGGAAACCGGCATGATGATGAAGGTCCATACCAGCAACTTTGTTGTTCAGGGTTTCACCAAGATGCCGTCCGAACCGGAAATTGCCGGTGCCGCGAAAGCCGCTGGCGTCCCTTTCGTAAATGACCTTGGCAGCGGCATGCTGATCGACCTTGCGGCCTATGGCCTGCCGCATGAGCCGACACCGGCAGAAGCAATCCGCGATGGTGCCGATATTGTCACTTTCTCCGGCGACAAGCTGCTTGGCGGACCACAGGCCGGACTGATTGTCGGACGGGCAGACCTGATTGAGAAGCTCAAGAAAAATCCGCTGAAACGGGCCCTCCGGCTGGACAAGATGACCCTGGCCGCACTTGAGGCGACCTTGCAGATTTATGCCAATCCGGCAAAGCTGATTGAAAGGCTGCCAACCTTGCGCCTGCTGACGCGGCCAGCCCCGGACATTGCCGCGACGGCAACCCGGATAGCCGGTGCCATTGCGAAACAGCTGGGTGATGCAGCAACGGTAGACTGCCTCGCCTGCCACAGCCAGATCGGCAGTGGCTCCCTGCCCGTCGATCTGCTGCAAAGCACTGCCGTCCGGATTACTCCCAATGGTCCCCGGCGTGGTTCCGGCTCAAAACTGGAAGCACTGGCGGCGGCATTCAGATCCCTTCCGATGCCGGTTATCGGGCGTATTGCAGATGGCGCCCTGCTGCTCGACTGCCGCTGTCTTGAAGACGAGCCGGGATTCACCGAACAGCTTTCTTCCCTCGCGCCATGATTATCGCCACAGCCGGGCATATCGACCACGGCAAAACCACCCTGATCAAGGCGCTGACCGGCGTTAATGCGGACCGCCTAGCAGAAGAACAGCGCCGGGGCATGACTATCGACCTCGGCTTTGCCTATGGCAGGCGGAACGGCCTTGATCTGGCTTTTGTCGATGTACCGGGACATGAACGATTCATCCGCAACATGCTGGCCGGGGTCAGCGGTGTGGACGCTGTGCTGCTGGTTGTCGCCGCTGACGACGGTGTGATGCCGCAGACCCGGGAACATCTGGAAATCGTCGATCTGCTTGGGCTTGATCAGGGCGTCATTGCGATCACCAAAGCCGACATGGTTGATGCTGACCGGCTGACGGAGGTTGAACTGGAGGTTTCTTCCCTGCTCGCGTCAACAGGGCTGCGTAACAGCCCGATTCAGCCTGTATCCGGCATCACCGGCCTCGGTCTCGATGAACTGACAGATCATCTTCGTAATCTCGCGCCGGAAACCAGCCTGCAATCAGCAGACAAGGCGTTCAGGCTGGCTATAGACCGGGTCTTTACCATCGACGGTGCCGGCCTGATCGCAACGGGTGCTGCACATTCCGGGCAGGTGTCGGTTGGTGACAGTCTGCGCGTGATGCCGTCAGGCAGCCTGGTTCGTGTCCGCGGTCTGCGCGCCCATGACAAGCCGGTGACAACGGCAGGCCGTGGCCAGCGGATCGCCATCAACCTGACCGGCGTGGGCCGCGACGAAATCGGACGGGGTGACTGGCTTGCCGCCCCGCATCTTGATCTGCCAACAGACAGGCTGGATATCAGATTACGGGCTACGCAACCTCTGCGGCATTGGGATGCTATCCGGTTTTGTCATGGTGCTGCTGTTCACGAAGGACGTTTGGCCCTGCTGGAGACAAAGTCGATCACATCCGGCGAGACAGCCCTGGCGCAACTGGTTCTGGGAGGTCCGGTACAGGCGGTTCACGGCGACCGTTTCGTACTGCGGAATGCCGGGAATATAACAACTGTTGCCGGTGGTACGGTGATCGACCCCTTTTCGCCGAAACGCGGGCGGGCAAAACCTGAACGTCTGGCTCTGGTCAGGCAACTGGCTGACCTGGATCTGATCGACGGAGCAATTGCCGAACTGACGGCAACCCGAAACGGATTTGATCTCAGCCTGTATTCAATTGGTCGTGGTATCAGCCCTGATACACAGGCAGAACTGGCCGACGGTTTGCCCGCTGTCACTATCGGAGGCAGCCTGATTGATCAGGATCGCTGGACATCACTCAAGACAGAGATCACAGAATTTCTCAGCCGTTATCATCAGGAACATCCGGACAAGGCGGGTGCTGGCCGTGCAGAACTTGCTGACATCGGCAAATCGGCGGGCCTGTCAGGCCCGGCATTTGAAGCCGTCATCAACCGTCTGGTCAGCAACCGTCATCTTGGCCGTGCCGGATCAGCGATCGCGCTCTCCGGACATAAGCCAAGGCTGGCCCCGGCTGATCAGAAGCTCTGGAAGACATGCGAGACGCTGTTTGCCGGGGCGGGCCTGCGACCGCCACGCGTGCGGGAACTGGCAGAAGAACTCGGCCTTGAGCCGAAAGTAACAGAACGATTTCTGAATCGCTGTGTTGGGGCCGGCCTCGTTCTCAAAGTCGCTGACAACCGCTATTTCCCTCCCCTGGTGCTTAATCGCCTCGGCCTGATTGCCAGCGAGCTTGATACAGAAACGCAGGGCGCTTTCACCGTTCGGGATTACAAGGATCGTTCAGAAATTGGCCGCAACCTGACGATCGAGTTGCTTGAGTTCTTTGACCGTACGGGCCTGACCCACAGATCCGGTGAAACCCGACGACTGAAACGCAGTCCGGAAGAGTTGTTTTCCACCGGGGAAAACCCGGAGACCTGACACCTTTTCATCCGCCATCGAAGAATTTTCTGTTCAGTTCCCCTTGAAGGACGGGATGCAGTTGATACCCTTACTATTGGAAGAGTATGCGCGTCTGGTGATCGTCGCGGGCTTCAAACCCGTTGAGGGGTGGCAAGCCATCCCTGGTAGGTTCAATTCCTGCCTCTTCCGCCACTACGCCTGAAAACAAGACTGTGACCGGATTGACCGTCACACTCAATGCAACTTCGGTGTGAAAACCACCCTCATGTTTGATAAATTGTCACCTTTATTAACAACACCAGAATATTCACCTCTGGCGGCAATACCTGATGCTCAGAATGACACGCAAATAAGATGAAAATGTGGGAAATAGATAAGAATTTTTGGGCAGAAACGCCAATTGATACCTTAGGCCCAATATTAAACAGCATTGGCGTTTCCGTTTTTGTTATTGAGGTACTGGAAGACAACAAATTCATAGTTAGTTTTATTAATAATTTTTACGAATCGACATTCAATTGTGATGCTCGTGAGATTGCAGGAAAATTTATTGAAGATGTCATGCCCGCCGCATCAGCAGAAATGGTCATCAGTAATTACAAACGCTGCATAGCGACGGGGAAAATCGATCAGTACGATGAAGAAATCCAGCTTAGCAGCGGTTTTTTTCTGGCCAGAACGACACTGACTCCTCTGTCAAAGGACGGCAGAGTTACACGCCTTATCGGGACAACAAATGATATAACCGACCGCCGCGCCATGGAGATGGAACTGGCGACCGCCCGGGACCAGGCGGATATTGCCAACAAGGCAAAGTCGAGTTTCATGGCAAATATGAGCCATGAACTGAGAACACCTCTGAATGCCGTAATCGGGTATTCAGAAATGATTCAGTCCGAGATTTTTGGCCCGATCGGAAGCCCGAAATACAAAGAATATCTTGATGATATCCGGTTTGCAGGACGTCATTTGCTCGAAATTGTAAATGATATTCTGGACATCGCACAGGTTGAGTCCGGAACGACACCGATCGAGTACGAGGATGTCAGCCCAAGAAACCTGATTGAAAACGCCGTCCGGCTGGTTCAGCAGACTGATCGCACCAATCCGGCGACTGTCAATATCGGACGCATACCGCCAGACATCCTGATATCTGTTGATGTAAAGAAGATGCGGCAATGTCTCATCAATCTCATCGCGAACGCTCAGAAATTTTCATCCTGTGACCGGAATGTCCTGATTTCCAGCGAACTGCTCGACGATGAGCGGCTGTGCTTCATAATTTCGGACAACGGACGCGGCATGTCAGCATCCGATCTTCCAACTGCCCTCGCTCCGTTCGGACGTGTCGACAGCGAACTTGATTCACAAACTCAGGGTGCCGGACTGGGATTACCGATCACCAAAGCGTTTGTCGAACTCCATAGCGGAAGTTTTTTCATGAACAGCCAGCCGGGCATTGGCACGACCGCCTTCATTGTGCTGCCCACTGAGCGTATAACGCTGCCGGAAGGTGTCAAAAAACGCACTTCAGTTGAAGGCCTGAAGGATTTTTTCACGATTGACGGCGTCGACATCCCGTCTACGGCGGCTGATCTGGCCGACCAGTCACTCGATAAACTTCCGATTGGCGCAATCCTGCTCTCGGACTCCGGAAAGATCCTCAAGTATAATGCTACGGAAGCCCATTTTTCGGGCATGACACAGTCCAGGGTGATCGGCCTGAACTTCTTCAAGGAAGTTGCCCCCTGCACCTTCACTGATACTTTTTATGGCAGGTTTACCGATATCAGTGAGGGAAAGTCAGTAAGCGAAATATTCAGTTACGTATTCACATTGCGCCGGAAGTGGAAGGTCCTGATAGAAATGCGCCCTGACAAGGAGCCCGGCAACGTCTGGCTGTTTATCCGCTGGGCCTGACGACAATTTATTTGGTCCCGAACAACCTGTCACCGGCATCACCGAGGCCCGGCACAATATAGGCGTCCTCGTTCAGATGGCTGTCCAGGGCCGCTGTGTAAACCGGGATTTCCGGATGCGATCTGTGGAATTGCTGCACACCTTCCGGCGCGGAAACTAAAGCCATGAAACGAATATCCTGATCTGCCACACCATGCCGGTTCAGAACATCCGCTGCATGAACAGCGGAGTTCCCTGTCGCCAGCATCGGGTCCACCAGAATAAAAACCCGGCCTTCGGCAGAGGGCAGTTTGACCAGATATTCCTGTGGCTGCTTTGTCTCCTCATCCCGATAGAGGCCGACATGACCGACACGCGCGCTCGGTGCCAGTTCGAGCAACCCGTCGGCCATCCCTGCCCCGGCCCGCAAGATCGGTACGATGACGAGCTTGCGTCCGGCAATGAACGGCGCCTGCATGGTTGTCAGCGGTGTCTCAATCTCCCGCATCTCAACCGGCAGATCGCGGGTGATTTCGTAGCCCATCAGCAAGGCGATTTCGCGAAGCAACCGGCGAAAGCTGCCGGTTGAGGTTCCGATATCCCGCATGATGCTCAACTTATGCTGAACCAGCGGATGATTGACGATGTACAGGTTCGGCGTCTCACTCATGAAGAATGCCCTCCGATGATGATCAGTTGATCGACTTCGACGCAATTTCAAAGACATCCCGCGACAGGCCGGATGTCTCCAGAATTCTCCGCAGACAGGACTTCATGGCTATCTGACGGTCGCTGTCAAATCTCTGCCACCTGCCAAGCGGCTGCACAAGACGGGCAGCCACCTGAGGATTGATCCCATCCAGTTCAATGACGCGATCCGCCAGAAAGCTGTAACCCGATCCGTCAGCCGCATGAAAGGCCGGCAGGTTTCGCATGGCAAAACTGCCGACCAGAGACCGTACCTTGTTGGGATTGCGCATAGAGAAATCCGGATGCTTCAGCAGCGATTTGACCTGATCAAGGACATCCGGTCTTTGTGCTCCGGCCTGAAGCGCAAACCATTTATCCAGTACCTCAGTGTAGGATTTGAACCTGTCATGGAAATCTTCCAGTGCGTCACTGGCCGCCGTTCCCCCGACATCAACCAGACAGGCAAGCGCAGCCATCCGGTCTGTCATGTTTGTTGCGCTTCCATACTGCTTTCTCGCCAGATCAGCGTTGTCGGGATCGGCAGACAGAAAGCCGAGCGCCATGTTGCGGAGTGACCGGGCTCCGGCCTGTGCTGCCGTCGGCTCGTAAGCAGCATCACTGGTATTATCGTGCCAGATCGTCAGTAAACGGTCGCGCAGCCGCCGGGCGACCTGCTTACGGAATGTGCTGCGGACATGATCTATGCCCTCGATATCGATGATCTTCATGCTTTCTGCCACAAAACCAACCGATGGCAGCGCAACAACCTCAGCGACAAAGGCCTTATCCAGCCCTGAATCTCTCAGCGTATCAGCCAGTGCTTCGATATAATCTTCCGCAAGGCGCGGTGTTTTACCTGCACGCCAGTCCTCAATTCCGCTCAGAATCAGGGACAGGCCGTATTGCTGACCGGCTTCCCATCTGTTGAAGGGATCCGGATCATGCGCCATCAGTATGGCTTCCGATCCCCGCTGTCCTGTCATTGAGAGCTTTACCGGTGCCGCAAAACCGCGATTCAGTGAAAGAACCGGTTCCACTGGCAAGTCACGAAATGAGAATGTCTGCCTGCCCTCAGTCAGTGACAGCACAACGCTGTCATGCTCTGCCGGGGTCGAGGGCGCATCCGTTTTCACCGGCAACGCCCTACCGTCAGGTTTCAGAAGTCCGACAGATAACGGAATCTGCATCGGCTGCTTGGTTTCCTGCCCCGGTGTCGGACGCAGCGTCTGTTCGACATGAAGTTGCAGAACCCCGTTGGCATAATCCTGACTGATTGCCAGTTCCGGCGTGCCTGCCTGATGGTACCACAGCTTGAAATGAGTCAAATCAACGTCATTCGCATCTGACATTGCGGCCACGAAGTCGTCGCAGGTCACAGCCTGCCCGTCATGGCGGGCGAAATAGAGCCGCATACCCTTCTGAAAACCGTCTTCACCAAGCAGGGTATGCATCATGCGGATAACTTCAGCACCCTTTTCGTAAACCGTCGCCGTATAGAAGTTATTGATCTCGATATAGCTGTCCGGACGGACGGGATGTGCCAGTGGCCCGGCATCTTCCGGGAACTGGGCCGCACGGAGCGCCCTGACCGCCTTGATCCGTTCCACCGGTGCTGATCGCATGTCCGCTGAAAACTCCTGATCCCGGAAAACCGTCAGACCTTCTTTCAGACTGAGCTGGAACCAGTCGCGACAGGTAACCCGGTTTCCCGTCCAGTTATGGAAATATTCGTGCGCAACAATGCTCTCGATCGCTTCGTAATCTGCATCAGTTGCTGTCTCAGGGTCGGCCAGTATGTATTTGGAATTAAAGACATTCAGACTCTTGTTTTCCATGGCTCCCATGTTGAAATCGGAGATCGCGACGATGTTGAAAAGGTCGAGATCATATTCCAGACCGAAACGAACCTCGTCCCATTTCATGGAGCGTTTGAGAGATTCCATAGCCCATTCACAGCGCGGTTCATTCCCCGGTTCCACCCAGATCG
Organism: Alphaproteobacteria bacterium HT1-32; assembly: GCA_009649675.1. NCBI lineage: Bacteria > Pseudomonadati > Pseudomonadota > Alphaproteobacteria > Alphaproteobacteria bacterium HT1-32. Next base: position 814,937 of record WJPL01000002.1, on the reverse strand, counting down.
CCAGTGCAACCTTGCGTCCGGAAGCCGTAATGAAGCTGTCCTCATAGGCACCGAGATTTCCGGCGACCAGAGCAAACAGATAACTTGGCTTCGGAAACGGGTCTTCCCAGACAGCGTAATGTCTGCCGCCTTCGAGTTCCCCCTCTTCAACCTTGTTGCCATTCGACAGCAATACCGGGGCCTCCGACCGTGCAGCGCGGATCGTCACCCGATAGGTTGCCATCACATCCGGACGATCCGGGAAATAGGTGATCCGACGGAATCCTTCCGCTTCACACTGGGTGCACCAGGTCCCGTTTGACCGGTACAGGCCTTCCAGTTTGGTGTTCGACTGCGGGTCTATCCGCACGACCGTTTCCAGATCAAATTCGTCCGGTACTTCGGGAATCGACAGGCTTTCGGCGTCTTTCGTGAAGGCTGCCGGATCGAGCTGGCGCCCGTCAATGGAAAGACTGACCAGATCAAGATCCTCCCCGTCCAGCCGCAGCGCCCCTGCTCCGCGCCGGACCATGTGAAGCCGTGTGGTGACTTCCGTCACTTCCGGTTCAAGGTCAAAGGTAAGGTCGACGGTTTCGACCGTAAACAAGGGCGGCTGGTAGTCGACAAGACGAATCGTGCGGGGGTCTTCCGTGCGCATCAGGGGGCTTTCAGATTGGTGATCCCGCTATTCTGCATGAGCGCCCGCCAGTGACAATGATTGCCGCAGGGACAGCCTTACATTTCCCCGTGATCCTGTTCAGGTTTTCGGGTTCCCCGCTTTAACAGCCTCCGTGGCTATGCCTATGATGGTACCATACGCCGGACGGGATGCGTCCGATAAAAAGGATGCCAACTTGATTACAGAGAACGACCGGACAGAGACAGAAATCATCCTGGTGGGTGGCGGGCATGCCCATGTGGAGGTAATCCGCCAATGGGCAATGAACCCGTCTCCACGGACCCGGATGACCCTGATCGCCCGTGATATCCAGACACCCTATACCGGCATGCTGCCCGGTCTCATTGCTAGTCTATATGATTTTGACGAGGCTCACATCGACCTGCGGCGACTTTGCCGGCATGCCGGTGTGCGCCTGATCCATGCTGCCGTTGACGGTATCGATGCTGATGCCCGGACCGTCAGCATGGCAAACCGCCCGCCGTTGCGGTTCGACTGGCTGTCTGTGGATATTGGCTCAACCCCTGATCTGCGCAGCATCCGGGGTGCCCGTGAACATGCCATCGGGGTAAAACCCGTCGATCAATTTCTGGTCTGGCTGAACGAGCTTGAACAGCAGACGAAGAATCAGCCCCGAAACCCCGTCAGGCTGGCAATCATCGGCGGCGGTGCTGGCGGGACCGAACTTGCGCTGTCTCTGGCCCATCGGTTCGGAGACCGTGTTTCGCTCCTCCTCATATCGGCAAGCCACGAGGTTGTGCCCGAACATTCATCCGGGGTGCGCCAGACATTACGACAGGCATTGACGGAAGCAGGCGTTGAACTGCACCGCGGCTCCCCGGTCACCGAAATTCGGGCGGACAGCGTCATTCTGGGTAATGGTGAGAGCATCCCGGTGGACAGGGTGATCTGCACAACCCGGGCGTCAGCCCCGGACTGGCTGGCAACAACCGGGCTGGCACTGGACAGTCACGGTTTTATCGCCGTCGATGATTGTCTTCAGTCCCCCTCGCATCCTCATGTTCTGGCCGCGGGTGATATCGCCTCAATGACAGGGCATGATCTGCCGAAAGCCGGGGTTTACGCCGTTCGGCAGGGTCCGGTACTGGCCGAAAGCCTTCAGCGTCTTGCCCGTGGAAAGCCAGCGGTTCCCTATCACCCCCAGTCACATGTTCTGGCCCTCATCTCTACTGGCAAGCGGCATGCTGTTGCCTCCTACGGGCCGCTGTCGGTCAGTGGTGACTGGGTCTGGCGCTGGAAAGACGGGATTGATCGCAAATGGATGGAGAAGTATCAGGACCTTCCGGTCATGGCCGAACCATCCGATCCGCAAACCGGCGACAGCCTCATGCGATGTGGTGGCTGCGGGGCAAAGGTCTCCAGCCTTGTCCTGAAATCCGCCCTCGCACGGGTCCGCCAGATCTATCCGCAGTCGATTGGGGACCTGGGGGACGATGCAGCCATTATCACGCCGCCTCCCGGCCAATCCATTGTTCAGTCGGTCGATCAGTTCCGCCAGGTGATTGATGATCCCTTCCTGTTCGGGCAGATCACGGCGGAACATTGTTTATCAGACCTGCACGCCATGGGCGCCGACCCCTATGGGGCACTGGTGACCGTCACGCTGCCGGATGGTGAGCCGGAGGTGATGGCCGATGACCTGACTCAAATTTTATCCGGCGTCACCGCAGCACTGGCCGCCTGTGGTGCGCTGTTACTGGGCGGTCACACGGCAGAGGGCGCTGAACTGACCCTCGGGCTGGCTGTTACCGGTTTCATAGATCCCAAGTCCCTGTCCGCCAAAGGCGGTGCCAGAGGCGGTGACAAACTGATCCTGACCAAACCGCTGGGCACAGGTGCCATCATGGCAGCCGACATGCGTGGCCGCGCCCGGACCGAACATGTGGAGGCAGCCGTTGACAGCATGCGGCAGTCCAATGGACCCGCAGCCCGTATCCTGCACGATTACGGGGTGACGGCGGCCACAGATGTCACCGGCTTCGGGCTGGCCGGTCATCTGATCGAGATGATGACCGGCGCCCGCACTGTGGCTTTGCTGGATCCGGCCAGCCTGCCCGTTCTGCCAGGATACAGGGAAGCAGAGGCAGCCGGTATCCTGTCCACCATGTATCCCAAGAATTTGCCGTTCGCCGTGCATTTCGATGGACATCCAGACGACATTTTCTTCGACCCGCAGACATCCGGTGGCCTGCTGGCCGCACTGCCTGACGGTCAGGCGGATGTCTGTCTGGCCGCGCTACAGAAAGCCGGAATACCGGCCAGAATTATTGGCAGCGTCGCCACACAGGCTGCCGGATCAAAGACAATCTGGCTTATCTGAAGGCCGGTTCATCAAAGGCCCGAAGTTTGCGGGAATGCAGGCTTTCCACACCCTGCTGCCGCAGCCGTTCCAGTGCCTCGATACCAATCTTCATATGCTGGCTGACCCGCTCCCGGTAAAACGCATTTGCCATGCCCGGCAGCTTTATCTCGCCATGCAACGGTTTGTCGGAGACACAGAGCAACGTGCCATAGGGAACCCGAAAACGATAGCCGTTGGCCGCGATGGTCGCCGATTCCATATCAATGGCAATGGCACGGGACTGGTTGAACTCCCGGTTCAGGGCATCCAGACGTAATTCCCAGTCCCGGTTATCTGTCGTATAGACAGTCCCCGTCCGGAGACGGGCCTTCAGTTCGCGGCCAGTAACCCCGGTAATGGCGGACACGGCCTCGGTCAGCGCAATCTGGATTTCGGCGATTGGCGGCACCGGCACCCAGGGTGGCAGGTCGTCATCCAGCACATGGTCGGCCCGCACATAGGCATGGGCCAGAACGTAGTCACCCAGCAACTGGGTTTTCCGCAAGCCACCGCAATGGCCGATCATCAGCCAGCAATGCGGGCGCAGTACCGCCAGATGATCGGTGATGGTTTTGGCATTCGAGGGGCCGACCCCGATATTGACCAGCGTAATTCCTTCATGCCGGTCTGATACCAGATGATAGGCAGGCATCTGCGGCAGATGCAGCGGCTCCATACCGCTGGCTGGCAGGTCACTCAGACGCGGGTTTGGCGTGACCACATTCCCCGGCTCGACAAAGGCCCGGAAGCGATCTCCGGACCGGACTTCAGACAGACCAAGTTCAATAAATTCATCAACATATCGCTGATAGTTCGTAAACAGGACGAACCGCTGGAAATGCTCCGGAGCGGTGCCGGTATAATGGGCGAGACGCAGCAGCGAATAGTCTACCCGCGAGGCCGAGAACATCGACAACGGCTTTGGCAGACCGGCCGCCACGACATTCGTTCCGTTGGCGATTTCGTCGTCAATTTCATTCAGGTCAGGCAGCGGAAACACCCGTTGCAGGTCGGTCGCATCATCCGCCGACATACCCGCCCCCGCAGCCTCAATCACAAAGGGAAGTGGAATCGGGCAGTTGCTGACCCCGACATGAAACGGCCCGCCATAATGCTGTTTCAGCAATGTCAGCTGTTCACGGTAATAGCTTTTGAACAGTTCCGGGCGTGTCAGGGTCATGCCAAAGGCACCTGATCCCCCCAGCGTCCCGTAAGACAGGGTTCCCTCCGACGCAGGCGTGACACGGCCATTATTAATGATCCCGACGAAGGGATAGCCGCGCCGGGGTGTCGGGCTGGTCCGGTCACCTGCGGCAAACTGGTCAAAACGGTCCTGAAGTGCCGTCACGCCATCGAGATAGATTTCGGCGACCCGTTCCAGTACCGCGTCAACGTCATCAAGCGACTGGAGATTGCCGACACCGGGAAAATGCTGCGCGCTCATGCTGTCAAAACCACCTGTGTTCCGAATGCACCAGAGGGAAGCCTGTCACGCAGTCGCCACCGCGTCAAAGAATGCAGCAGACCTTCACCCGCACCCGCGCCATTACAGAAAACTTTCGCCCGCATCCAGTGATGCAATGCCAAGATGGGTGGCGAGGCTTTGACCGATATCGGCAAAGGATGCCCGCCGGCCGATATCGCGCCCTTCAACATCCGGACCGAAAGCCAGGACCGGGACATGTTCGCGGGTATGGTCAGAACCGGGCCATGTCGGGTCACAACCGTGATCGGCAGTAATCACCGCCAGATCACCCCTCCGCATCCGGCGTTCCAGTTCCGGCAGGCGACGGTCGAAATATTCAATTGCGGCGGCATAACCCGGCACATTGCGGCGATGGCCATAGCTGGAATCAAAATCGACGAAGTTGGTGAAAATCAGTCCGCCATCCGGTGTCTCATCAAGGGCCTGCAATGTGGCATCAAACAGCGCCTCGTTGCCATCGGCCTTCACCTTCCGGGTTAGTCCCTGATGGGCAAAGATATCCGCAATCTTGCCAACGGACAGCACTTCACGCCCCTCGCCCGCCAGCCTGTCCAGCAGGGTCGGGGCTGGCGGCGGTATCGAATAGTCGCGGCGGTTCCCGGTACGACGGAAACTGGCACTGTTGTCGCCGATGAAGGGCCGGGCAATCACCCGGCCGATATTCCAGTCATCAACAATCGCCCTCGCCGCCAGACAAAGCCGGTACAGCCGTTCAAGGCCGAAGGCTTCCTCATGAGCGGCAATCTGCAACACGCTGTCGGCAGAGGTATAGACAATCGGCTTGCCGGTTCGCAGATGTTCCTCGCCCAGTTCTTCAATGATTGTGGTGCCGGAGGCGTGGCGTTCCCCCAGCACACCGGGGATTTCCCCGTCAGCGATCAGCCGGTCAATCAGTTCAGCCGGAAAACAGGGTTCTTCACGGGGGAAATAACCCCAGTCGAATTCAACCGGCACACCGGCCAGTTCCCAGTGTCCGCTCGGCGTGTCCTTGCCGAAACTGCGCTCCGCCGCATGTCCGTACAGGGACTGCGGCTCGACAGAGACATCACAGCCCGCCGCGACAGAACCGGAGCCGCCAAGCCCGGCCCGCACCAGCCCGAGGCGGGTCAGGTTGGGGATTTGCAGGGCACCACGATCAGAACCGGCACAGAAAGCGGCAATATGTCCGAAGGTATCTGCCCCCTGATCGCCGAACCTGACCGCATCTTCAGTCGCCCCGACGCCAAAGGAATCCATCATCAGGATGATTGCCCGGCTCATACCCCCTCACCCCGCAGATGTTTCACGATAACCGGCGACGGCGTTACCGGGTCATCCTGCACACGGACGGCACCGAGAACCAGAGCCTCTGCCCGCCGGGCGCTGTCTTCATCACGGGCATGAATGACACAGAGCGGCTGATCCGGACCCACCTTCTCACCAATGCCCCGGACCTGATCGAGACCAACGGCGTGATCAATGCTGTCTGTAACCCGCCGTCTGCCGCCACCAAGTTCAATCACCGCAATCCCGACAGCGCGGGTATCCACATTCGCGACGTAGCCTTCTCCGGAAGGTGTCACGACATGCCGGACCGGCGCTTCCCCTAGATAACGCTCAGGCTTTTCGACAAAATCAGCCGGGCCACCAAGGGCCGCGACCATGCGGCCAAAATGTTCGGCAGCGGCACCGCTGCCCAGCACCTCAGCCACCTTCCGGCGCAGGTCAGCCCGCGGGTTGCCGCCATCAGCCAGTTTACCCAGCAGTCCCATTTCGATGGCCAGTTCCGTCAGCACCTCAACCAGACGCGGATCACCGGTTCTGCCGGTCAGCAGGTCAACGGATTCCCTGACTTCCAGCGCATTACCGGCGGTGCTGCCCAGAACCTGATTCATATCGGTAATCACCGCCGTCGCAGGCAACCCGGCCCCGCCGGCCACATCAACGATGCTGCCCGCCAGTTCCTCTGCCATCGCCAGTGTCGGGGCGAAGGCACCGCTGCCGGTCTTCACATCCATCACCAGCCCGTCCAGCCCCGCCGCCAGCTTTTTTGACAGGATCGAGGCCGTAATCAGCGGGATGGATTCCACCGTCGCCGTCACGTCCCGGATGGCATAAAGCCGCCGGTCAGCCGGTGCCAGATCATCGGTCTGTCCGATAACTGCACATCCCGCCGTCTTTACGGTTTGCCGGAACAGGACATGGTCCGGGGTCGCATTATAGCCGGGAATGCTCTCCAGCTTGTCCAGCGTGCCCCCAGTATGGCCGAGGCCACGGCCGGAGATCATCGGCACAAAACCACCCAGCGCGGCGATGACCGGGGCCAGTACCAGGCTCACCTTGTCACCAACCCCGCCGGTCGAATGCTTGTCGAGCACCGGGCCGCCAAGGTCCAGATCGGCCCAGTCCATCCGGCGGCCCGATTCCATCATGCAACGGGTCAGGGCAACCCGTTCATCCATCGTCATACCCTGAAAGAACACCGCCATGGCAAAGGCCGAGACCTGACTTTCGGCAATGCTGCCGTCGGTCATGCCTGTTACAAAGCCGGCGATTTCATCTGCCGTCAAAACACCGCCATCCCGCTTGCGTCGTATCAGCTCCTGCGGGATCACGGCTCAGTATCCTTTTACCGCAATCGACGGGGCTGTGCCGTCCAGCGTCGAGATGATGTCATCCAGCAGGCCGCTGGCCCCGATCCGGAAACGGGCGGGTGTTGCCCAGTCCGGCCCCATGATGCGGTCAGCCAGCTGAAAATAGATATCGGCGTTGGCCACTGTCCGGATACCGCCGGCTGCCTTGAAGCCGCAATCAGCCCCGGTTTCAGCAATCGCCTTCAGCATGATTTCCGCCGCTTCCGGCGTGGCATTGATATCGACCTTGCCGGTTGAGGTCTTGATGAAATTGGCACCGGCCTCAATCGCGGCCTTGCTGGCGCTTTCGATCAGCGCCGGGTCAGCCAGACAGCCGGTCTCCAGAATGACCTTCAGGGTACAGTCTGCGGTGGCGGTCCGTGCTGCCGTCAGCAGTTTCAGGGCTGCCTTCTGCTGACCCTGCACCCATTTGTCCCAGGGCCAGACCAGATCAATCTCGTCCGCCCCGTCTGCAACCGCAGATTCGATCTCTGCCACGGCCTTGCCGATATCGGCCCCGCCGAACGGGAAATTGGCGACCGCCGCAACAGGTATGTTCTTCCCCGCTAGTTTCTCCCGGCAGAGCCCGATGAAGCGCGGCCAGACACATACTGCCGCCACAGAACCGGCTTCCGTCACCGCCCGGTCACAGAGCGCGGAGACAATCTCCACATCATCACTGTCCCCCAGCGACGTCAGATCCATCGCCGCCAGGGCGCGTTCTGCCGTAATCTTCAATCTGTCCTGCAAGCCTGTTTCCTCCGTTAAATTCACAAGCCCCATCATACGCCACTCGCCCCCCGAACTCACGCGATGCCGTCATGCAAAAACACGGCCCTGCGGAAGCGGCGGTGATCCTGAAACAAGTTCAGGATGAGGGATGGTTTGGGGACGGTTTTCACTGACCAGGGCCAACCGGCTGCACACCGGAAAACCCGCCTACCCTCTCCTCACAACGCCCACACCCAACAACCACCCCATCCTTTCCCTGACATCCCCTTACCCCTGCCAGATACCCTGTCTCCCTCATCTTCCTTACCTCCTCATCCTGAACTCGTTTCAGGATCCTTCCCGTTCAACCCCCTGCACGACAGTAATTCAACACGACACAGGAAGAGCAGCCCAGCCCGACGAAGAACCCAGCAACCTGCACCTCCAAATCCTTCATCAGTTGCAGAACCCGTCGACAGCCCCCGCTTTCCGCGCCAGACTGTCCGCATGACCGACGATCAGATCAAATTGCGCCCCGCCAATGAAAACCCCTGGTACGTGCTCGCAACCTACCACGGAGAGCAGACGGGCGACGAATTTGACGAAGACCTTCACGCAAAAAACCGGGATATCTGGAACCGCTGGATGGCGGCTGCCCTGTCGGATGAAGACCGCCAAAAGCTGATCGATGAAGAACGCGCCACGGCAGCAGAACTGAAGCCTTTCAGCGCGGAACAGCGCCGGGAACTCTGGGCTAGTTTCAGATCCCGGGAATTACCCGTCCCCGACCCAGCCACCGACATCGATTTCACCGAAACGGTATTCGCCTGTCCCGTTTCATTTGATCATTTCATTTTTCCTGCAAGGACGAGCTTTGTCAGGTCAGAGTTTGGAGGACAAGCCAACTACCAGAACGCCACATTCGAGAGGTACGCCGACTTCCACCACGCCGTGTTCTACTGGTACGCTGACTTTCGCTACTCTGCATTCCAAGAACACGCCTATTTCCAGCACATCGTGTTTCACAATTACGCCGACTTTCGCCACGTCTCGATCAAGGGGAATTTCGACTTCCGCCGCACCATGTTTCAGGGAAACGGTGACTTCGAACACGCCACGTTCAATGGAACCGCAGTCTTCGCGCACGCTACATTCCTGAGTTACGCAGTCTTTCTACATACAACGTTCAAGGGGGATGCCGACCTTCAACACGCCACGTTCCAGTATAACGCAGTCTTTGAAGATGCCGTTTTCCTGAACCAAGCCGTTTTCCAGAATGCTGCGTTTGAGACACGCGCAATCTTCCAGCATGCAGCATTCAAGCAAGGCGCCTCTTTTCTAGACACTCAATTCAAAGGATTAGCCGACTTCCGAAAGACCATATTTCAAGGGGATACGTTTTTCCGGGTTGAAGGAAAAAGTCATAGTCTATCTAAGACTTGTCAGTTTGGGGGAATTACAGACTTTAGCCACGCTGTATTTAATGCAGAAGTTTTTCTCACCAACAGGGAATTCTGTTCAGAAACGCGTTTCAACAGCTGCAAATTCTTAACGTGTGTGCCTGAATTGTCAGATTGCAGATTGCATGAAGGCACCACCTGGCATGACGTTCAATGGCCACAAACACCTTCCAACCCGATAGCAGCCCGCGATATGGCCGATGCCTACAGCCATCTACGGCGGCGGTCCAATGCGATTCAGGATCATGAGGCGGAACTGGATTTCTATGGCCGGGAATTGCGGGCGAAGCGAGCGGCTGTCGGTGGGGCGACCGGGTTTCTTATCTCGCTCTATGAGTGGAGTTGCGGGTTTGGTGCAAGTGTGCATTTACCGGTCTTCTGGCTCCTTGGATTGTGGACTGGCCTGGCCCCGGTCTATCACCTGATCCTGCAACATGCCGGAAGAGCCGGGATTGATCCGGCGCAAATGTACGGGTTCAGCCTTGCCAGCCTTGGCGGATTCTTCGGAATGCGGAAGGAGTTCTTCGCTGACTTCACAGAAAATCTCCCGACCATGGCTCAAACCCTCTCCGGGGCTCAAAGTTTGCTGGGGGCGGTGTTTGTGTTTTTACTCGGGCTGTCGCTGCGCAACCGGTTCCGGATCAAATAGGCGGTCCTCCGAAACGCGGCTTCGCCGCTCCCTGATTCATGAAATCTTTTTGTGTTGAAATCCTCATCCTGAGGAGGGCTGAAAGCCCGTCTCGAAGGATGGCGGCAGGGCAGGATTGTCCCCGCTTCGGCACCCCTTCCTCATCCTGAACCTGTTTCAGGATCCGGCAGATGACCTGAACGGGGGAGATCCTGAAACGAGTTCAGGATGAGGGGGGTGAAGGAGATGAGGGGGAGTGATTGATTGGTGGTATCTGTAGTCTGTCAGGGGGAGCTGTGTCTGCGGGTCAGGTCAGCCAGCGGGTGAGCAGGCGGGTGAGGCTTTCGCCGCCGGATTTTGCCTGTTCCATGGTATGGTCGTGGCTCAGCACTTCGTCGCTCATGCCCGCCGCCATATTGGTGATGTTGGAGATGGCGGCGACGCGCAGGCCGAGGAAGCGGGCGATGATGACTTCGGGGACGGTGGACATGCCGACCGCATCACCGCCCCACATCCGGACCGCACGGATTTCCGCCGGGGTCTCGAAGGTCGGGCCGGAGAACCAGACATACACACCGTCATGAAGGTCGATGGATTCTGCTTTCGCTGCCCTGTGCAGGGCGGCCGCATGATCCGCATCATAGGCATCCGCCATGTTCAGAAACCGCTTCGGGGAGGCTTCCCCGATCAGCGGGTTGATCCCGGCGAAATTGATATGGTCCGACAGCAGCATAAGCTGGCCCGGCCCCATGCCCCGCCGCAGTGACCCCGCCGCGTTGGTGAGAACCAGCGTTTCACAGCCAAGCGCCGCCAGTGTTTCGATTGCCGGGCGCATGGCATCGGGCCGTCCGGATTCATAATAATGCGCCCTGCCCTGCAACATCGCGACATCTGTAGTGCCGAGACGGCCAAGGATCAGCTTGCCGCCATGCCCCTGAACAGACGGAACCGGAAATCCCGGCAGGTCCGCATAGTCAATGATACAGCGGTCTGAAACCGCCTCACCCAGCCCGCCCAGGCCGCTGCCCAGAACAATGCCGACCGTGGGGGTGGTCGCTGTTTTTGCGCGGATAATGTCGGCGGCAGATGTCATCGCAGGTTTTCCGGGCCGAAACTTTCCGGCAGTAACTCAGCTAGGGTGAAACTGCGGCGATGGCCCTCCGGCCCGCAGATATGAATGGCCGTCTCCTGACCCGCAAATTCACGGATTTTCTGACGACAGCCCCCGCAGGGCGTGACCAGTGCATCGCCGGGACCGATGACGCAGACTTCCCTGATCTGCCGTTCACCCGCCATGACCATGGCCGCGATGGCGGTGGCTTCCGCGCACCAGCCCTGCGGATAGGCCGCGTTCTCCACATTGCAGCCGGCATAAACGGCCCCGCTTTCGCCCCGCACGGCCGCCCCTACCTGAAACCCGGAATAAGGTGAATAGGATTTGGCCATCGCCTCGCGGGCGGCCTGTATCAGATCATCCATAACTAGCGTTCTTTCACATAGGGAACGCCCAGTGCTTTCGGGGCCGTCGCCTTGCCGATGAAACCGGCGAGCAGAATAACGGTGAGAATATAGGGCAATGCCTGAATAAGCTGCACCGGCGCTTCACCGATGAAGGGCAGATCAACACCCTGCAGACGCACAGCCACCGCATCCAGAAAACCGAACAGCAGACAGGCCGCAAAAGCCGTAAAGGGACGCCATTTACCGAAGATCAGGGCTGCAAGCGCGATATAGCCCTGCCCCGCCGTCATATGCGGCAGGAAGGACGCATTCTGGCCGATCGACAGATAGGTGCCCGCAATACCACAGAGCAACCCGGCACAGATCACCGCAGAATAGCGCAGACCAGTGACCGATATCCCGGCGGTATCCACGGCATTCGGGGATTCCCCAACCGCCCGGATTCGCAGACCGAACCGCGTATGGAAGATCACCCACCAGGTCAGCGGCACGGTCAGCAGTGCCACATAGCCCAGCAGGTTATGGCCGCTGATCAGTTCCTGATACAGCGGACCGAAGACCGGAACCTGTCCGATCACCTCTGCCCCCGGCAACATGATCGGCAGAAAGCGGGCTTCATCCGGCAAGCTGGGTGTCTGGCCACCACGGGAGAACCAGGCGATGCCGAGGACAATGGTCAGGCCGGCGACCAGTACATTCAGGGCGACACCACTGACCACCTGTTCGCCCTTATGGGTAATACAGGCGAAACCGTGCACCAGCCCCATTGCGACGGAAACCAGAACCCCGCAGCCAAGCCCGGCCCAGGGCGATCCGGTATAGGAGGCCGCCGCCGCCGCGGCAAAAGCCGCCCCCAGCATTTTCCCCTCCAGCCCGATATCAATAACGCCGGAGCGCTCCGAAAACAGCCCGGCCATCGCAGCCAGCATCAGTGGCGCGGCAACCCGCAGGGTCGCATCAAAGGTCAGTAATATGGTCAGCCAGAGTTCCATGGCGGCCTAGCCCTCCACCGCACGGGCAGCGGCAATCGCCAGCATGCGTTTGCGGAAAAGCCGCTCCAGCGGGGGGCGTACCATCAGGGCCAGAGCCCCGGAAAACAGGATGACCAGCCCCTGAATGACCACCACCATGTCACGGGTCATACCCGGAATTTCAAAGGCCAGTTCCGCCCCGCCCTGATACAGGGCCCCAAACAGCAGGCTGGCCAGCACGATGCCGAAAGGATGGTTCCGGCCCATCAGCGCCACGGCAATACCGGTAAATCCGTAACCCGCCGTGAAATCGAGCATCAGGCGGTGCTGCACACCCATCAGTTCATTGACCCCGACAAATCCGGCCAGACCGCCGGAGATACACATCGCCAGCACGATCACCTTCTTCGGTTCAATACCGGCATAGACCGCCGCGGCCTCGTTAAAGCCGACGGTCCGGATTTCATAACCCCAGCGGGTCTTCCAGATGAACAGCCAGACAGCAACACAGCAGATCAATGCGCCGACAAGCGACAGGTTCAGTGGCGAAGGGGTAATCTCGATGCCTGCCCAGCCCGCGATTTCATGGGCGAACGGCAACCATGCAGCCTCTGCGAATTCACGGCTTTCCGGCGACATCTGGCCGGGTTTGATGAAGACGTTCACCATCAGGTAAACCATCAGCGACGCCGCGATGAAATTGAACATGATGGTCGTGATGACAACATGGCTGCCGCGATAGGCCTGCAACCAGCCCGGCACAAAGGCCCAGAACCCGCCGAAAGCCGCAGCCCCCAGCACGGCCAGCGGAATCAGCACGAACCCCGGCAGATACGGATCGAGCCACAGACAGACAAGGCCGACACCCAGGCCCCCGATATAGGCCTGCCCCTCCCCGCCGATATTGAACAGCCCGGCATGAAAGGCGACGGAAACCGCAAGTCCGGTGAAGATGAAATTGGTCGCGTAATACAGCGTATAGCCAATCGCCTCTTCAAAGCCGAAAGCGCCATTGATCAGCACCAGCAAAACCTCAACCGGGCTTTCCCCGACCGCAAGTACGATCAGGCCGGCAGCAAGGAAGGCAAGTGTCAGATTGATCAGCGGGATGGCGACGATATCAACCCAGCGTGGCAGCGTGTCTGAGGAAACAGCCATCGGTCAGGCCCCCGGCAAAATCGGGTTGGCATTGGCCATCATCAGACCGAGATGACGTTCATTCGCCTTCGCACCATCGACCCGCCCGACGATGCGGCCTTCAAACATCACCAGAATTCTGTCTGCCAGAGCCATGATTTCCTCCAGTTCGACGGAAACCAGCAGAATGGCAGCACCCCGGTCGCGCTGTGCCACCAGGTTTTTGTGAATGAACTCGATGGCACCGATATCCACCCCCCGGGTCGGCTGGCCAACCAGCAGGACATCCGGCTGGCGTATCATCTCCCGCGCCAGAACCAGTTTTTGCTGATTACCGCCGGAAAAATTGCCCGATTTCAGGCGGGGGTCGCGGGGCCGGACGTCATACCCCTCCATATTTTCGGCGCAATCCTCCAGCACATGATCGGAATTCATCAGTATCGTGCTGTTGTAGCGGTCATCACGGTGATAGCCCAGAATCGAGGACTCACTGGCGGCAAAGGGGGTGACCAGTCCCATGCGAATCCGGTCTTCCGGCACATGGGCGAGGCCCATTTCGCGCAGGCTGGCTGCTGTCCTCTCCGTCTTCGGAAATATGTCATGTCCGTTGACAGATATCCGGCCTTTCCGGAACTCCCGGATGCCCGCCAGCACTTCCAGCAATTCGCTCTGTCCGTTTCCGGAGACCCCGGCAATGCCGACAATTTCGCCAGACCTTACTTCAAGGCTGAGATTATCAATCCGCTTTACGCCATCCGGGTCATAGGCCGTCAGGCTGTCGACCAGCAAACGGACTTCGCCCGGTTTCGCATCACCTTTCGGCACCCGCATGACCACCTTGCGACCGACCATCAGTTCCGCAAGCTCTTCGCGGTCCGTCTCAGCAGTTACACGATGGGCGACCATTGCGCCCTGTCGCATGACCGAAACATTATCGGTGACAGACAGAATTTCCCGCAGCTTGTGGGTGATCAGGACAACCGTCACACCCTGTTCACGAAGCGCCGAGAAGATACCGAACAACTGGTCGGTTTCCTGCGGGGTCAGAACACCGGTTGGCTCATCAAGGATGAGGATTTCTGCACCACGATAGAGCGCCTTGAGGATTTCAATCCGCTGTTGCTGTCCGACCGTCAGTTCTGAAACTGGGGTGTCGAGCGGCGTTGTCAGACCGTAATCCGCCGCCAGCCTCTCCAGTTCAGTTCGACACCGCGCAACACCCTTTGCCAGGGTGTGGCCGCCTTCGCTGCCCAGCATCACGTTTTCGATGGCGGTGAAGGTATCAACCAGCATGAAATGCTGATGAACCATGCCAATGCCCGCGGCGATTGCCTGAGACGACGACCGGATGCGGGTCTTGTTTCCATTGATATAGATATCGCCCGCATCAGCTTCGTAGAAGCCGTAGAGGATCGACATCAGTGTCGATTTACCGGCTCCGTTTTCACCAACGATGCCATGGATGGTGCCCTTCGGGACAACCAGATCAACAGCCCGGTTGGCATGGACCGCGCCGAACCGTTTATCGATCCCGCGCAACTCAATTGCCGGGGGCGGAGCCAAGGCCCCGCCCCCGTCCGGATCAGGTGATATCGTCGAAGCCATAACGGCAGCCGGACGTTAACGCCCTACATGCTGCACTTGTTGTCAGCCATATAGTCATGGACCTTCAGATCGCCGGCGATAATGGCCGCTGATGCTTTTTCTACCGCGGCCTTCATGTCAGCCGAGATCAGCTTCTCGTTATGTTCATCAAGCGCCCAGCCCACACCGTTATCGGCAAGACCGAGAACCTTGATGCCCGGCTCAAACGTGCCATCCATCGCAGACTTGAAGGTTTCATAGGCGGCCACATCAACCCGCTTCAGCATGGAGGTCAGCATGGTGCCCGGCTGCAGATGGTTCTGGTTGGAATCAACGCCGATTGCGAATTTGCCGTTATCCTTGGCGGCCTGCAGAACACCAATCCCGGTGCTGCCGGCTGCGGCATAGACAACGTCAGCCCCGCGGTCGAACTGGCTTTTGGCAAGCTCGGCACCCTTGGTCGGGTTGTTCCAGGCGGCGGGAGTGGAACCGGTCATGTTTTCAAAGACTTCCGCATCAGCCTTCGCATGTTTTGCGCCTTGCGCATAACCACAGGCGAATTTCCGGATCAGCGGAATATCCATGCCGCCGACAAAACCAACCTTGCCGGTTTTTGAAGCCATTGCCGCGAGAATACCGACAAGGAACGAGCCTTCATGTTCCTTGAAGACAATGGACTGAACATTGGGCAGCTCGACCACGGCATCGATGATCGCGAATTTCACTTCCGGAAATTCCTTTGCGACCTTTTCAATTGCGGACGCCTGAGCAAAACCGACACCAAGTACGATATCGGAACCGCGTTGGGCCATACGGCGAATCGCCTGTTCGCGCTGCGACGGATTCGTGACCTCGAATTCCCGGTACTTGATACCTGTCTCCTTGGCGAACTTCTCAACACCGTTGAAGACACCTTCATTGAAGGATTTGTCGAACTTTCCACCCATATCGAAAACGACAGCAGGCTGAATGTCCGCCGCCTGTGCAGTCGAAATCGAAAGGAATGCGGCTGCGGCCGCAACGCTGATCAGGCGTATCATGATGTCTGTCCCTGGTTAAATTGTCCCCTCAAGGGATTTGAGTTTATCGGTTGTCCTGCGTCTGACAATCCCGAAGGACAGGCTACTCATCTCCAGCCGTGGCATAAACCGCTTTTCCGCCACGTCACAGGTTTGTGCGGGCGACTGTTTTGTTGCGGGATCTTCCCGTCAGGTTCAAACTATCCGGAGCTATAACCCGATATTTCGATATCACCGTTCGCAACCGACAAACTGGGATGTAAAACCATGAAAACCGGGGTCTTTCTTGCAACAGCAGCCGCCTGCGCCCTGACAGCAGGCAGTGCGCTGGCCGACTATTCCATTACCATCCTGCATACCAACGATTTTCACAGCCGGGTTGAGCCGATCAACAAGTATGATTCTGGCTGCAAGGCAGAAGACAATGACGCCGGAAAGTGTTTTGGCGGATATGCCCGTCTCGTAAATGCCATCCGCGCCGCCCGTGCCGCTTCACCAAACAGCCTGCTGGTTGACGGTGGTGACCAGTTTCAGGGCTCGCTTTTCTATACCTACTATAAAGGCAAGGTCGCAGCCGAGATGATGAATGCCCTCGGTTATGACGCGATGACTGTCGGCAACCACGAATTCGATGACGGCCCGGAAGTGCTGCGCGGATTTATGGATGCGGTGAAATTTCCGGTTCTTATGGCAAATGCCGACATTACGCAGGAGCCGACGCTCGCCGGAGTTCTGATGCCGGCAAAGATCGTTGAGAAGAACGGCCAGAAAATCGGCCTGATCGGTGTCACACCAGAAGATACAGGCGAACTCGCCTCACCCGGACCGAATGTAAAATTCGGCGATCCCGTACCTGCCGTTCAGCGCGAAGTGGATGCCATGAAGGCTGCCGGGGTGAACAAGATCATCCTGCTCTCGCATTCCGGCTATACCATTGACCTGTGGATCGCCTCCAAGGTTTCCGGTGTCGACGTCATCGTCGGCGGCCACAGCAACACTTTCCTGTCGAACGCCTCCGACAAGGCAGATGGCCCCTATCCGACATGGCGTAACGGACCTGACGGCGGCAAGGTAGCCATCGTTCAGGCCTATGCGTTCGGCAAATATCTCGGCATGCTGAATGTCAGCTTCAACGATGCCGGTGAAATCACCAGTGCTGCCGGTGAGCCGGTTGTGGTTGATGGCAAGATTGCCGAAGACTCCAGCCTGAAGTCCCGGATTGCCGAGCTGGCCAAACCGCTTGATGAAATCCGCAACAAGGTTATCGGCAGCTCAGCAGCCCCCATTGACGGTGACCGGAAGTCCTGTCGCGCCGGGGTTTGTGAAATGGGCGTTCTGATTGCTGATGCCATTCTCGAACGGACCAGATCACAGGGCGTTACCATTGCCATCACCAACGGCGGCGGCATTCGCTCCTCCATTGATGCCGGTGAAGTGACAATGGGCGAAGTCCTCACGGTGCTGCCCTTCCAGAACACCCTGTCGACATTCCGTCTCAAGGGTAAGGACATTGTCGCGGCCCTCGAAGCTGCTGTCAGTCAGGTAGAAGAAGGCAAAGGCCGGTTCCCGCAGGTCGCCGGTCTCAAATTCACCTGGACCCGCAGCGTCCCCGCAAATCAGGGTCGTGTGAAGGAAGTTCTGGTCATGAAGGACGGTGCCTGGAGCGCCATTGATCCGGAAGCGACCTACAGCGTTGTCTCCAACAACTATATTCGTGGTGGCGGTGACGGCTATGTCGCCTTTGCCGAAAACGCGATTGATCCTTACGACTTCGGTCCGGACCTGGCTGATGTCGTTGCCGATTATGTGGCGAAATCCGGCGACTACAAGCCGTACAAGGATGACCGTATTACCGAAAACTAAGCCGGTCTCACCCGCTCCGGAGACTTTCCGGGGCGGGTGTTTTTCCTGAATCGCAGAACCGATGCTGGCTGACATCACAGCTTGCCGAAGCTGACGGTCCGGCGTATGCCGCAGATATGAGCTCTGCCTCCCCCGCCCTTCGTTTATCACTGTTCTATGGTGCCTTCTTCTGGCTGATCGGCACAAACCTGCCCTACTGGCCGGTCTGGCTGGAAAGCCGCGGGCTTGGAGCAGCCGAAATCGGGCTGGTCGCGGCGGCCGCCTTCTGGACCCGCATCTTCATCGCCCCGACAATCGCCTTATGGGCTGACCGTACCGGGCGCCGGCGCACACCACTGATTATTCTCTCTATCACAGTCACCTGCGGTTATGGCCTGTTGTCCGTTACGGACGGCTATTTTCAGATATTGCTGCTGTATGGCTTCATCGGGTCACTGATGAACGCTGCCATGCCGCTGACCGACAGCCTGACCATACTGGCGCAACGTCAGACCGCGCTGGATTATGGCCGGGTCCGCCTGTGGGGCTCGATCACCTTTATTCTGGCCTCTTTTGCCGGCGGGTCCATTCTGGCGTCGGCCGGGCCGGACGGCATTCTCTACAGCATCATGGCTGGTGGTGTACTGCTCTGTATCATTGGCTTTCTGCTCCCCAGCATCCGCACAACTCCGGCAACGCGATCCTTTGCAGCAATAGGGGAACTGATCCGGCGACCGGCATTTCTGGCATTTGTTGCAGCCTCTGCAACGCTGCAATCCACCCATGCCGTCCTCTACGGTTTTGCCACCCTGCATTGGCGCAAGGCAGGCATTGATGATCAGATCATTGGTCTGCTCTGGGCCGAAGGCGTCATAGCCGAGGTGCTGCTGTTCGCTGTCGCCGGGAAGTATCTGACGCGCCTCAGCCCGTCGACCATGCTGCTGATCGCGGGCCTGGCCGGGGTCATCCGGTGGACCACCATAGGCACGACAACTGATCTCGGTGCACTGGCCGCTGTCCAGCTATTGCATGCCTTTACATTCGGGGCGACGCATCTCGGCATGATCCGGTTCATGTCTGCTGCGATTCCCGACCGGATGTCAGCAACAGCCCAAAGCCTCTACGACTCTCTCGCGATGGGGGTTGTCTTTGGCAGCCTGATGATGGTCTCCGGCCTGATGTACGACCGTTTCCAGGGGCAGGCATTCATTGCGATGGCCGTGGCTTCCGGCTTCGGCATCGTTCTTACTCTGGTTTTCCGCAAATTATGGTCGGGAGGTCGGGTTCTCGACTGAAACAGGGCCTCCCGTCGCCAACTGACAAGGAAACGTCAGCCGGTCGACATACGGTTTTACTGTCGGGCAATATTTCTGAGATCGGCATGTGACAAAGCAATCCTCGCATGCTGATATTCAGCATCACTTCAGACGTCCGGGACCCCTGCATCCATGACACGATATTCCGCCTGGTCGGTATTCCGTAACGCCCTGACAAAACAGGAAGACTGGGACCGGGCCTGGCGCGATCCCGAACCGAAACCTGCCTATGATGTAATTATCATCGGCGGCGGCGGCCATGGCCTTGCAACTGCCTACTACCTGGCCCGCAATCATGGCATCACCAATGTTGCGGTGCTTGAGAAAGGCTGGCTCGGTGGTGGAAACACCGGCAGGAACACCACCATCGTCCGATCAAATTACATGCTGAATGCGAACGGACATTTCTATGAACATTCCCTGAAATTATGGGAGGGTCTCAGCCAGGATCTCAATTACAACGTGATGTTCAGCCAGCGTGGCGTTCTCAACATCGCGCATTCCAGTTCCCAGATGGAAAGCTACAGCCGGCGCGGCAATGCGATGCTGCTGAACGGAATTGATTCCGAACTGCTGAGCCGCGATGAGGTGCAGAAATTTGTCCCGGACCTCAACTATTCCAGCAATGCCCGGTTTCCGATCTATGGCGGATTGCTGCAGCGCCGGGGCGGCACCGCGCGTCATGATGCGGTGGCCTGGGGGCTTGCCCGGGGCGCCGACATGCGGGGGGTCGATATCATCCAGAACTGCGAGGTTACCGGTATCCTGCGCGATGGCGATAAGGTAACGGGTGTGGAAACCAGCCGGGGGACCATTCGGGCACCGAAGATCGGGGTTGCTGTTGCGGGGAACACCGGCCGGATTACCGAAATGGTGGGCATGCGTGTTCCCATCGAGAGCCACCTGCTTCAGGCCATCGTCAGCGAACCGCTGAAACCCTTTATCGACACCGTCGTGACCTTCGGCGTCGGCCATTTCTATATCAGCCAGTCCGACAAGGGCGGGCTGGTTCTGGGTGGCGATCTGGATGGCTATAACAGCTATGCCCAGCGTGGCAATTTGCCGACAATTGAACATGTCATGGCCTGCGGGGTCGCCATGTATCCAGCTCTGAGCCGGATCCGGATGCTGCGGCACTGGGGTGGCGTCATGGACATGTCGATGGATGGCAGTCCGATCATCGGAAAGACACCCATCAAGGGCTTCTACCTGAACTGCGGCTGGTGCTATGGCGGGTTCAAGGCGACACCGGGTTCAGGGCATGTGTTCGCCCATACAATTGCCAACGACGCCCCTCACCCGTTCAACGAGGACATGACGCTGGAACGCTTCTCATCCGGTGCAGTTATTGATGAGCGCGGTGCTGGTCCGACGCCTAATGCGCATTAGGAGAACAGGGAAATGATCCGTCTGACATGCCCGCATTGTGGCGAACGCGATTTCACCGAATTTTCCTTTCGTGCGGAAGCGACTGTCACCCGCCCCGGTCAGGATGAAACCTCAGCGGAAGTCTGGATGGACTATCTGTACAACCGGGAAAATCCACGCGGTGCCTACTGGGAATACTGGCAGCACAGTGCCGCCTGCCGTGTCTGGTTCAAGGTCCTGCGCGACACCATGACCCATGAAATTCTGGATACTGCCACAGCAACCAGTGATGTAAGGCATGGACATCTGGCCAGCGGGTCACCTGTTCCGGGGAAACAATCATGACGGAGGCAGCCGTTCGCCGGGTCAGTTCCGGCGTCACCCAGCCCCGGCGTCTGCCACTGGAGAGTGAAGTCGATCAGTCACGGCTTTTACATTTCACCTTCGACGGCAAGCGACTGACGGGGCATCCCGGTGACACGCTGGCCTCTGCCCTGCTGGCGAACGGCACGGGGCTGGTTGGACGCAGCTTCAAATATCATCGTCCCAGAGGTATTTTCTCAGCGGGATCGGAAGAGCCGAATGCACTGGTGCAGTTACGCGACGGTAACCGCCAGGAACCGAACACCCGCGCCACTATGGTCGAACTGTTCGACGGCCTGACAGCAACCAGCCAGAATCGCTGGCCCTCGCTGGCCCTCGACATTCAGGGGCTCAACGGACTGATCGCCCCCTTCATCCCTTCCGGCTTTTACTACAAAACCTTCATGTGGCCACGTAGCTGGTGGACCGGTGTTTATGAGAAGATCATCCGCCGTGCTGCCGGAATGGGCATCGCCACCCGTGAGGCCGATCCGGATCGCTATGAGAAGATGCATGCCCATTGCGACCTTCTGGTCGTCGGTGCAGGTCCGGCTGGTCTGGCCGCAGCCCTGACCGCAGCTGAATCTGGCGCACGGGTTATCATCTGTGATGAGGGCAATGCGCTGGGCGGTGCACTTCGCCGGGAGCAAGATTATCTGGATAATGAGCCGGCGCTGAACTGGGTTGGGGTTGCCGCTTCCCGGCTCGCGGCATCACCGGATGTTCGTATTCTGACCCGCACATCCGCCTTCGGATATTACGATCATAACACACTGGGCCTGATCGAGCAGGTGGCTGACCACCTACCCGTTCCGCCCGAATGGATGCCACGACAGCGGCTCTGGACCGTTCGTGCGAGAAAGGTGATTCTGGCGACCGGTGCAACTGAACGCCCGCTGGTCTTCCCCGGTAATGACAGGCCCGGCATCATGCTCGGATCTGCGGTTCGCACCTACATCAACCGCTTCGCCATTCAGCCCGCAAAACGCGCCGTTATCTTCACCAACAATGACGATGGTTATCGCACGGCAGAGGATCTGCGGCGGGCGGGCGTGACGGTCGTTGCAATCATTGATCCGCGCAATGCCCCCGGCGAGGCAGCTCTGGCACAGGCCGGACTGGCCCCGATATACCGCAACAGCGTTATTGTTGAGACCGGTGGCGCCCGCGCACTGAGCCATGTCGATGTTCAGAATATCCGCGATGACGGCAGCCTGGCTGGCAAGGCAGAACGCTTGAGTTGTGATCTGCTGGCTATCAGCGGAGGCTGGACACCGAATGTTCACCTGGCCAGCCAGTCCGGGGGCCGTATGCGGTATGATTCCGCACTGACCACGTTCGTTCCGGACAGTTCGAAACAGCAGGAAACCTCTGTTGGGGCGGCGGCGGGGCTGTTTGATCTGCGTGACTGCCTGTCTTCTGGCGCCGGGGCGGCCCGTGATGCACTTGAAGACCTGGGTCAGGTAGCCGTCGCCGTCAGTCTTCCCGATGCACCATCACGACCAGCCAACCCGCTGATGCCGCTTTGGGAGGTTCCACGGGCCACGCACAGTCGCTCCAAAGCCTTCGTCGATCATCAGGATGATGTGACGGCAGATGATATCCGTCTTGCCCACCGGGAAGGTTTTATCTCGGTCGAACATCTCAAACGCTACACCACCCTTGGCATGGGAACGGATCAGGGCAAGACATCAAACGTCAATGGTCTCGCCATCATGGCCGCGGCACGCGGGCTGGACATACCGGATGTCGGCACGACAACCTTTCGGCCGCCAGTGACTCCCGTTGCCTTCGGTGCCTTTGCCGGAGAGGAGACTGGTCTGCATTTCATGCCCGTCCGCCGCACCCCGCTGCATGACTGGCATATCAGTAATGGCGGCGACATGGTGGAGGTTGGCCTGTGGATGCGGCCAAGATGGTATCCGCAAGCAGGAGAGACCACACGGCAGGCGCATCAGCGGGAGACCCGCCATGTCCGCCAGAAAGTCGGCCTCAATGATGTATCGACGCTGGGCAAGATTGATATTCAGGGACCGGATGCTGCGGAATTGCTCAACCGTGTTTATGTGAACGGCTGGAAAACATTGCCGGTGGGGAAAGCCCGATACGGGCTGATGCTGCGTGAGGACGGTTTCGTCTTCGATGATGGCACGACATCCCGCCTCGGTGAAAACCGGTATCTGATGACCACGACCACGGCCAACGCAGTTGCGGTGATGCAGCATCTTGAGTTTCATCTGCAGGCCGTCTGGCCAGAGCTTGATGTACAGGTCACATCTGTCACCGATCAGTTTGCCGGAATGGCCCTTGCCGGCCCCCTCTCCCGCAAGGTGCTGGAAGTGGCAGCTGACATCGCCATGGATAATGACAGCTTCCCCTATCTCGGGGTCCGGGAAGCCCATATCGCCGGTATTGCCGTTCGTATATTCCGCATCAGTTTTTCCGGCGAACTGGCCTATGAAATCCTCTGCGAGGCAGATCACGGCGTAACCGTCTGGGAAGCCCTGATGGCCGCTGGTGAACCGCATAACATCATTGCTTACGGCACCGAGGCCCTTGCCAATTTACGAATTGAGAAAGGCCATGTCGCCGGTGCCGAACTGGATGGCCGAACCACCCCTGATGATCTGGGCATGGGGCGCATGGTGTCCTCAAAGAAAGACTTCATCGGACGCCATATGCTGCAACGCCCTGCCCTGCAGCGCCCTGACAGGGAAAAGCTGGTCGGTCTGGTGCCGGTTGACGGAAAAACACCGGTCTCCGGCGGCAGCCATCTGGTTGAAAACCCAAACCTGCCGGTACCCGTTCCGACAATTGGCTGGGTCTCATCAAGTTGCCACAGCCCAAATCTGGGCCATCCCATAGCACTTGCTTTGATTCAGGGGGGCATGGTGCGGGAAGGTCAGATTCTTTATTCGATGTCCCCGCTACAGAAGAAAGTTGTCAGGGTTCGTGTTGTTCATCCCGACTTCATTGACCCGGAAGGATCGCGTCTTGATGTCTGATACTGCGTCATCCCGCCTGTCTCCTTTTACCGGTCATCTGCCTTCCGGCCGGACAGGTCGTCCAGACGGACAGCCCGGACTGATCGTCACTCCGCGGTCGGGGTTGCAGATTGTCCAGGTCGCAGGCCAGCCGAGACAGCTAAATGATCTGGCAAAATCCATTGCTGTGGGGATGCAGATCGCCCCCCCACTGGATGCAAATATGACGAGCCGGGAACCCGGGCTTGCCGCCATCTGGAGTGGCCCCTGCAGATGGCTGTTCGTCGCAGACCAGAATGGCCCCTCTGACCTCAGCCGTCAGCTTACAGATTTGCTGGCTGACAAACCGGTGGCCGTCACCGGTCTCAGTCATGCCCGTGCCGTAATGAACATTTCCGGACCGAATGTCCGGGATGTGCTCTCAAAAGGATGCGGTCTGGATTTCCATCCCGACCGTTTCACCCCCGACCAGTCTGCCCAGACATCCATCGCACATGCCGCTGTCCTGATAGATTGCTGCGAAACTGACCAGTTTGACCTGTATGTCTCACGAAGTTATGCCGCTTTCTTCGCCGAATGGCTCATCAATGCCGGTCGTGAATATGGTGTCGACGTATCGGAGAACTGAAAATGACGCCAGTCATTCGTGATGCAACGCCGGAAGATGCAGCACAGATCGCTGCGATCTATGCCCCGGTTGTCCGGGATACCGTGATCTCGTTCGAGACATCGCCGCCAGCAGATACCGAGATCGCGCGACGGATCACTGAAACCCTGAAAACCTATCCCTGGCTGGTAGCGGCCAGTGGCGACATCATTACCGGTTATGCCTATGCCAGCCAGCATCGTACACGGGCGGCCTATCGCTGGTCTGTCGATGTCACGGTCTATATGCATCCCGATTTCCACAGGCGCGGCATTGCATCAGAACTGTATCAACGCCTGTTCGCAATCCTGGCCGGGCAGAATTATCACGCAGCCTTCGCTGGGATTACCCTGCCCAATGCCGGAAGTGTTGGCCTGCATGAATCACTGGGATTCGAGCCGGTTGGAATCTACAGGGAAGTCGGCTTCAAAATGGGCGGCTGGCGGGATGTCGGCTGGTGGCGCAAGCCACTTCAGACATCCCGCACAGGCAATGAAGAGCCCATTCCCTACCCGGCACTCAGAAGTGTCTGACGCTTACCAGTAAGAGACCGCGTTGGAATACAGCCCGGTCAGGGACTCCAGATCAATCGGCTTCGGCGAGTTGTTGATCGCCGGCTGATGCAGGCACATTTTCGCCAGTTCGGGTGCCCGCTCGCGTGTCATGCCGACACCGCCAATACCATTCGGCATGCCCGTCTGCTGCATCATCCAGATCAGGCGCTTGGCGATCACTTCGCCGGCGTCTTCGCAGCCCGCACCACGAATATCAGCACCCAGCCATTCTGCGGCTGACAGATGCCGTTCCGGACAGGCGTCAGCGGTGAACCGGAACACCGACGGTGCGTTGATGATGACTGCCATGCCGTGCGGCACGATCTTGTGGGTATCGGCATATCCGGAGGCATGATACTCGCAGTTCAGTGCCGAAACCGGGTAAGACATTGCATGTGGTGCATGGGTGCCGGTATTGGCGAAGGCAATCCCGGCAAGGGTCGCCGCCCAGCTGATATTGTCGCGGGCTTCGATG
Organism: Alphaproteobacteria bacterium HT1-32; assembly: GCA_009649675.1. NCBI lineage: Bacteria > Pseudomonadati > Pseudomonadota > Alphaproteobacteria > Alphaproteobacteria bacterium HT1-32. Next base: position 789,300 of record WJPL01000002.1, on the reverse strand, counting down.
TCACGGGCGTCTGCCACAGCACGAACCGCATATTCACCCGCAAGCTTCAGGGCTTCCCGTCCGATAATATCGCTGAACAGATTGGCCCCCTGCGTCGTCGGTCGAAGTGTTGGACGATCAGGTGCCGGGCGTACCGTATGTGGTCGTGCCGTAAAAGCTTCCAGCGCATGACTGATCAGGTCAAAGGCACTGCAGGCGATGACAGTCGTCGGCAGGCTGTAGGTACAGGTCGGGTCGACAATCGCCTCGGTCGGCAGCATCTGGCGGTGCACGACCGGCAGTTTGAAGTCGAGCCCCTGTACATAAACAACAGAGATTGGTGTCGTCTCTGATCCGGTACCGGCTGTCGTCGGGCAGGCAATATGCGGCGGCAAGGGGCCGGGCAATGTCGCACCGCCACCCAGCGGCTTGATGACATAGGTCATGAAATCAACGGGATACACACCATAGGCAATCGCCGCTTTTGCCGTATCCATGACAGAACCGCCGCCAACGGAGACAAAGCCATCGAAATTGCCTTCCTCAACCCATTTCGCCGCCTTCATGACGGAAACCGAATCCGGTTCCACAAGAATTTCGTCATAGACATCGACATCCAGTCCGGCTTTCCGGATCGACTCCAGTGCACGTGTTACCGGCTCCAGTGCCTTCAGCCTGGGGTCTGTGAACAGTCCGATGCGGGTCATGCCGAGTGCTTTGGCACGGTCTCCAAGCTCGGACATCACGCCACGGCCAAAGGTAATCCGCGACATATCAATGGTAAAACCGGCATCGCCGCTGGCGGTTTCGATATAGTGATGACAACAGGCCATGATCTCTCCCGGAGGTTTGTTTATCGTTTTGCGAATGATACCCCCATTCTCGCCGGGCAAAAACCGTTGCCTGAATTTATTGAATCCGTGTTCAACTGCGATATCGGAACGGGAGGCTGAATGTCGATAAAGCCGGGAAAACTGCTCGCACCTGTGCTGTCAGGAATGCTGGTACTTGCGCTGGCCCTTGCCATGCAGGCCAACCTTGGCCCCCTGACGACCGTGCGCAATCTTGTGTTCGACAGCTTTCAGCAATGGAAACCCCGAACCGCACTGGACGTACCGGTTCGCATTGTTGATGTCGATAATGACAGCCTGACAAAAATCGGCCAGTGGCCCTGGCCACGCACGATACTGGCCAGTCTGGTGCAACAACTGACTGGCCTCGGTGCCACCGCGATCGTTTTCGACGTGGTCTTCGCCGAACCGGACCGAACCTCCCCCGCCTCCGCTCTGTCCTACTGGAATGCAGGGTCTGAAGCACAACGCCTGCTGGGTGAACTGCCCGACCATGATCTGTTGTTTGCCGAAGCCATTGCCAATTCACCAGCGGTGATGGGAGTTGCGTTCGGAGACAGCGGCAAGACAACCCGTCCTCCGGCAAAAAAATCCGGCATCGCCTTCGGCGGGGACAACCCGCGTGAAAGCCTGCCTTCCTACAGCACGGTCGTCGCCAATCTTCCGATACTGGAAGAGGCAGCATCCGGTGTCGGAAACTTCAATTTCATCCCCGACACTGATGGCATTGTCCGGCGCGCGCCCCTGTTCGTGACAATGGGTGAAGAGATTTACCCGTCTATTGTCGCCGAGGCATTGCGGGTGGCACAGAATGCCGACAGCTATATCATCAAAAGTACCGGTGCCAGCCAGGAGTATGGTGCCGGCGGTTCAACTGCCATCGCCAGCGTTCGTATCGCCGATGTCGTCATCCCGACCGATGCAAACGGTGCCATGCGGCTTTATATGGCGCCCCACCATTCGTCCCGATATGTCCCGGCATCGACCGTCCTCGACAATTCAGTCTCTCCGGAGCTGATCGATGGCCATATCGTTCTGGTCGGCACCTCGGCCTCGGGCCTGCTCGATATTCGTTTCAGCCCGCTCGGCCAGCCGGTCGCTGGCGTTGAACTGCATGCACAGGCCCTCGAACAGATCATCACCCGTCAGATCATTACCCATCAGCCGGAAGCCGCTGAACTGGCCGGGCAACAATTTCTGTCCCGTCCGGACTGGTCGCCAGGCGCGGAAACGCTGGGCATGCTGTTGCTGTCGATCTGTCTTATTGTTTTCATGCTGCGATTTGCTGCCCTGCCCTCGGCGATCGCTGCCCTGCTTGCCATCGGCACCGCCGCCGGCGGTGCCTTCTGGGCCTTTTCCACACAGGGGCTGTTGTTCGACCCGGTCCTGCCGTCGCTGGGTCTGCTGCTCACCTATCTGACGTTCTCGATCCTGCGGCATATTCAGGCTGAACGGGACCGGCAATGGATCAAGACAGCCTTTGCCAGCTATATCTCCCCCAGTATCGTCGAGCAGCTGGTCAGCAATCCCGATCAGTTGAAACTTGGTGGCGAGCGTCGTGAAATGACCTTTCTGTTCACCGACCTCGCAGGCTTCACCCCGCTGGTGGAAAGCACCTCCCCTGAAAAGCTCATTCCCTTGCTGAACGAATATCTGAACGGCGTGACAAGGATCGGCTTCGATCATCAGGGGACACTGGACAAAATCGTCGGGGATGCGACGACCTTTTACTGGAATGCCCCGACTGACCAGCCGGACCATGCCGCCCGCGCCATCCGCTGTGCGCTCGACATCGACGCATTTTCAGAAACGTTTCGACGTGACAAGAATGCGATTGGCGTCCCCATCGGCATCACCCGGATTGGCGTGAATACAGGCAGTGTCATTATCGGCAATATGGGCGGTGATGCGATTTTTGACTATTCCGCGCATGGTGATGCCATCAACACGGCGGCCCGTATGGAAAGCGTCAACAAACAGCTTGGCACACGAATCTGCATCGCTGGCAACACCACATCTCAGATGGCTGACTTTACCGGTCGCCCCGTCGGAGACCTCGTGTTGAAAGGACGCTCTGAGGCTGAGAGCTGTTTCGAGCCGCTGACGGAGAAACTGGACAGGTCAGAGCATATCGCCGCCTACCGGCATGCCTACGAACTGATGGAACAGCTCGACCCCGGAGCACTGAACGCCTTTCGGGAATTGCTGCAAATCTGGCCGGAAGACAGCCTCGCAAAATTTCACCGGGATCGCCTTGCCCGCGGCGAACAGGGTATTCGCGTCGTCTTTGATGCGAAATAAATGGCTAGAATTCAAACCGCTTTGATAACAATGCCTGTCCGCGCCAGTTACGGTAGTCATAGGTCACCAGATTTGATTTCTGGCTATAAGCTTCACCGGTAAGATTAAGCACCCATCCGCCAAACGCTGTTCTTGTCAGCCGTGATGACGGGATATCCGGGAAGATATAGTCACCGATCATCGTGGAAACCGGCATCCCGTAAGTCAGACGGTATCGTGTCACCTGATCCTTCCGGCGTTCGGCACTGACCGCTTCATCCGGGCCTGAATAGAGCCGCTTTTCGAAGGAGAGTGAGTTCAGCACATAATGCCCGCCCCCCAGAAGCAGCGTATGGGCAAGTTCCGCCTCGCCAGAGACATACTGATAGAAAACACGGCGGGCGCGTTTGAACTTCTGATGATAGGACAGGGATAACCTGTTCGACGGATTGATCACGTAATCCAGCCCGATTTCATAATCGTGACTGTGACCACTACGCAGCACGGCGGAACTGCTTTCCGAGATGCCGTTGAATTTTTCGTTGGTGTAGCGTCCATCGACATTAAGCGTCAGATCGCCGTCAATCGGCACCGACAATGCCCCGGCCACCCCCCATCCTCTGAAATATCGTTCACGCGACAGAAAGGTCGATTGCGTGAAGGCTGTCGGCGTGAAGGTAAATCGGGGGAAATTCAGCTCCAGTCCGCCTTCTGCGGAAAGTGACTGGGTGTTAAAGGTTTCCTGCGTTGCCTGTTCCGAAATGTAGTGGCTGGCTGATCCGATGATCTGATGCTTGTCCTGAAGCCCGAGATCATAGCGCATGCTGATTGACGCAACACCGAGCAGGCCAAAGTCATCGTGATCTTTATCCGCTTCTGCAAGATCACCCAGAGCCCCCACAACCAGTTGCTGTCCGGTCTTGCTGCCTGCGGTCTTGTTGTCATCAAAATACCCGCCGAATGTCACGCCCAGCACAAACCGCAACCGCTGTCGGCGCAACGCAATCTCCGACAGAAACCCGTCAACTTCAGCGGCAACTTCCGATGGCAATTCCATTGCCTGCAACGCCCGCAATTCCCGCTCTGCCTCGTCGGTGTTATCCAGGCGATACAGAACAATCGCGTAATACAGCCGGATCTGGGGCTGGTCCGGATTGATGAGCAAGATACGCTCCAGCGTGGCGGAAGCGCCTTTCAGTTCGCCGCGGGCGATCTGGGTTTTTGCATAACGCAGGTTAAGTTCGAGATTGTCCGGGTCTTTCAGAATGTCCTGAAAGGTAACATCATCTGCAACCGGCAGCTTCCGGGCATCTTCTGCCGCCTTTTCGCGCCGCCGCCGTTCTTCCTCATCATCCTGATCCGGAATGTCCCGGTCGTTGACCGTCTGAGCAGACACCAGACCCGACGGCGTAAGCAGCAAAGCAGACAACAGGGCAGCAAAGCAGACCTGAAGGGCTGCGTTCAGGCATCCACGTTCGATCATTTATGTTTCTGCATCCGAACCGGCTCCCCGTTACCGAAAAGCTATAGTCCGAAGTGCCGCAACTCGCAACAAACCTGCGAGTCGCAATCAGGGGGCCGGCCCTGGCTGGCGCGTCGCGGTGCCGCTTCCGCTATCCGTTTGTATTGGTCCAACAGTGTCGGAAATTGAAACCTCATGTGTAAATTTTTTCGCAACAATTCCACCGAGATTACTAAGTGTCGCTTTTACGGTCACCTGGCAGGCTCCCGCACCGGAGGCACAGTCAACGGTGCTCGGGCCGCCGGAATCAGATCCAAAATTGGCCAGTCCATTTGGCAATTCATCGAATGACTGGGCAGAAAGCATCTCAACGGCAGTACCGATATCAGCATGCAGGGAGTTGATAATAACCCGGGAGTTTCCTCCGCCGGCATGACGCGCACCGAAATCAAGCTCCGCAATGAAGCGGTATGTCCCTCCCGATGACAATGGCACCGTCTGGTCGAAATGGAACTTTCCGGACTGGATGGTATTCAGATCACTGATCGAAGACACTCCGTCCTGAACATGGATCTGCTGAACAATCTGCTGACCGGCAGCGGCCTGGCTGCTCACTTTTTTCTGTGCGACCTGCATCCCCGACAAACCGACAATTCCCGCCGCCTGTGACTGACCACTGAATCCGGCACCGGATGACGCAGATCCCTGCTGACGAACCGGAGCCGCCTGATTTGTCTGTCTGTTTTCGGCTGATGACGTTGTCTGGTTTTGCCGGTCTGCCTGACTGGCCGGGGATGCGCCGTTATTTCCGGGGTTATCTGCCAGCCCCGCAGCATCAGGTCGGGCGATCGATGTTGTCAGTGCGGAAATACGTTCCGGCGGTATCTGTACCGGTGCTGTCGGCGCCTCCGCCCCTCCTATTGATGTCCCAAAACCTGGCCGGGTGACAACCACACTGCCTTTTTCATTCGAAACCTCAATCCGGCCGATCCTCTCCGCTGTATTGGTTTCCACTCCCGGACCCAGCAACACAACATCCGCGCCACTGGCGGTGACTTCGCCTGCAACAATCGTCCCGCGGATACCGATCGTACCGAACGGCGTCTTCACCTTCATATCTTCCGGTCGGTTCGCCGCAACCTTGCCTGTCACGAACCGGAACACGCCTCGCGCAACCGTGGCGGAGACACGTCCCGCCCCCGTTTCCGGATCATAGACGAACTCGTCGATTGTCAGCTGACTGCCCGGACCTATCGTGAAGATGGTCTCATCAAGCAACAGTATCTGCATCCCTGACGAAGGGCCTGATAGAATTCGGTCGGTCAGAAAGATCGGCTCGCCACTGGTTATCTGGCGCCCGACAACTTCCGGCAGACGGGTCAATTGCACGTCACCACGAACAGCAGCGGAAACACCAGCCTGCTCGGCTGCTGTAGCCGAAAAGGGGGCTGACCAAACCAGAGCGCAAATAGCAACCATGGTTGCAGCCGAACGAAAGGAATATGTCTGTTTCATAGCTGAACAGTACAGCAATCTGCCGACCATGCTGTGAAGTGGTTCACTTTGTATCCTGATGACGCCGACGACCCCACCAGACAGTAATGCGGCGTCGTTGTCGTCGCAACCATGCCGAGTCTTTCGACAGGACGACAACCCCCAGAGGAAACATCCAGAATCCAACAATCGGGAGAAAACCGACAACCCCGCCGGCACAGAGCGCAACCCCCATTATCCGCCGGCCGGTTCTGGATCGGGGAATTGGAATACCGGCGATTTTGTGATGCCCAGACATGATGTCCTCAGAAAAACGAAAACCCGCCTGATTAAGGCGGGTTTTCGGTAGTCTAACGCAGGCCCAGCGGGCCGCGCATGAACTTCGTCAGGCGGCCCAGCCGCCTTCACGCCATGCGGCGGTTTCCTTGCAAGACTTGCAGATCCGTTCGCCGTAATGCAGCGACTGAAATTCGCTGCTGCACATCAGGCACCGACGAGCCTTCGGCTTGATCTGTGCTTCGTTAACCGGCTTCTTGTTTGATTCGTTCCGAGCGGACGACGCCATTCGGCCCTCCGAGTAGTTGCGTACAGTGATGTTCGAATGCGTTGGTTTACACTAATCTTATTTTCGTGTGAACTAAAAATTTCAAGAACCTGTCATGTTCTCACCGCATAGCATGACATTTTGTCATCTCATGACAGGTTTCAAGGCTTAAGCCCCGGAATTAACCAAGAAAATCAAAAATGCTGCCTCGTTTTTTGGCAATATATTGCTGATGATAATCTTCAGCTTCCCAAAATGTTGACGCGGTTTCAATTTTCGTCGCAACAGGACGCCGCAGTCGTCCGGAGGCATTCAGTGCGGTGATTGCCTTCTCTGCCGCCCTCCTCTGAGCCTCATCATGAGGAAAAATTGCAGACCGGTACTGGGTGCCGATATCCGGCCCCTGACGGTCCATCTGCGTCGGGTCATGTGCACTCCAGAAGGTTTCCAGCAGTTCCTCATAACTGACCTGCTCCGGATCATACTCGACATCAACAGCCTCCGCATGCCCGGTCCGACCGGTACAGACCTCCTCATAGGTCGGAGAGTTGCTGGTGCCACCGGTATATCCTGCACGGGTCGCAGTTACTCCCGGAGTGGTCCGGAACGTCTCTTCAATGCCCCAGAAGCAACCCGCAGCAAATGTTGCTCTAGCCATACCTTTACCCTATCCTGTTTATCACAGACAGCAGGTATGCAACTGTCGTTCAGCGTCAAGACGGGCGGTAATGCAGTAACTAAATCGTGCGCTGTCTGGAACAGAAAGGAGCTCATCATGAGCGAACAAATCAAGGTTTTCTGGCAGCCTGCCTGAAGCAGCTGCATGAGACTCAAAGAGTTTCTCTCGATCCGTGGGATTGAGTTCGAATCGATTAATATACGGGAAGATGCAGACGGCCTGGCCGAGCTCCAGAGACTGGGAGCCCGTTCAATTCCGGTTGTCTCAAAGGGTGATCGCTTCACCTTTGCGCAAGTTATCTCTGACGTTGTGGAATTTCTCGAACTGGACGAAGAAACCGGACCGGAACTGGACCCGCAGGAACTCATGGACCGCATGAATCTGTTCATGACTTCGGCACAGCGTTTTGTCCGGCAAATGCCACAGGGTAACGTCGAAGACATGCTACCGGGCCGACCACGCTCCTATCGCATGCTGATGCATCATATCTTCCAGATTCCCCGCGCTTTTCTCGATATCTTCGAAGAAGGCGAGTTCAAGTACGAGAATACGGTGATCATGCCGCCGGATGATATGACAACCCCGGAGAGTATTGCCCGGTTTGGCGAACAAATTCAGGCACAGGTCAATGAATGGTGGGCAACACATCCTGATAAGGCTTGTGAGGAAACCGTCAAAACCTATTACGGTCAGCATAAGCTGCATGATGTTCTGGAACGTACGACCTGGCATTCCGGTCAGCATATCCGTCAGTTGATGTCCCTGCTGGAACAGCTCGGTGTCACCCCTGACAATCCGCTGACAATGGAAGACTACAAGGGGCTTCCGGTTCCAACGAACGTCTGGGACGGGTAACCCGCACAACTCCGGGCCGGCAGATCACCTTCAGTTCAGGGTGGTCTGCCGGTCCGTTACTTTTGGGGTAACCGGAAGAGTAAAGCTGATTGTCGTCCCTTTGCCGATCTCACTGTTAACCTCCAGCGCCCCCTCACTGGCTTTCAGCAGTTCCGTAACAATCGACAACCCAAGCCCGGTTCCCTGAGTGTCTTCTGTTGCGGCACTCCGGATATAAGGTGTGTGGGAATGGATGAACGGCTGGCCAATCGCCCTGATCATTTCCTCTGGCATCCCCTGGCCGTTATCCTCGACCGTAAAGCGAACCTTTTCACCATCTGCGGTCAGATGAGCAGACAATGTAACCAGCAGGTTCCTGCCACCATGACGGATGGCATTGTTGACCAGGTTAAGCAGTATCTGACGAAAAGCCCGTTTGTCAGCAAAGACGGCCAGCGCCGTATCTCCGATTTCTGTCTTCACAGTGGTCGATTGCCGTTCAGCGGTTACCATCAGTGACTTCACGACATCACCGGCAACCGGCGCAATCAGGAAGATTTCCGGTTCCAGTTCAAGATGACCAGCCTCAATTTTCGCCAGATCAAGCACGTCATCAACAAGACTGTTCAGATGCTGGCTGCTAAACCGGATATCCCCAAGATACTCGATCAGCTTCGCCTGATCAGTGCGCAAACTGTCAACAACCATCAGCATCTCGGAAATTCCCGAAATCGCGTTCAGAGGAGTTCTCAGTTCATGGCTCATGGATGCCAGGAAGTCTGATTTCGTGCGGTTGGCCTGTTCCGCATCTTCCACGGCTTTGGCAAGCTCTGCCGTCCTCTCGCGCACCCGTTCTTCCAGCCTGTCACGGGCCTCCGTCAGCTTTGCTTCACCAAGCTGCTCGATCTCCTGCATTCTGTTAAAGGCTTCGATCAGCGTGCCGATTTCATCTTTAGCTTCCCAGTCAACCCGAACCCGTTCATGCCCCCGCCGGGGATTATTGACCGCAGCAGCGAGATTCCGGATCGGCGTGACAATCGTCCGCCGGTTGACGAAACCCGCAATACCGAGTCCCCCCAACAGCAACACCGCAGCAAAACCCATTTCCAGAATGGTGCTGCGCCGGAGCTCATCAATTAACTCGACATTCGTGTAGGTGACATTCAGCTTGCCAATAACCGCAGGCTTCTCGCCGGGCGTTGCCGCAATAGCGATGTCCCTCATAACGGATATCTGAGCGCTGCCGTCCGGATTCTCGCCGTCTTCAGCAAAGGCAAGGGTCGCCCCGAATTCATCTGTGACCGTCGCTCCGACGATCCCCTGTTCTGCGACGATAGCCTTCAGGATGACATCCAGACGATCATGATCAAGATGCCAGAGAGAATCAGCCAGTACATTGCTTTGTGCTGTCACGAAGTCATTAAAGCGCTCCATCTTGCGGGCTCCCTCGTTCTCGTACTTGAACCAGGCAAAGCCTGCGATAAAGACTGACGAGAACAGAAAGAATGCCAGCGAAAACAACAGTGAAAAACGACGCTGGATCGATGTGGTCGAGCGGTTGAACCGGGCAAACTGTTCAAGAACGCTCATACCCCGGCCTTTCCGGCATCAACGCGCGTCAAGGCGCGCCTGCAGATCACTCCAGACCATATTCTGATTCACCTTCTTAAGGCCGGCATTGAAAGATTTCATCAGAACCCGGCCGTAGGCATCATTACGGAGACACAGATGGAGCGAACGCTGTCCCATGACTTTCTCATCCAGGCGCAGCACGCCGCGATACTGGGCAAGGTCCGGATCCTCAGACATCAGGTATCTGAAAACCTCGCTGTCGATAAGTGCGATCTCAGTCTTCCCTTCTGCAAGTTTCAGAAGATTGGCCTTATCGTCATGCGCAGAAACCGTGCTAACCAGTCCATCCTGCACCAGTTCATCAAACTCCTTCGTATTTGCATAGCCGACTACAGTACCAACCTGATACTGACAGAGATCTTCCGGATTGTTCCAGGACACATCATTTGCCCTGCGTTCAGCGACCGCAAGCGTACTGATACCGATCACATCGGACTGTATAAAACCCGCATCCAGATCGCAGCCGGTCGACGGAAAAAAACCTATGGACCGGTTCGTCCCTGTTCTGGCGTAAGCAATCGCCCGTTTCCACGGCAGGGAAGCTGTCTTTACAGGGTGCCCGTTTCCGGCCGCAAATGCCCGGCTGACGATCTCATTCGTCCCGCCACCAAAGGGCAGGTTTTCACCAACGAACGGGGGCCAGTTGCGTGAGGCCAGAACCAGTTCATCCTCAGGGTTGGAATATTTTGCAAGCAATGCCGCAAATCGTCCGGTTTCCTTGAGCCGCGCAACGCCACGATCAAAACTCTCCAGGAACTCGCCGGAAAACCGGGACTTCTTCGAGACCAGCAGATGAAATGGAACGGAGGCATAAACCTTCGGCATCGCAATGATCCGGTCAGACAGCCCCAGCCGTTCGATAGAATACCGGGTGGTTCCGGAAACATGCAGGAAGATGTCCTGCCGTCCGGCATCTATCTGCTTCAGACAGCCATCAGTTTCCCGTGCGGTGTCGAAAATAATACGATTCGTGTCCATGAAGTCCTGAGACCAGCCATCCCCCAGCATGACACAATGCCGGAACAGGCGGTGAGACTCGATATCCTGTGACTTGCGCAAGGCGGAATGGGCCGCAGACCCAACTCGCAAAAACGCCCGGGTTTCCAGATAAAAAACCGCTTCTTTCGAGGCGTTGACATAGCCCAGACGTTCAGAGGACGGATAGGTTACAATAGCATCAAGCCGCCCGAGTTCGACTTCCCGCTGCGCCCGGGCCCACGGCAGTCCTGTAACCCGAATTCTCTGGCCCGTCGCTTCCTCAACCAGTTCCGAGATAAAATGGACGAGATCTCCAGAAACTCTGGCACCATCACCACTGGAATAGGGATTCCAGTCCGAATTGAAGACAACATTAACCTCGTCAGCTTCTGCTAACGAGGCTGAGGCCAGCAGAATGCACGCAGCCAACATTCCAGCCAGGCGATTCAAGATCATCTTCCCCCTGATATAAGACAGCATACCCCCCTGCGCTCGCACCAGAATAACCGAAATTTCAGCCGGGTAAATCTGCCCGACTGGAATTCTCCAACTGTCCACAACAGCGGTTACCGAAAAATCCTGCCGTTCAGTCTTTTCCGGCTTCCTGCAGTGCGCCCCACACCCGCATTGGTGTCAGCGGCATGTCGATATGCAGAACCCCCAGATCACGGGTTGCATCCATGGCGGCATTCACAACCGCGGCCATGGCACCGACACAACCCGCTTCCCCTGCACCCTTGACGCCGAGCGGGTTCTTCTTGGTTGGTGCATCTTCGTAATACTCGATCGCCATATCTGCGATATCGGAAGCCCGTGGCATGGCATAATCCATGAAGGATGCCGTCAGTAACTGGCCGTCATCGTCATAGATCATCGTTTCCAGCAATGCCTGACCGATCCCCTGAACAGTCCCCCCCATGACCTGTCCATCGGCCAGCATCGGGTTCACCACATTGCCAAAGTCATCAATGATCGCATAGCGGTCCAGTTTCACGACGCCCGTATCCGGATCCACTTCAACCTCGGCAATATGGCAGCCATTCGGAACCGTGATGGCACTTCGTTCAAAAATTTCTTCTGAATCGAGACCGTTCTCAAGACCATCCCCCCGGAATTCATCCTTCCGGGACAGACGAACGATCTCGTCAAAATTCAGAACCCGGTCAGTCCCGACAACACGGGCAACACCGTCTTCGAAGGTGACATCCTCAACCGAAGTCTCAAATTCCTGAGCCGCAATTCGCCGGGCCTTCGCAATCACCGTGTCGACCGCTTTCATTACGGCACTGCCGCCAACTTCCAGCCCCCGGGATCCGCCATGGCCACCACCGATCGGCGTTGCAGCAGTATCAGCCTGAACATAATCAATCCGGTCAAAGTCAAGCCCCAGACGCGCGGCAACAATCTGCGGCAGGGCCGTCTCATGCCCCATGCCGGTCGACTGGCTGCCAACGGACAGGGTGGCACGACCATCATCTTCGAACACAATCCGGGAAAACTCCTTCGGCCCGCCGCCTGAGCATTCCAGGTACAGACAGGTGCCAAAACCGCGACGCAATCCGCGGGCGGCAGAATCCTTCTTGCGCTGTTCATATCCCTTCTGGTCGATCAGCGTCAGGGCCTGTTCGTAGATAGCTGCGAAATCACCGGAATCCACATCCAGCCCCATCGGGGTCGTATGCGGGGTTTCAGCCCCCGTCAGGGCGTTTTTCCGGCGCAGTTCAATCGGATCCATCCCCAGCTTGTGAGCCGCATAGTCGATGACGCGTTCAATATGAAAACTTGCTTCCGGGCGTCCGGCCCCCCGGTATGGTGCCGTAGGCGACGTATTTGTAAACACGGCATAGGAATGGAAGTACATTGCCTCCATTCTGTATGGCCCGCCCTGTGTACGTGCGCTGCCTCCGGTTGGGGTGAACGGACCGTTTGAGGCCGCATAGGCGCCAATATTCCCCCAGGAACTGACCTTCAGAGCCTTGAAAACACCATCATTATTGATCGCAAGCTCGACCACACTGCGCTGATCGCGACCGTGGATGTCCGCAATGAATGTATCCGTACGGTCCTTGCGCCATTTGACAGGTCGTCCCAGTTTCTCCGATGCAAACAGGACAAGTACATGTTCCGGATAAATACCGTTCTTCGCGCCAAACCCACCGCCGACATCATAGGCGACATGACGTATTTTCTGAGGGTCTACGCCAAGAATTTTTGCAACCTGGTCCCGGTTCGCATGAATGTTTTGACTGGAATTATAGAGAACATAACTGTCAGTTTCTGCATCATAGGACCCAAGTGCGGCACGCGGTTCAATCGGTGCCGCCTGTACCCGGTTGGAATGCATTTCCAGTGAAATCACGTGATCGGCTGCTGCAAAGGCCGCATCGGTGGCAGCTTCATCACCTTTCTCGAAATCAAGGCAGATATTGTTGGGGATATCTTCCCACAATTGCAGTGCCCCGTCCTGAACCGCTTTTCGTGCATCGGTGATTGCCGGTAACGGGTCATAATCAACCATGACCAGTTCAGCGGCATCTCTCGCCTGTTCCCAGCTCTCGGCAACCACCATGGCAACAGAATCACCGACATACATAACCTTGTCGGAAACCAGGCAGGGTCGCCCCGGTGCGCGGATTTTTGATCCGTCTCGGCTTTCCTGAACGGCACTTACGATGGGTAGTGACGGATATTTAGCCGGATCCCAGTCCTTGCCGGTATAAATCGCAAGAACACCTTCGGCGGCCTCGGCCTCCGACGTATCAACAGACAGAATTCTGGCATGTGCGTAGGGCGAGTATACGACTACGGCATAGGCCTGATTATCCAGATTGATATCATCGACATATTTACCTGCCCCCGTCAGCAGACGCGGGTCTTCCTTTCGTCGTACGGGTTGGCCAATGCCGAACTTCTGGAAATTGTCGCCGTCCATGTCTGTTCCTGACTCTGATTAGGATATGTTTGATAGAAAACTTATGGTGGCTGAATGGTACGGACAACTTCTATTTCCGAACACTCACTTCTGCCATGCATCTTCCGGCGAGCCGGGAAACTCCGTTTCAGCCATATTCCAGGACATCGTGATTCTCGGCGCATTCCCGTGATAGGGGATAACAAAATGCACCAGTTCACTGGGGAAAATCAGCATGGTACCCGCCTTGAACCCCGGATAGGCCGGTGTGGTCATCCGGTTTTTTTCCTGCGAACAACAGGCTGGCATCCGCGGGTCAACAAAACAGAATTTTCCTGCCAGCAGATCATTTTCATCTTCGTCACCTTCAGCCAGACAATAGACCAGACTTGCGGCACATCGGCGATGGCTGTGCGGCATCACGAAGTCACCGGCACGATAGACATTACCCCAGCAATAATCGACGAAAGCGGCTTCTGTATTGAACAGTTTTCTGAATAAAGCCAAGGCTCTGGCATGAATCAAATCTGCTGCCGGATTACCCCAGTCCTGTACGTTATGAAACTTTGTGCCACCAATTGCCCGGGATTGTGGCGGCGTCTCCGCGCGCTTCTTTTCTTCCCATTCGACAAGCTGTTTCACCAGAACGTCGTTATAGTCCGCCGCATCGTGAAAAACCGCAGCAAAGACGTTGTCGGTAAACTTCCCGATCTTCTGCCCTTTCGGCCAGACATCAAACTTGCGCGGTCCAACCCATATCGCTTCTTCAGTCATTTCTATCCAACCAGATGTTGCCGGGGGAGCCTACTCGTCCATAATCGAAGGCTCAACCGCCGCAACGACATCCCGGAAAAATGACCTTGAACACGCCTGACACTATTGCTGCCGATCCCGAACAATTCCTCAAAGACCTGATGTCGATGTCGCTCGCCGATGTTCGGCCGGAAAACTGTGTGCCTGCTGCACTTCCCCCGCGCCCCAAAGGGCGTACTGTCGTGATTGGCGCAGGCAAAGCCTCAGCCGCAATGGCACAGGCCTTTGAGCGTGCCTGGGACGGGCCTCTCTCCGGGCTGGTGATAACCCGGTACGGTTTTGCCCTGCCCTGCGAACAGATTGAAATTGTTGAAGCCTCCCACCCGGTACCCGATGCCGCCGGACGGGATGCGACGGCCCGCATCATGGAACTGGCACAAACACTGGGACCGGATGACCTGTTGGTTGCCCTGATTTCCGGCGGTGGTTCTTCCCTGATGATTGCGCCCGTTGACGGTGTCAGCCTGGAAGACAAGCAGGAGGTGAACCGGCTGCTGCTGAAATCTGGCGCCGATATCACTGAAATGAATTGTGTCCGCAAACATCTGTCCGGTGTCAAAGGCGGACGACTGGCAGCCCTTGCCGCACCGGCACCACTGCATTGCCTGATGATTTCTGATGTCCCCGGCGACGATCCGGCTGTTATTGCCTCCGGACCAACCGTGCCTGACCCCACCACTCTCGCAGATGCACGGGACATTCTGCGACGCTATGAAATCAACCCGCCTGCATCGGTTACGCATGCGCTTGCGGACCCGGCAAATGAAACACCGAAGCCGGGTGATCCGGCCTTTGAGACCACCATCAACGAACTGGTCGCACGACCTCTGCAGATGCTTCAGACAGCCGAGGCAGAAGCCCGGCGGCAGGGTCTGAATGTCATCAACCTTGGTGACCGCCTTGAAGGTGAAGCCCGTGAAGTTGCAAAAGCGATGGCTGGCATCGCCCGCAGCATCCAGGAAAGTGGCATTCCCTGTGCTGCCCCGGCATTGCTGTTAAGTGGTGGCGAACTGACGGTCACAGTCCGGGGCAATGGTGCCGGCGGTCCCAATCAGGAGTTTTCGCTGGCGCTGGCCATGGCACTGGAAGGCCGTGCCGGCATCTATGGCATTTCCTGCGATACGGACGGCGTTGACGGCAACAATGATGTCGCCGGGGCCATCATCGGGCCCGACACTCTCTCCCGCGGGAAAGGTGCCGGCATGAGCGCGGACGATTACCTGAAATCCAACGATGCCGGGGGCTATTTTGGCGCGATCAAAGACCTTGTCGTCACCGGCCCTACCTATACCAACGTCAACGATTTCCGCGCTGTTCTGGTGCTCCCTGAAGGGAATTAAATTTGTGAAAAAGCTTCTCATCGCTCTTCTTTTCGTAGCGGCACCACTGACTGTATCCGCCGCCGCTGACCGTCATGCCGGTTATTACTATCCAGAGCCCCAGACCATCGAAACCTACATCTCCCGGGCACAAAAAATCGACGGGGTTCAGCGCCGTCAGAGAATTGGATTCGTCGTCGGTTTCACACAGGCCATTCTTTCACTTCCCTATGCCCCGCCCTATGCCATCTTCGTAAAAGGTGATGACGCTGAGAAATTGCTTATCATCGGCTATCAGGACGGACGACTGGACACGATTTACCGGGTGCGGGCGCTGCTGGCTCAGCTGACCAGCACGGCCCGGACAATGCCGATATTTCAGAAATTCGAGGTCGAAGACATTTTCACTTATCTCGATTTGCTGAAAATGATGGGTTTTGCGCAGATCACGGTCAGTGACGGTGACGCTTTCGCGCACCAGATCATCATTCAGTAGGACGATCCGACGGTCGGGACAGAATGAAACCTGCACCTGCCAGCATCAGGGCGATTACAAGCCCCAGAACAACCGGTCCGGCCGCACCGGAGTAAATCGTCACCCCGAGGCTGATCAGCATCACACTAATAGCCACCGTCTTTGCCTGTCGCGGAATGACCCCATAGCGCGTCCAGTCCTGTAAGGGCGGACCAAAATTCGGATGCGTTATCAGCCATGCATGCAGGGCGGGAGAGCCTTTTGCGAAGGCCCATAAGGCCAGCAACATGAAGGGCGTTGTCGGCAGCACAGGCAAGACCACACCGGCACATCCGATCGCGACAAACAAAAGCCCCAGACAGCGCCATATAAGCACCACCGGCTTCCTGATCGTCTTTTCCTCAACCGGGTGATTCTGCATGGCATCCGACTATCTTCACTGATCCCACAGTCTACAATGCGGATGTCAGCAGAACAAAAAGAAGCCGGGACCATTAACGGCCCCGGCTTTTCCGGTCACTGAGGGGAAACAGCAACCGGCGAAACCGGCGGGGAACACCGGACAAAAGAACTGCGCAATAAAGCTGCCTGTTTTCCGGTGTCCACCGGATAAACCACTCAAATCTGATGACAAACTTATCAGCTTCCTGTCTGAACGCACTTGAACTGCCTTCAACAGAGCGTGATAAATCCGTGTAAACAAAATTGAGGGAAACAGGAATGACCAAGCCAGACAGCTGCGACCTGCTGATTCGCAATGCCACCATCATCGACGGAACGGGTGCCAACCGGCTAACCGGGGACCTTGCGGTAACCGGCGACCGGATTACGGCTATGGGAGACCTGTCCGAGATGACAGCCTCACGCAGCATTGACGCCACAGGTCAGGTTCTGGCTCCCGGTTTCATTGATGCGCATACTCATGATGACGCGGTGCTGCTGGCCCGTCCCGACATGACACCGAAAGTCAGTCAGGGTGTGACAACAGTCGTCGCCGGGAATTGCGGCGTCAGCCTGGCCCCTCTCGAAATCCGGCGCCCTGTCCCACCGCCACTTGACCTGATCGGTGGTACGCAAAGTTATAAATATCCCAAATTTGCAGGCTATCTGGATCAGCTCGACAAGGACCCGGCGACGGTCAATGCAATCTTTCTGGTCGGCCATGCCACCCTGCGTGAAGGAGCGATGGATCAGCTTGACCGTCCGGCAACGGCCGCAGAAATCACCCAGATGCAGCGTACTTTGGACGAGGCTCTGGATGCCGGTGTTGTCGGCATGAGTACCGGCCTGTTCTATCCGCCTGCCCGCTGCGCCCCGACCGAAGAGATCATCGAACTGGCGAAGGGTCTGAAACCCGCCGGCGGAATTTACGTGACCCACATGCGCGATGAAGCCGACCATCTGGAAAAATCGGTGGAAGAGGCCATCCGCATTGGTGCCGACGCTGATGTGCAGGTCATCATCTCGCACCACAAGGCAACCGGCGTCAAAAACTGGGGCAAGGTCATGCGAACCCTGCCAATGATTGAAAAAGCCCGTGAACGTCAGCGCATTGCCATGGATGTCTATCCTTATCTCGCATCTTCCACGATTCTGCAGGAAAGCTCTATCGGCGTGTCGAAACGGGTCATCGTCACATGGTCCGAATCAATGCCAGAAATGGCCGGACGTGATCTGTCCGACATCGCGGCAGAACTGGGCCTCAGCGATCTGGAAGCCGCAGAGAAGCTGAAACCTGCCGGGGCTGTCTATTTCAGCATGGATGAAGCAGACGTGCAGCGGGTTCTCAGTCACAGCCTGTCGATGATCGGCTCTGATGGTCTGCCACACGACACAAAACCGCACCCCCGTCTGTGGGGTACTTTCCCGCGTGTTCTCGGACATTATGCCCGTGATGTCGGCCTGTTTACGCTGGAGCAGGCGGTTCACAAAATGACCGGAATGACAGCCCGTGAATTCGGGATCAGTGAACGCGGTGTGCTGAAAGTCGGTAATTTCGCTGACCTGACCCTGTTCAACCCGGACGAGATCATCGACGCCGCAGATTTTGAAAATCCCATGCAGCCTGCACCCGGCGTCAATCTGGTGGTTGTCAATGGCCAGGCTGTCTGGCAATCCGGCGCCCACACTGGTGCACGACCCGGTCGTGCACTCCGACGTCAGGCCCTGCAATCCGCGGCCTGACCCTATAAGGATTGATCAGATGCTGAACACCCGTCTGGCTGACTTGCCGAACAGCCCTTTTGAGCGCCTTGGCAGTCTGCTGGCGGGTGTTACGCCTCCGATGGACCCTGCCGACATGACGATCGGGGAGCCACAGCATCCCTACCCTGACTGGATTGCCCGCGACATCCATGATGCCCGCAATCTCTGGGGCAAGTATGCGCCGCGCCGGGGGACGCTGCCGCTGTTGCAGTCAATCGCCGGCTACCTGACCCGGCGCTATGATTTGCCACAGGGAATGATCGAACCGGCACGCCACATTGTTCCCCTTACAGGAACCCGCGAGGGGCTTTTCCTGATCGTCAATCTGATCACCCCGCCAGAAAAGGCGGGTAAACAGCCAGCCGTCCTGATTCCAAACCCGTTCTATCATGCCTATGCCGGGGCCGCGCTTGCCGCAGGCGCTGAGCCTGTCTTTGTCTCCGCCCGTGCTGATACCGGTTTTCTGCCCGATCCGGGAAAACTGGATGAACAGCTGCTGGCACGGACCAGTGCCTTTTTTCTCTGTTCACCGGCAAACCCTCAGGGCGTCTTTGCATCAAAAGACCTGCTACGGCGCATGATCGAACTGGCCCGGCAATATGACTTCGTCCTGCTGCTCGATGAATGTTATGCGGAAATCTATACCAGCCTGCCCCCGACCGGAGGACTGGAAGTCTGTGCCGCCATGGGGGGTGACATGCGTAATCTGCTTGTCTTCCATTCCCTGTCCAAACGCTCAAGCGCACCGGGGCTTCGTTCCGGTTTCGTGGCAGGAGATCCGGATATTCTGGCAAAGTTCGGAGCCTTCCGGGATTATGCTTCGGCTATCCAGCCACTGCCGATCCAGCATGCTTCGGCAACGCTGTGGAACGATGACAGTCATGTCGAGGCAAGCCGCAACCTCTATCGCCAGAAATTCGCGGCCGCAGACCGGATACTCGGGCAAAAACCCGGTTATTACACACCTCCCGGCGGATTTTTCCTGTGGCTGGATGTCGGAGACGGCATTGCCACAGCCCGGCGTCTGTGGGCCGAACAGGGTGTTAAGGCCCTGCCCGGCAGCTATCTGTCCCGCGACGATGCATTTGGCAATCCAGGTGCAGAATATATCCGGCTGGCGCTGGTACAGGATCTGGCAAAAACAGAATCTGCCCTGACACGGATTGCCGGGGTTATCTGACGTTTCCCGAATCAGATCGGCGCGTCGCGAGGTACACCCTTCAGATCCTCGGAGCCGGTGCGCAGGCGATAAACCCCCTCGCCTGTCGCGATCAGATCGCCCTTCGCGTTGAACATTTCCCCGGCACAGAAATAAATTTTCCGACCGCCACCAGTCCGCCGGGCGACGCAACGCACCCGACCCGTTTTTGCCTGACCAAGAAAATTGGTCGTCAGTGACAGGGTGACTGCATAGCGGATATTGCCCGGTTCGCTGCAATACTGACCGGCATAACCGCAGACAGCATCAAGCATCGTTGCAATGACACCGCCATGCAAAACACCTGTCCGGTTAAGGTGGCGGGGCTCCAGATCAAGCTCCAGTACAGCATGGCCTTCAGACCATTCCGTCAGTTCATAACCGACAGTTATGTTAAAGCCGCTGAGTTCTTCTTCCTGAATCGCCTGATTGGTCATGTTGTCGCCTCTGTGAATTTGATGAGGCGTTTTAGAATGTCAGATAGCCGTCGTCCACCGACAGCATGACCCGGTCACATAACTTGGCGCATCAGACAACAGAAACAACAGAGGTCCGACAAGCTCTGCCGGTTCACCAGTCCGTACCATCGGTACATTTTCCAGATAGCGCGCAATCATCACCGGGGCTGAACCTGTAGCCTCTGTCGTCGGTGTCATTATTCAGGCGGGCGAGGATCACCTGCCCCCCCCTGCCGATGAGAGACCCGGCGCAAGGGCTTTGCCGATACCATTTCCGGCACCGGTAACAATCCCATTCTTTCCTGTGAGAGGATAAGTTTCAGCCGCCAGCACCACTTCAGACAACTGGATATCACATCAGGTAGTTCTCAGGGCCGGAACTGAAAACTGCCCACAGGAAACAGCACAAAAGTTTGCCAATTGAATTGTAGCAGGCGTATGACAAACGCTATAGTCCGCAAACAAATCAGCCTGCCCTTTTTTTCGAGGAATGTCCTATGACAAACACTGCACTTCGCGGCGTCTATGCTGCTGTCGCCACACCATTCACCAAAGATTATGAGCCCGATATTGACCGCTGGCTGGCACATTGCCACTGGCTGCTGGAGAACGGCTGTAATGGTCTGGCGCCGCTTGGCACAACCAGCGAAGCGAATTCGATCAGCCTCGAAAAACGACTGGAAATGATTGCAGCCTTCGGAGACTCCGACCTGCCAAAAGGTACGGCCATCTTCGGAACCGGCGCCTGCTCCATCGCAGAATCTGTCAGACTGACCAAGGCCTCCATCGACGCCAATGCCGGCGGACAGCTCATGCTGCCGCCGTTCTACTATAAAAACCCCAGCGAAGACGGCCTGTTTGCCTTCTTCTCCGAGGTGATTCAGCGCGTCGGCGATGATCGCATGCGGCTTTATCTCTATCACTTCCCGCAGATGTCAGCGACGCCCATCCCGGTTTCACTGACCGTGCGCCTGAAGAAAGAATACGGCGATCTGGTCGCCGGCATGAAAGACAGCTCGGGTGTCTGGGCTTATACGGCTGAAACGCTCCAGGAAATTCCCGGTTTTGGTGCTTTCTGTGGCAATGAAACCTTCCTTCTCGACACGCTCCGGGCAGGTGGTGCCGGTACAATTTCGGCCTCCACCAATATCTCTTCATCGATCTGCCAGAAGGTATATGCCAACTGGGAAACTGATGCGGCTGAAGATTATCAGGCTGCTGTCACCGCCGTTCGCAAGGTCTTCCAGAACTTCCCGACCTTTGCCGGTCAGAAAGCGGTTAAAGCCCATGTTTCTGGCGATGCCGAATGGGAACGCCTTTCCCCGCCACTGGAGCCGATGTCGGCTGCTGCGAAGGCTGACCTGATCGGGCAGCTTCAGGCACTCGGACATCTGTCGAGCTATCTGAAAGCCGCGTGAGGGCCCTGAACGGCTCTGTTCAGCATTGTATCGGGTTGCCATGATCCGGCTCGCTGACAAAAGTCTTTATCGGAAAATCTGGGTTATCGCCCTGCCGATGATGCTTGCCAGCGTGTCGGAACCCCTGCTCGGGGCCGTCGACACAGCCGTGGTCGGGCATTTGCCCGACCCGAAGCATCTTGGCGCGGTCGCCGTGGGGGCGATGCTGTTCTCCTATGTCTTCTGGGCTTTCGGGTTCCTGAAGATGGCAACCGGCGGGTTTTCGGCTCAGGCATTCGGTAAATCCGACGGGGATGAACTGCGTGCCGTGCTGGGCCGGGCCCTACTGATTGCCGCCGGCATATCGCTGGCGATGATCTTGCTTCAGCGCCCGATCCTTGCCTTTGCACTTCCCCTTATCGGGGCCGCAGAGGATGTCAGCCAACTGGCCGATGTCTATTTCAGCATACGGATATGGAGTACGCCGGCCGCCCTCGCCAACTATGTCTTCTTTGGCTGGCTGCTCGGGATGCAGAATGCCCGCGCCAATCTGATCATCACGCTGGCGCTGAATATTCTGAATATCGGCCTCGACCTGTTGTTCGTGGTCCAGTTTGAATGGGGCGTTGCCGGGGTTGCCTGGGCGACAGTTACCGCCAGCTATATTGCCGCTCTGATCGGCTGGTTCTTCGTTGCCCGCGGTCTGCAACAGTATCCCGGAAAATGGAGCTTCCCCGCTCTTTTCAATGCTGCAAAACACCGCAGGCTTTTCAGCACAAACAGCGATCTGTTTATTCGCACCTTATGCCTGGTCTCATGCTGGGCTGTCTTCACATCAGTCAGCGCCCAGATGGGAACCGTCATTCTGGCGGCCAACGCTGTGCTGATGACCTTCATGCAGATCATGGCCTATGCACTTGACGGATTTGCAAATGCGGCACAGGCCGTTGCCGGAGCAGCCTATGGCGCCGGTGACCGTCAACGGTTTGACGATGCTGTCCGCGCCGCCGGGCACTGGTCGATAATTTTCGGCCTGCTGATCGGCGCTGTTTTCATGCTGTTTGGCGGACTTATGATCGACCTGATGACCGGTCTGCCGGAAGTCCGTGAACTGGCGAAGCATTATCTGCCATGGCTTGCCCTGCTGACCACAATCTCAACCTGGGCATTTCTCTATGACGGCGTTTTCCTTGGCGCGACCGAGACACTTCCGTTGCGGAACACCTCGGCCTTCTGCCTTGTCGTTTTTCTTATCGCCCTGTTCGCCGGCACCCATTTCTTTGGCCCCGACGCCATGTGGCCGGCTATCCTGCTGCTTAATCTGTTGCGGGGACTGACGCTGCATCTGTCCTATCCGCGCCTGCTCAACTCTATCGCACCTCCGGCGGCAACGCCCTCGACCTGAGTTTCTGGCCGTCCCGTCCGACCCGGCTATACCGGAATCTGTCAGCCCCTATTTCCTCAGGTCTTCCATGGCCCGCCCGAGATAGGGGATATCGAGTTCATCCGGCACGGCTGGTCCACCTTTGCCGGCCCAGATTTCCATCGCCGTCGGCAGATTGTCTGCCTCCGGAAATTTCTGTTTCAGGATCTCGAACACTGTCCGCCGTGGCGGGCGCATGCCGCGCGGAATCCCCGGTGATGTCAGCCCCCCTGCACGCAGGGCCTGATTGAACATGACAACGGTAGACAATGCCTTGTTGTAACCTCGGGAGATCGTGATGTTGACCCCAAGCACCCGAAAACCGCCATCACGCCAGACCAGCAGGGGTGATCCGGAATCCCCCTGCACAATATCGCATTTATGACCGAGCACCGGCTGACCTTTAAAGAAACCATCAACCTGACAATTGATATGCGCACTGAGGACATGCGGCGCATCACCGCTATAGCCGGCCTGCAGGAATACGGTGCTGCGATCAACCAGCCGTTTGAAGTTCTCCGGTCCCAGCGGAGAAATGCCGATATGACCAACCTCACGCCCGATATCACGGTCCAGTTTCAGTAATGCCCAGTCATTGGCATTGTTGTTCGCATCCGGTGGTACCCGCGGATCAAACCCGGTCGGCAGAATGATTTCGCGGGCCTTGGCATCCGTCAGCCACTCACCACGCATATAACCCGCAACGAAAGTCACCGACCCGGCACGGACATAATCCTGTGTCAGACGATTATAAAGACAATGCGCTGCGGTCAGCACGAGAGCTTCGCCGATCAGGGTTCCTGTACAATGCCCTCGTGTGCGAAGACCGGTGATGACATTGACCCGGCCTACTGCACTCCACGGATATTCCCGGCTGTCCATGACGACCCGGTCATCCGCTCCCTTGATACCAATGCGACTGACATTGGCTGCGGACAAGGTGGCCGGCATCAGCCAGCCGCAGACAATCAGGGTCGCAATCAACCAACGACATAGCATTCTGAACCCTCCGGTTTCCCACCCCGTCAGGCATAGACTGTATAGCCAGAATTTAGAAGCCCTTGAACTGTGCCCCGCCATCGCGCAGTTATGATCTCATGACCGATGTTTCAGGAAATATTCGCGCCAGCTTCCCCGTCTTTGATCAGGGACCGCTGCATTATCTCGACCATGCATCTTCCAGTCAGGTGCCTGATGCTGTGATTGATGCAATCTCAAGTCATGACCGGGTATCACGGGCCAATGTTCATCGCAGTGTCTACGACCTCGCCGAACGTGCGACGGCGGCCTATGAAGGTGCCCGTGCGAATCTGGCGAACTGGATCAACGCCCCTTCAGACCGGGAGGTCATTTTTACCAGTGGCTGTACCGCCGCCATAAATCTTGTCGCCCAAAGTTTTGGCAGCCTGATGCAGCCGGGCGATGAGGTGATCATTTCGGAACTGGACCATCATGCGAATATCGTTCCCTGGCAGATGCTGCGGGACCGGGCCGGGATTGTGCTGAAGGTGCTTCCCGTCGATAGTCAGGGTATTCTGGACCTGTCGCGGCTGGAACAACTGGTGACACCACGCTGCCGGCTGATTGCCGTGACTCATATCTCCAACGTTACAGGCGCAATTACGGATATCGACCGGGTGGTCGCGGCAGCAAAATCTGTGGGGGCAGCCGTTCTGCTCGACGGCGCACAGGTAATGGGTCATGGCCCGGTAGATGTGCAGCGCCTCGGGGTCGATTTCTATACCGGGTCTGGCCACAAGATGTATGGCCCGACGGGTATCGGGTTCCTCTGGGGCCGGGGTGAGTGGCTGGAACAGATGCCGCCCTTCCTTGGCGGCGGTGAGATGATCCGTCGTGTAACGATGGAAACAACAACCTACGCCAGCCCACCCGGCCGTTTTGAGGCAGGCACCCCGCCAATCACACAGGCAGCAGGTCTGAATGCAGCCATCAACTGGATGCGACATCAGGACTGGAATGTCATCGACCAGATGGAACGCAGCCTGACAGAACGCCTTCTCAACGGTCTTTCCGACATACCGGGGATTACAGTTGCTGGACCACAGGGGCTGCAATCCCGCGCGCCCGTCATCTCGTTTTCACACAAGACCATCCACGCACATGACATCTGTGAAATCCTCAATCTGCATCATGTTGCGGTCCGGGGAGGACATCATTGTGCCCAGCCGCTGCTGGACGCCCTCGACCTTGCTGCACTGACACGGGTCAGCCTCGGTGCCTATGCCACAACCGAAGACATTGATGCCTTTCTGGCCGGACTGGCGGATGCGATCAGGAGACTCGGATGAGCGACAGTATTTACCACGACACGGTCATGGAACTGGCGAGATCAGCAACCGGGGCCGGCCTCCAGGACAAGGCCGATGCAGAAGCCACAATCGACAATCCGCTCTGCGGCGACAGGATTACCCTGCAGATCGACATGCAGGGCTCACAGGTTGCAGCCGTCCGGCACAAGGTCCGCGGCTGCGCGCTATGTGAAGCCTCGGCAGCGCTGATCTCCGGAAATGCTGCCGGTCTGGATCGCCCTGCCCTCCAGACAGCCCGGCAGAACATCGAAGCGATTGTCCGTCGTGGCGAGGACATTACGCCGGTATGGGCAGAGATGGCGGCATTTGCACCTGTCCATAGCCGCAAAAGCCGGCAGGATTGTGTCCTGCTGCCCTTTGATGCTCTGGACGCCGCCCTGTCGCAACTGAAAGAGTAAACTGGCTCGCCGGTTCAATATCCTCCGGATTTACGAACCGAGACGTTTCAGATGGTAGCTTTTCGGGCGTGTCAGGCTTTCATACCCGACCGATGACAACGTACAGCCACGACCGGAATTCTTTACCCCTGTCCAGGCCAGTGCCGGATCAAGGTAGTCGCAGCGGTTCATGAAGAAAGTTCCGGTTTCCACCTGATTTCCAATGAAGATCGCAGCCTCTTCATCTCTGGTAAAAACGCTGGCCGTGAGACCGAAGGCGCTGTCATTCATCAGTCGAATGGCTTCGGCGTCATCCGCAACCGGCATTACACCCACGACCGGGCCAAAGCTTTCTTCCGTCATCACCCGCATGGAATGATCGACCCCGCTCAGAATTTGCGGTGCCAGATAGGGCGTGCCTGCTGCATCG
This sequence comes from Alphaproteobacteria bacterium HT1-32, assembly GCA_009649675.1. Classification (NCBI taxonomy): domain Bacteria; kingdom Pseudomonadati; phylum Pseudomonadota; class Alphaproteobacteria; species Alphaproteobacteria bacterium HT1-32. The sequence continues at coordinate 763,231 of WJPL01000002.1, read as the reverse complement.
GCAGCGAACAGCTTCGGATCAACATGTGCCGTAGCCCCGGCGGCGACAGCCTCTGCCACCTGTCCGCGAACGAAATCTGCGGCGCTGGTCCGCACCATTGGTCCCAGATTGGTCGTGCTGTCAGTCGGATCCCCCAGCCTGTAGCCCCGGATCAGCTCCGCTGCCCCTGACAGGAAGTCATCAAAAACCGACTGATGGACATATATCCGCTCGATACCGCAGCAGGACTGGCCCGTATTGAACATCGCACCGTCAACCAGCGTATCAATGGCCTGCGCCAGATCCGCATCAGCCCGCACATAAGCCGGATCCTTGCCCCCCAGTTCCAGACCCGTGCCGATGAAACGATCTGCCACCGCATGCTGCACGGCATGTCCGCCATCCACCGAACCGGTAAAGGCCACGAAGTCAACGCCGGCAGAGCGCATGACAGAAGCTGTCTGGTCGTGAGTCAGATGCAGATGGCGCACCAGACCTTCCGGCGCGCCTGCTTCGACAAAGGCTTCCTCGAACCGCTCAGCACAAAGCGGTGTCTGTGCAGAATGCTTGAGCAACACCGCATTGCCTGCCATCACCGCTGGCCAGACACTGTTGACCGCTGTCAGGTACGGGAAATTCCATGGTGCCACAGTGAAAACCACGCCGACTGCTTCCCGCCGGATAAACCGGTTGAAGCCATCTTTTGCTGCAGGTTGCACATCTGCCAGTGCGGTATCGGCAATGGCGATCATATGGCGTGCACGTTCCTCAAAGCCGCCAACCTCGCCGGGAGCCTGCGAAATGGGCCGGCCCATCTGCCAGGTGATTTCTTCCGCTATCTGAGACTTCCGGCCGACAAAGGCATCGACGGCAGCACCACAGATTGCCGCACGTTCGGCGACAGATTTCAGACGCCAGGCTGCCTGTGCTTTCGCCGCACCGGCAATCGCCTGCTCAATGGCTGCATTGTCCGCATGCGGACGTTCAACATAGACCCGGCCATCAACCGGGGAGATACATTTCTGGATGGATGTCATGATAGCAGCCTTGTCGATAAATCAGATAATTTCGAAGTAACGTTCCATTTCCCAGCTGGTAATCGCTTTACGGAACTCCCGCTCTTCCCATTCACGGGTAGCAGCATAATGTTCTACAAAGGCATCCCCGAACAGATCACGGGCAGCTTTGGATTTCTTCAGTCGTCCCGCCGCTTCAAACAGGGTTGCCGGGAAACGGCGCTTCGGCGGAAACGTCTTCTCATAGGCATTTCCCTTGATTGGCGCATCCGGTTCGATCTTGTTTTCAATGCCCCAGATACCAGAGCCGATAGCCGCCGCCAGCGCGATATACGGATTGATGTCAGCCGCTGCAACCCGGTACTCGACCCGCTGCGACGACGGCTTGCCGCCAATCGTGCGAAGGGCACATGTTCGGTTCTCAACACCCCAAGACGCCTCTGTCGGCGCCCAGAAGCCCGGGATCAGGCGGGAATAGCTGTTCACCGTGCACGCGATCATCGAGAGCAATTCAGGCATCAGCGCCTGCTGGCCACCAATAAACCAGCGCATCTCGTCACTGATATTATCTGGTTTGTTCTCATCGAAGAACACGGCACCCCGTTCATCATGTCGCAGACTGACATGGATATGGCCGCTCTGGCCCGGCCAGTCCGGCGACCATTTCGCCATGAAGGTCGCCATCCAGCCGTTGCGTTGCGCCAGTACCTTTGTGAAGGTCTTGAACAATGCCGCCTTGTCCGCCGCCCGAAGCGCGTCATCGACGCCAAGCGCAGCCTCCAGCACCCCCGGACCGGTTTCGGTATGGAGGCCCTCAATCGGCATATCCATCAGGGTGCAGGTCTCAAGCAGGTCGTGATAAAACTCGGCATAAACTGAATTACGCAGCATCGAGTACCCGAAGAAACCGGGAGATATCGGCTTCAGGTCGCGATACCCCTTCTCCCGGACAGACTCTGAATCTTCATCAAACAGGAAAAATTCAAATTCGCAGGCTGATTTGACGCTGTAGCCATGGCCGGCCGCCCGGTCGAGTACCCGCCGAAGCAAACCGCGGGCGCAAACACTGTCAGCCGGTTCAGCGAACTCAGCCAGAAACAGAACGCTGCGCTGATCTTCCATCGGCAGTTCACGACAGGTTTCCGGAAGGATGCGGACAGGTGCATCAGGATAGGCCGTGTGCCAGCCGGTGAAACTGGTGTTGTCATACAGCTGGTCATTGGAATCCCAGCCGAGCACCACATCACAAAACCCGAACCCGCCTTTAAGCGCGGATATGAACTTGTCACGCGACATATATTTGCCACGCATCACCCCATCGGTATCGAACAGCCCGACCTTGATATAATCAAGGTCACGATCCTCAATCAGCTGAATAGCATCTTCCGCTGTTCTGACGTCACTGGCCTGCATGTCATTCCCCTTCGTTCATCTGAATACAGGCTAGCCAAAACGATACCGCCCGCAAGGTGAATGAAGGGGAGAAACACATCTTTCAAAGAGATCAGCCGTATCATGACTTCACAGCCTCTGACTGCCGCGTCAGGTCATTTCCGCATATCCGTTTAAATACGTATCTTCACAGTTTCAATTGCCTGCCTTAGGTTTTGTCTTCAACGGCAATCCACGGGGAGCCAGTTTTTTTGATTAATGCGGTAAAAAAAATTCTCCCTGCGGTTTTTGTTCTGCTTTCCATAGCCGGCAACGCAATTGCTCAGGACAAAGTGGTTCTCCAACTGCGCTGGGAACCACAATTCCAGTTTGCCGGGTATTATGCCGCGCTCTGGCAGGGCTATTACGAAAAATCCGGACTGGATGTTGATATCCGTCATGCCTTTGATGGCAATCAGGGCTATCGGAATGCCGTCAGGGAAGTCGTATCCGGGGCTGCGCAGTTTGGCGTCGGTTCGCTCGATTTTCTGCAGGAAAACGACACGGGAACACCAATGTCCCTGGTTGCCTCGATCTTTCAGCAAAGCCCGACAGTATTCTTCGTAAACCCGGAACTCGATGCCTCAACGGCAGAGCAACTGGCAAGGCTGAAAATTATCAGGAACCGGAACGGCTCAATGCTTGATCTGGAAATGCAGGCTTTTTTCCATTCAGAAGGCATAGATATAGAAAATATCACCTTTGTTACCGGCACAGACAATACGGAGCTGCTCACCTCCGGTCAGGGTGATGTCATCCTTGGGCATCGGTTTGGCGAGCGGGTCATTGCCAATGCACTTGGCAAATCTCCCCGCATCATTGAGCCAGCAAAGTTTGGTATTAATTTTTACGGCGATTCACTCTTCACCACTCAGCAGTTTGCAACCGCTAACCCTGATCTGGTTTCCCGCTTTCGCAAAGCCACAATTGAGGGGTGGCAATATGCCATAAACAATCCTGAGAAGATTATTGAACAGCTGATAGATATCTATGATCGTAAAAACCCGGTCGGTAACGAAACAGCTCTCAATCTGGATCAGGCAGAAAAAGTAGAAGCACTGACACTCTATCCGATTGTCACCCTGGGAAATACCAACCCGAGACGATGGGAGGCAATTCAGGACAGCCTGATGAGGATGGGTTTTCTGAAACATCCGCTGAATACGGATAATTTCATTTTTGATCCGGAACGCCTGTCCCGAAAAGCCGCAGAAACCCGTCAGAAAACCATATACTGGGTTATTGGCATTCTTCTGGCCCTGCTGATTGCGGCAGCAATCTGGACACTAACGCTGAGACAGTCGGTCAGCCGTGCGACCCGTGAACTGGCGGCTGCTTTTCAAGCAATTGAAGTCAGCAACAAAAAGCTGCGCCGTTCCAACAGCGACCTGGAAGAGTTCGCTTATGTCGCAGCACACGACCTGCAGGAACCCTTGCGGAAAATTCAGTCTTTCGGTCAGCTTATCCTGCATGATCAGGCCGAGAGGCTGGATGATCGCGGCAAGGAATATTTCGGCCTCATGACTGACGCGGCCAATCGCATGCAGCGCCTGATCGCTGCCCTGCTGAGCTACTCACGCGTGGTGTCGCGCTCCGAGCCGTTCAAAAAGGTATCGCTGAAAAAAATCTATGACGATGTCATTGGTGACCTGTCATCCATCATCTCTGAATGTTCAGCCCGGATCACGACGAGGGCCCTCCCCGAACTCCTTTGCGATGAGACCCAGATACATCAGCTATTCCAGAATCTGATTGGAAATGCTCTCAAATTCCGGCATCCGGGCCGCAGTCCGGTCATTACGATCACTTGCGAGATGCTGGAGAAATCAGAAAATCTGCATGGCCCGGTTTCTGTTATCAGAGTGTCCGACAATGGCATCGGCATAGATGAAAAATATCACAAATCGATTTTCGAGCCCTTCAAACGTCTGCATGATCGCCAAACCTACCCCGGAACGGGAATTGGACTGGCAATTTGTCAAAAGATCATTGCCCGGCACGATGGTCATATCTCCGTGGGGAAAAGTCACCTTGGAGGTGCCGAGTTTATTATCGAGCTACCCGTACCAAAAATGCCGAACCCAACAGAAGAGAACCAAACCTGATGTCTTCAAATTATCGCGACTGCGTCATCCTGATGGCGGATGACGACCCTGCGGATATCCTGTTAACCCGGCGGGCGTTTGAAGATGCGAAACTGAATAACACTCTGCGCACTGTCCCCGACGGGGTGGAATTACTTTCCTATCTGAATGGCGAAGGCGACTATTCAAACCGGAAGAAACATCCCTATCCCGACATCGTACTGCTTGATCTCAACATGCCAAAAATGGATGGCAGGACGGCGCTTGAGAAAATTCGGAGCAATCCCGGTCACCGCCGCCTGCCGGTTATCATTCTCACGACATCCAGTGCAGAAAGTGACGTGCTGAGTGCCTATGATACGGGCGCGAATTCCTATATCACGAAACCGGTCGACTTTGATCAGCTTGTGGAAGCGGTATCGTCTCTGGAGCGATACTGGTTCAGGCTGGTTACCCTGCCGACACCAAACGGTTAGATCTTTTTCTGATGGCACATGACCCGCCTGTCAGAATACTGGTTGCTGATGATGATCCCGGTGATCTGCTGCTGATCCGGCGGTATTTGTGCGATTCGACTGTCATGCATTTTGATGTAACCACTGTCGATAATTACCGGGATGCCCTGAATGCGATCAGACAGGATAATTTCGACGCGGCATTGATAGATTATCGCCTCGGTGCAGATTCCGGCCTCGACCTTATCAGAGAAGCTTCAACGACAGAAAACACCACGGCGCTGATCCTGCTCACCGGACAGGGAGATGCGGAAACAGACATAGCCGCCTCGCAGGCCGGTGCGGCGGACTATGTCGATAAATCCAGCCTGTCGCCGGAAACAATCGAACATGTACTTCGTTATGCCCTGCTCAACCAGGCGGCATTGTTGCGACACCGTCAGGCCCGCCAGTCAGCAGAAGAGCTTGCAAAAGCAAAAACCGAAATGCTGTCACAGATCAGCCATGAATTCCGGACCCCGCTGAATGCAATCATCGGCTTTGCAGACATGATCGGCAGCGAAATTCTCGGCCCCGTCGGGCAACCGCGTTACAAGAAATTTGCCAGCGACATCTCCAGCAGCGGCCAGCATCTACTTGGACTGATCAATCAGCTTCTTCTCTCGGCGAAGATGGATAACACCAGTCTGGTGCTGGAGCCTGAAACAGTCGACGTCGCAAAACTGGCGAGAGAATCAGTGACCATGGTCAGCCAGCTTGCCATCAGACAACAAATTGATCTTCAGTGCGTGCTGCCTGATGAACTTCACTGTATCGCTGACGAACGCGCCGTAAGACAGATATGTATCAATCTGCTGTCAAATGCGATCAAGTTCACCAATCAGGGAACTGTGCGCCTGACAGCTGACCATACAGATGACAACAAGATATCAATTTCTGTCTCCGATACCGGTATCGGCATTGAAGACAGCCAGTTACACAGGCTCACGGAAGCATTCTTTCAGGTCAATGACTGCCGTACGCGGTCAAGCGGTGGAAGTGGCCTGGGCCTGTCGATCGTCAAGGGCCTCGCCGAACGGCATGGCGGCGATATCCATATTGAAAGCACCTATGGTGAGGGAACCACCGTTACCGTCACCCTGTCACAGACAGCACCTGACGGGCCGCTCAAAATTAAAGCATAAGACCGGATTTATTCCCGGGCTGTTTCCCCCTGTCGCCATCCATTTTTCCGAGATGAGACTGAATATATAGCCAGACAAAAACATATTTACACATTACATGTAACGTGTAGTTTGACATCTCAAAATCGATAAAGCCGGGATCATCCGCCTGCCAACATCATATCGTGAGGAAACATGAACACCGCCTCCCCTGCCCGTTACGACGCCGTCATATTCGATCTGCTCACAGCTCTGATTGATTCATGGAAGCTCTGGAATGATGTCGCCGGATCAGAGGCCGATGGTCTGAAATGGCGAAAGCGTTATCTCGAAATCACCTATGGGTGCGGAGCCTATCGACCCTATGAGACACTGGTCCGTGAAGCCGCGATTCAGACCGGGTTTCCCGGCCACTTCGCCGACGAACTGGAACGCCGGTGGGCCGAACTGGAACCATGGGACGACGCCCCCCGGGCTTTGTCTGCTATTGGCAAAAAGGTACCGATGGCCGTGGCAACCAACTGCTCGGAACGCCTTGGACATATAGCCGCGGAAAGGGCCGGCGGAAACTTCACCGTGATTACGACAGCAGAAAGTGCCGGATTCTATAAACCGCGGTCAGAGGTCTACCGGGCTGTACTCGAGAAGCTTGGCACGGACCCGGCGCGAACCCTGTTCGTTGCAGGTTCAGCGTCAGATGTGCCGGGCGCAAAGGGCGTTGGCATGCCGGTCTATTGGCATAACCGCATCGGTCTGCCACCACGCGATGATGCAAGACCGGATTTCTTTGAACGTACACTGGCCCCCCTGCCCGGCATCGTGCTGACCAGAAGCTGAACTGACGGATACCCGGTATGACCCGACTGACTGACCTGGAAACACCCTGCCTTCTTCTTGATCGCGCACGTGTTGAAAAAAATGCCGCCGCAATGATTGCCCGATGCCGCGCCCTGGGTGTCACACTGCGCCCACATGTAAAAACACCGAAGTCACTCGACATAGCCCGCATCACGCAAGGGGGGGGAATCGGCCCCGTCACAGTCTCAACCCTGCGTGAGGCCGAACATTTCGCACGCCATGGCTATCGCGATATTCTGTATACGGTTGGCATTATTCCGGCAAAACTGGACCGCCTGACCCGCATCCAGCGTGAAACCGGGGCAACGGTGCGTATCGTTCTCGACAGTCAGTATGTTGCTGAAGGAATTGCAGGTTATGCCCGCAACATAGAAACGACGATCGAAGCCCTGATCGAGATCGATTGCGGTGAACATCGCAGCGGTATCAGCCCGGACGACTCAAGCTTGCTGACAATTGCCAGTACATTACAGGCGGCACCCGGCGTCACACTTGTCGGTGTCATCACCCATGCCGGCCATTCCTACGCTGAGAATGACATCGATGCAGTACGTGCCCTTGCCGCACATGAACGCGACTCCTGCATCGCCGCCGCAGAGAAACTGCGACAGAACGGCCATGACTGCCCCGTCGTCAGTGTCGGTTCAACACCGACAATATTGCATGCGGACCATCTGGAAGGCGTAACCGAGGCGCGCTGTGGTGTTTATGCGCTGTGGGATCTCGCACAGGCATCGCGGGGAATGTGCAGCCTTGATGACATCGCAGCGACCGTACTTACTACCGTGATCGGTCATAACCGGCAGGGAAACTGCATCATCATTGATGCTGGCGCGCTGGCCCTGTCGAAGGATATCGGCGCGAACAGGTTCATGCCTGCCGCAGGCTATGGCATCCTCTGTGATGCTGTAACCGCAACACCCCTGACACCCTTGTCCGTGAATCAGGTGCATCAGGAACACGGCACTGTCGACATACAGGACGCCGCGTGGTTTGAGCGCTTACCCATTGGAAGACAGGTGCGTATCATGCCCAACCACACCTGCATGACCTGTGCGGCCCATGATGTTTATCACGTCATTCAGGGCGATCAGGTGATCGACAACTGGGGACGCATCAATGGCTGGTAGCCGCATCGAGGACCTTCAGTTCGGACCTGTCGAAACATCGGCCCGTCTGGTTGATACCATCGTTGAGAAACTGAGAGACGCCATTGTCAGCGGCGAACTGCTTCCCGGCACGGCACTGAGTGTTCCCGCACTCGCCCGCGCCCTTGATGTCTCCCGCAGCCCCGTCCGAGAGGCTGTCCTGCAACTGGTTGGTGACGGGCTGGCTGTTGAACAACCCCGAAAAGGCGTTGTGGTAGCTACCATTGATCATGAGGACCTGGTCCGGATACATGAGATCAGGGAATATATGGAAGCAGCAGCTGCACGTTATTGTGCAGAACGGATCGACCGGTCCGGCATTGCCGCTCTTGATACCGTTCTGATCAGACAAAAGCAGGCCGTCGTCGATCATGATGCCCGGACCTACTATGAAACCAATGCCGAACTGCATGCGCTGATTGCCGGCAACAGCAACAATCCCCCCCTAGCACTTATGCTCAGCCGGTTTGAAGGGCAGATGGCAATCGCCCTGCAACAGATCTCATCAAGCCCCGCCCATATGCGCGAGGCTTTTCAGGAACATGAGGAGATTGTTGCCCAGATCCGCTCCGGCAACAGCGACAAGGCAGAACTGGCCATGCGTCTTCATATTGCCGGAACTCTCGCCCGCGTAAAACAGATGCACGAAGACGGGGACTAACGCCCCCGCCCTCTGTAGTACCGGGTTATTCAGACCGGAAAATGACAGATACGATCAGAACCAGGGCAGTGAATAGGTTTTCACGTTGGTGTAGCTCTTCATCGCTTCGATGACGCCTTCCTTGTAGCCAAGGCCGGAATCCTTAATGCCACCAAACGGGCTCATCTCGATGCGATATCCCGGAACCTCCCAGACATTCACCGTGCCGACATTCAGTTCTTCGATGAAACGGGTGATGTAATCCAGCCGGTTCGTGCAGACACCCGAAGACAGGCCGAAAGCCGTCGCGTTGGACAACTGAATAGCATGTTCGATCGAGTCAAAGCGGATGATCGGACAGGCCGGACCAAAGGTTTCTTCCATCACGAGTTCTGCCGTGTAGGGCACATGGTCAATCACCGTCGGCGGATACAACGCGCCCTGACGATCATTTCCGAGCAGCAGCTTCGCTCCGACAGACACTGCATCCTTAACCCGACGCTCAATGGTTTTTGCCGATTCCTCATGGATGACCGTCCCAAGATCGGTCTCCGGGTCCATCGGATCACCGGCTTTGATCTTGCGGCTTTTCTCGACAATCAGCGCGGCCAGTTCATCACCAATGGCATTATGCGCCAGCACCCGCTTGACCGCCGTGCAACGCTGGCCCGAATTCTTGTAAGCACCGGCAACTGCCAGTTCTGCCGCCTTGTCGAGGTCTGCGTCCTCCATGACAATCAGCGGGTCATTGCCACCAAGTTCCAGCACAGTCCGGCGGTATCCGGCTTTTTCAGCGATATACTTGCCGACAGGTACAGAACCGGTGAAGGTCACCAGATCGATATTCGGATTGACGATGAACTCGTCCCCGAGGTCAGCCGGCAGACCGGTGACAACCTGAAACATTTCCGGCGGCAGGCCCGCATCATACAGCATATCCGCCAGTAGCAGGCAGGTCAGCGGCGTCAGTTCTGTCGGCTTCACAACCATGCAGTTATTTGTCGCGACCGAAGGCGCAACTTTGTGCGAAACCATATTCAGCGGATGGTTGAAGGGCGTGATGGCGCTGATGGTACGAAGTGGCTCGCGCATCGTATGAATACGGCGCTGCTTGCCCTGCGGCGTGATATCGCAGGAGAAGGTTTCATCATCGTTCCGGATGGTCATCTGCGCAGCCAGCGAGAACACGTCATAGGCCCGGCCGCATTCATACAGTGAATCCTTTTTCGACAGGCCGGATTCTGCGGTGATGACGTCCGAGATCAGATCACGGCGTGCCGTGATATTCTCGGCGGTCCGGCGCAGGATTTCCGAACGCTCAAACCGGGACAGCTTCGGCTTGTAATCTGCTGCAATCCGGAACGCTTTTTCAGCATGCGCTGAGGTGCCACGGGGGACGGTGCCGATAACCTGATTATTCCAGGGATTGAAAACCTCAATCCGGCCGGACGTATCAACCAGCTCACCGCCAATGCGCATTTTCTCGTGACGCACGGTCTGTGCGACTGAACCGGTTGATCCATCCATTTTGTAGTCTCCTGTTTGAAAGTGTCAGGCTGCCTTTGGCGGCCCGAGACGTGTTACACCCATTTCCGTAATGACCGTCTTCACGGCAGCCAGCGCACCGCGCATTTCGTCAGCACCCAGACGCCCAATGCATCCAACCCTGAAACTCGGCGCGACAGTCAGTTTCCCCGGATAAATAACGAAACCCATCGCCGCGAGGCGGTCATAGAATTTTCCGAAATCAAATGCCGGGTCTTCCGGCATATGGAAGGTAATGATGATCGGCGCCTGCAGACTGTCGGGCAGCAGGGTTTCGAAACCCATTTCCCGCATCCCGTCGATCAGGATCCTGCAGTTATCGGCATATCGCGCCCCGCGACCGGCGACACCACCTTCTGCGTGATGTTCTGCAATCGCCACATCAAGCGCCGCCAGCACATGCGTCGGCGGTGTGAAACGCCACTGACCATTCGCCTCCAGTGCTTTCCACTGCTCATACAGATCAAGGCTGAGTGAATGGCTGTTGCCCGCCGTCTTTTCGAGGACGGATTGACGAATAACCGCAAAACCAACACCCGGGGCCCCTTCGAGGCATTTATTCGACGAGGCCATCAGGGCATCAAAATGAATTTCCCTGGCATCGACTGGCAGCGCACCAAACGCACTCATGGTATCAATCAGCAACGAGCGGTTCTGCGCGGCAACAACTTCGGCGATCTTAGACAACGGATTCAGAATGCCGGATGTTGTTTCGCAATGAACAACTGCCACATGCGTAATCGACTTATCCTGTTCCAGACGGGCGACAACTTCCGCCGGATTAACGGGAACATCCTCTGCCCATTCAAGAAATTCGCAGGCGCGGTCCAGATATTTGCACATCTTGACCATGCGATGGCCATAAGCACCGTTGACCAGCACCAGCAATTTGCCGTCACGGGGCAGCAGCGTGGCAATCGTCGCCTCGACGATAAACGTTCCGCTGCCCTGCAGGGGAACTGCGACATGCGTCCCCTCGCCGCCGGCAAGAGCCAGAACGGAAGACCGGATACGTGCCGTCATCTCGATGAACCGCGTATCGCGTGAGCCCCAGTCATGCAGCATTGCCTGCTTTACCGTCAGTGAGGTCGTCAGCGGTCCCGGCGTCAGCAGCCAGGGGTCACGGTTATCTGTCGTCATGTCATTCTCCTGCGTTGGCTGTTTCCAGCGCGATGACAAAATCGCGCAAAACAGCATTATAAGTCCAATCTTTATTGCCAATGCTCTGCATTGACCCTATCTATCTGAAATCATGAATCACGCCCAACTCAGAGCTTTTCATCAGGTCGCAACTGAAGGCAGCTTCACCAAGGCAGCCGCTGCACTGCGCGTCACACAACCGACGATTTCCGCTCAGGTCAAGGGGTTGGAAGATTCCTATGGTATCCGCCTGTTTGACCGACGTGGTCGCGGCATAGAACTTACCGACCTGGGTGAGACTCTGTTACAGATTACCCGTCGCCTGTTTGATCTTGAAGAACAGGCCGCCGAACTGCTCACTGCGAACCGGGCGCTGGAAGGTGGACATCTGAAGATCGGCATCGACAGCCCGATGCATGTCACCCCGATCCTGACCGAATTCGTCAAACGCTTTCCCGGCATTACCATCGGCCTGTCGACCGGCAATTCCGACAAGGTACTCCACGATCTGCTGGATTATCGTACAGATATCGCGGTCGTTGCCCGCCTGCAGGTCGACGACCGTCTGGTTTCCATCGTCCTGCGGGAAGACCATCTGGTTGTCTTCATGCGGTCTGACCACCCGCTTGCCGGCCGGAAAGGTATCAACCTGACCGAAATCGCACAGGAACGCCTTATCCTCCGTGAGTCCGGCTCCGTTACCCGCCAGATATTCGAGGAAGCACTGGACCGCGCTGAAATCGTTCCGCACACGATCATGGAAATGGACAGCCGGGAAGCGGTTCGGGAAGCCGTCTCAGCGGGTCTCGGTATTGGCATCGTATCCAACGCAGAAATCGGTGAAGCCGCCGGCCTTGCCATACTGGATATTCAGAACGCGGATGTCGGGATGACCGAATATCTGGTTTGCCTGCGTGAACGCCGCCGTCTGCGCATCGTCCGGGCCTTTATGGACCTGTCGCGGGAAATCCGTGACCGCGCAACGACTGGCTGACGCTCATCAGTCCGTTGAGCGGGCTGCAATCAGGTCAATCTCGACATTCGCACCACCTGCCAGTCCGGTCACACCAACACAGGTCCGGGCTGGCAACTTTCCCGGCTCGAACCAGCGGGCATAGGCATCGTTGACCTCGTCATACCGGTCGAAATCAGTGATGAACAAACGGGCATGCATCACCTGTTCCCATGAGCTGTTGCTGGCAGCCAGAATGGTTTCCAGATTCCGCATGCAGGCATCTGTCTGTTCTGCGTAACTGCCCCGGATATAGTCACCCGTCGCCGTATCAATCGGCATCTGGCCGGTGATAAAGACAAACGGGCCGTAAGCTACGGCGTGACTGTAGGGGGCAACCGGTGCCGGCGAGCCTGCCGGCATGATGCGTTCAATCATCGCTGCCATTTCCTGTCCCAGACCACTCATCCTAACGTGTCCGCCAGGCTTGGGTTCGCGCCACAACGCCTTTGCTTAGAACTGCATGAATAATACGGGCCACGGCACAGGTATAGGCAATCATCATCGCCATTGCCGCCGCAGGGGCAATGTCCCCGGCGTCGTCCATATTCATGACCGCAACAGAAGCCAGCGTTGTATCCGTTGAGTAAATGAAAACCACGGCTGACACCGTCGTCATCGCATTCATGAACAGATAGATCGAGATGTCGAGAATGGCCGGCAGACAGACCGGAACCGTCACTTTCGCAAACGTGCGATAGAACGGAGCCTTCAGCGAGGCCGAAACAGATTCAAACTCGGCATCCATCTGCTGCAGCGCCGTGGTCGCCGTCAGATGGCTGACCGTATAGAAATGCGCGACGGTACAGACCACCAGAATTCCCATGGTCTGATAAAGGAAATTGAACGGGTTATCCGGATTGTTGAAGAAGAAGATATAAGCCAGCCCCAGAACCAGCCCCGGAACCGCCAGCGGCACGATAGCAAGAAACTGAAAAGCCATCCGACCGGTCTGGAATCCCCGGCCCTTCTCCACCAGATAAGCCCCGAAGAACACGATCACTGTGCCGAACAGAGCGCTATACAATGCCATGCGGATGGAATTGAAATAGGAATCCCAGCCGCCACCATCCATCAGGTCAAAGCGGTAATTGTTGAACGACAGTTCGAGGTTATAAGGCCAGAACTTCACCAGAGCCGCATATTGCGCCATGCCCAGCATGCCGATGATCAGCAGGGCGACGATGGTGCAGAACACCAGCATCATCATGTCGACACGGCGATCAGGTTTTGGCTGCAACGGAACAGCACGTGCGGATAACAGAGCCACCTGACGATGCTGCACCCAGCGGTCGACAAAGAAAGCCAGCAGCGCAGGTGCGAGAAGCACAACGGAAACCACGGCCCCCATCTGGAAATTCTGCTGACCGATGACCTGCTTATACACGTCGGTCGCCAGCATGTTGTAATTGCCGCCAATAACCTTGGGCACCCCGAAGTCGGTAAAAACCAGCGTGAAAACCACAAAGCTGGCACTGATGAGGCCATATCGCGCGCCCGGCAGGGTGACTGTCAGGAACGTCCGCAACCGTGAGGTCCGCAGTGCAGTCGCGGCTTCATATAACCGCGCATCAGAAATCGACAGGGCCGTAATCACAATAATCAGCGCATGCGGAAACACCCAGTAACAGGATCCGATGACGATGCCGATCGGGCCATAAATTGACTGATCCCCCAGCAGAGCCTTGGCCACCCCCTGATTCCCAAACCAGTAAACGAGTGAAATGCCGCCCAGCAATGACGGTGTCAGCAGCGGAATCAGAGCGACAATCCGAAACACCCATTTGAATGGCATACAGGTGCGGGTCAGCGCATAGGCATAAATGAAGGCCACAGAGATTACGACGACAGTGGCTATAAGGGCGATCGACAGGCTGTTGAAAATCGAATTGAACAGTGCCGGCGTCGCAAAATACTCGGCATAGTTTGCCAGCCCCAGGAAGTTACCATCCTTGTCCTCAAGGCTTTTCGACAGCATGGCATAGAGTGGCAGCATAACCGCCACCACAAGAAACAGACCAATCGCCAGCATCGACAGCCGCATGATCCAGTCATCACGGCCGAGAACCGGCTTCACCCTTGCGGCAGCCGGGCTGACTTTGCCGCTCATGCGGCGCTCCCCGGGAAAATTCGCATCAATTCCGGAGGAAACCGGACCGGAAGCTGTTTCCCTGTAACGAGATTTTGTCGCCGAACCATGTTCGGGGACATATCCGCAAACAGTTCAACTTCACCAAAAGCAGCGCATTGCAGGTCAACGCGATAGAACGTACCGAGGAATTCCATCGAACGGATGACGGCTTCGACCACATTGCCACCTCCGGACTCAACCCCCTGCAACTGAATATCTTCCGGGCGGATAGCCGCAATTACCGGCTTCCCGGCCAGGCTTGTCGGTGTTTCTGCAATGAACCCCGCCTCCCCGATCTGCACATGTCCGGCAGAAGCCATTGCCGGCAGGAAATTCATCGCACCGATAAAGTCAGCAACAAATGGTGTTGCCGGCGTGCTGTAGATCTCTTCGGGCGTACCAACCTGCTCAATACAGCCATGATCCATGACGACAATCCTGTCACCCATCGACAGGGCTTCTTCCTGATCATGTGTCACCATGATCGTCGTGACACCGAGACGCTGCTGTAATTCGCGGATTTCCCCGCGCAGGCGCACCCGGACCTTTGCGTCCAGCGCGCTCAGCGGCTCATCCAGCAACAGCAGGCCCGGCGATGGTGCCAGTGCCCGGGCCAGTGCCACACGTTGCTGCTGGCCACCCGAAAGCTGGGACGGATATTTGCTGCCCTGATCGGCCAGACTGACAAGCCCGAGCAACTCATCAACACGCCGGTTTATATCAGCCCTCGGCATCCGCCGGTTTTCCAGCCCATACGCCACATTGGCTTTTACAGACAGGTTTGGAAACAGCGCGTAGGACTGGAAGACGATGCCAAAATCGCGCAGGGCCGGCGGCAGATTGGAAATGTCTTCTCCCGCCTGTTCTATGCGCCCGCTGGTCTGGTAATCCAGTCCGGCAATGGCCCGCAGCAAGGTCGTCTTGCCGCAGCCGGAGGGACCGAGGAAACAAACGAATTCCCCCTCATTCACCGACAATGAAACTTCAGACAACGCCGTGAATTCGCCAAATTTTTTGGTGACATCAGTGACGCGAAGATATGGCGCAGCTTTAGACATAATCCGTAATTCCCCCTGAAAACAAACAGCAGCGGCCCACCGGACTGATCATCCGGCAGGCCGCCTTGACCCAAAAGCGGGGTCTTACTTCGCTTCTGATTTCGAATCGTAACGCTTCTGCCATTCAGCAAGGATCGCCTTGCGGTTTTTCGCAGCATATTCGAAATCGTTATCGATCATTTTCTCAAGGATGCCTGTCGGGAAATGTTCCACCGGCGCGGCAACACCCGGATAGGCAACAACAGCATATCCGGAATTATACAGTTCGTTGGCCTTCTTTGTGATCGACCAGTCAACCAGCGTCTGGGCGGCTTCCATCTTCTTCGTGCCCTTGATGATCGCTGTTGCTTCCATGTCCCAGCCCACACCTTCGGACGGCAGGACAATCTCAACCGGTGCACCCTGAGCTTTCACCTTGGCACCACGGAATGCGAAGGACACACCGATCGGCACTTCGCCGGAACCGGCCTGACGGCAGGGCTTGGAGCCGGAATGGGTGTACCAGGCGATGTTCTGATGCAGGGCATCCATGAAGGCCCAGCCTTCTTTTTCACCGAAAATCTGCAGCCAAGACGATACGTCGAGGAAGCCGGTGCCCGAGCTGTTCGGGTTCGGCATTGCCACATGTCCCTTGTAGACCGGCTTTGCCAGATCCTTCCAGGATGTCGGCATCGGCAGGCCTTTGGCCTTGGCTTCAACCGTATTGACGCAGACGGCAGCAATCCAGGCGTCCATTCCCGTCCATGACGGCGGGTTGGCAGAATCTACGAATTTCGGATCCAGCTTCTCGACACCATTCGGCTTATAGGGTTCCAGCATGCCTTCGGTTTTCAGCAGCATCAGGCTGGTGGCCGCAAGACCCCAGACCACATCGGCCTGCGGATTGTCTTTTTCAGCAAGCAGCTTTGCGGTGACAACGCCCGTTGAATCCCGCACCCAGTTGATCTTGATATCCGGATGATCTTCATTGAATGCTGAGGCATAACGCTTCAGATCTTCGGCTTCGACCGCCGTATAGACAGTCAGTTCGGTCGCAGCCATCGCCTGAGCGGCAAAACCTGCCATTGCAACGCCTGCAATCAACGCACCTGCGCGCTGAACAATTTTCGACATATTATGGTCCCCTTCTGAATTGTTTAAATGAGCTTCACGAGATCACTTAACTGGTACAGGATCACCCGCTCCAGCTCCCCACGAATGTGCGTGTCACCCTGTTACACCATGAATTGTGACACCAATGCGACAGATAATGCAAAACCTTGATAAAGATGGGTGAAAAATGTTTTCGTCGCGATCCAGTCAAAATCAGGCGCGGATAGCCCATACCAGACCTGCGGATCGCTGTTGCATATCAGCCGGTTCGCTGGCACGAAATGCTGGCGTCACAATCAAAAAAAACAAAAGCCCGGGAGTACCGAGAAGATGACTCAGAATGACCCGCTGAAAACCCCCAATCGCCCCCCGCATCCGGGTTTTGGCAAAGGCGGGACGCGGGGCACACCCAAGGGTCGTCAGGTCGAAACAGAGGCACTTCAGGATATTCAGGCCACGCTGGATGGCAAAAGCCTGCAACGTGATCTTCTGATCGAGCATCTGCATGTCATCCAGGACAAATATGGCCATCTGAGCGCCCGCCACCTCGCAGCGCTGGCAGAGGCCATGAAACTTCCGATGGCCGAGGTTTTCGAAGTTGCCACTTTTTATGCACACTTCGATATCGTGCCCGAGGGTGAATCCCCGCCCCCACCCGTCACAATTCGGGTCTGCGACAGCATCACCTGCGAGATGAAGGGGGCAAAGCAGCTGCTGCAGTCCCTGCAATCCACTTCATCAGATCATGTCAGGGTGGTACGCGCACCCTGTATGGGAGCCTGTGACCGCGCGCCCGTTGCAGCAATCGGCCATTCCCAGATTGATCACGCAACGGCTGCGACAGTTCTGGCCGCCGCCTCTGCCCCACCCCATAACCTGCCAGATTATGAGACTCTCACCGCTTACCGGGAAGCTGGTGGCTATAAAATTCTTGAACAGCTTCAGGCTGCCGCGATTTCTCCTGACCGCATCATGTCGATCCTTGAGGATGGTGGCCTGCGAGGGTTGGGCGGTGCCGGTTTCCCGACCGGCCGGAAATGGCGCATCGTCTCCGGAATGGAGGGGCGCAAGCTGATGGCCATCAATGCGGATGAAGGTGAGCCCGGCACCTTCAAGGACAGATATTGTCTGGAAACCAGACCTCACCGGATCCTTGAAGGCATTTTGCTGGCCTGCCGGGTTGTCGGCATTAGCGAGGCTTATCTGTATCTCCGTGATGAATACCCCGCGGCCCGGGAAATTTTGCAGACAGAAATTGCGGCACTCGGTGAAAGCGGCCTGTCTGATGGCATTACCATCCACCTTCGCCGGGGAGCCGGTGCCTATATCTGTGGCGAAGAATCCGCCATGATCGAAAGCATCGAAGGCAAGCGCGGTCTGCCCCGCCATCGCCCCCCTTATGTTGCCGAGGTCGGCCTGTTTGGCTGCCCTACACTGGTCAACAATATCGAGACGTTATACTGGATTCCGGAAATTCTGGAGCGTGGCGCAGACTGGTGGGGAAGCCTCGGACGGCATGGCGGCAAAGGATATCGCATGTATTCGGTTTCCGGCCGTGTCCGTCATCCGGGGGTGAAGACAGCCCCTGCCGGCATCACCATGCAGGAACTGATCGACGAGTTCTGCGGCGGGATGGAATCCGGGCACAGCTTCTATGGCTATCTGCCCGGCGGGGCCTCCGGGGGTATCCTTCCGGCCACCATGGCAGACATTCCCCTCGACTTCGGCCATCTCGAAAAACATGGCTGTTTCACGGGTTCCGGCGCCGTTGTCGTGCTCTCGGACAAGGATACGGCGAAGTCTGCCGCGCTGAACCTTCTTCGGTTCTTCGAGGATGAAAGCTGCGGCCAGTGCACCCCCTGCCGGGCCGGGACTGAGAAGGCGGTCAAACTGATGCAGCAGGATAACTGGGACCAGCCGTTGCTCACCGAACTCTGCAACGCGATGGCTGATGCCAGTATTTGCGGCCTTGGTCAGGCAGCTCCTAACCCGCTACGCTCAGTATTCCGTTTTTTCCCGGAGGAACTGTCATGAGCGCGCCAGTCAAATTCACGCTCGACGGCAAATCTGTCGAAGCAGCACCAGACGAAACGATCTGGCAGGTGGCAAAGCGCCTCGGCACGGAAATTCCGCATCTCTGCTACCGGCCAGAACCCGGCTATAGGCCAGACGGAAACTGTCGTGCCTGTATGGTGGAAATCGAGGGGGAACGGGTTCTCGCCGCCTCCTGCCTGCGCAAACCCGCCGACGGTATGGTCGTCAGCTCCGCCAGCGACCGGGCAAAAGCCTCTCGCAATATGGTCATGGAACTGCTGATCGCCGATCAGCCCCCACAGGCAGAAGCCCACGATCAGGAAGCCAGTTTCTGGAAATGGGCCGATGCAATGGACGTCAAAGGCTCCCGCTTTCCTGCCCGGGATGTTCCGGTACCGGATTCCAGCCATCCGGCAATGCGGGTCAATCTGGATGCCTGCATCAACTGCAATCTCTGTGTTCGCGCCTGCCGGGAAGTTCAGGTCAATGATGTTATCGGTATGGCCTGGCGCGGCCATGACTCAAAGATCGTTTTCGATTTTGACGACCCCATGGGCGACAGCACCTGTGTTGCCTGCGGTGAATGCGTGCAGGCCTGCCCCACCGGCGCACTGATGCCCGCAAGTATTGTCGATGAAAAGGGTATCGGCGCACGGACGGCCGACCGTGAGGTAAACAGCGTCTGCCCCTATTGCGGTGTCGGCTGCCAGATCACCTACAAAATCAGAGACGACAAGATCGCCTGGGTTGAAGGCCGCGAAGGCCCTGCCAATCAGAACCGTCTCTGCGTCAAAGGGCGGTTCGGATTCGATTATGCTCATCACAGCGATCGCCTGAGTAAACCCATGATCCGCCGGAAAGATGCGCCGAAAGAAGCAGACTCCTACGTCAACCCGGCCAATCCATGGACTCATTTCCGTGAAGCAAGCTGGGATGAGGCGCTGGAAGCAGCCGCAGGAGGTTTCCTGAAAACCAAAGCCGCCTACGGCCCCGGCTCACTCGCCGGGTTCGGGTCTGCCAAGGGTACAAATGAAGAAGCCTACCTGTTCCAGAAACTCGTCCGGACCGGGTTTGGCACCAACAATGTCGATCACTGCACCCGGCTCTGCCATGCCTCCTCCGTCGCTGCCCTGATGGAAGGTATTGGCTCCGGCGCCGTGACGGCACCGGTTTCCGAATGCCAGAATGCTGAAGTCATCATCATCATCGGCGCACAGCCGACCACCAATCATCCGGTCGCCGCGACCTATATCAAGAATGCCACGAAAAAGGGTGCCCGGCTGATCATCATGGATCCGCGTGGCCAGGGCCTCGACCGTTATGCGCATCACAAGCTCCAGTTCAAGCCGGGGACCGATGTGGCGCTGCTGAATGCGATCATGAATGTGATTGTGACAGAAAAGCTTTACGACCAGAACTATATCGACGGGTTCACCCGTGATTTCAGCCATATACAGGCCCATGTCGAAGGTTTCACACCGGAAAGCATGGCCCCCGTCTGCGGCATTGATGCCGAAACCATTCGCACCGTCGCCAGACTTTATGCCAACGCCAGGACGGCGATGATTTTCTGGGGTATGGGCATCTCCCAGCATGTACATGGCACCGACAACGCCCGCTGCCTGATCGCACTGGCGCTGATGACCGGTCAGGTCGGACGCCCCGGCAGCGGTCTGCATCCGCTCCGCGGACAGAACAACGTTCAGGGTGCTTCCGACAGCGGCCTTATTCCGATGGTGTTCCCGAATTATGCGCCCGTCACGGACCCGGCCAATCAAGCGTTCTTTGAACAGTTCTGGAATGCAAAGCTGGACCCGAATGCCGGCCTTACCGTGGTCGAAATCATTGACGCCGCTGATCGTGGTGATATTCGCGGGATGTATGTCATGGGCGAAAACCCGGCGATGTCTGACCCGGATCAGCTGCATGTCCGCAAGGCACTGGCGAAACTTGACCATCTGGTCGTTCAGGAAATCTTTCTTACCGAGACGGCGATGTTCGCCGATGTCATTCTGCCGGCCAGTGCCTGGCCCGAGAAGGACGGAACCGTCTCCAATACCGACCGGCGGGTGCAGATCGGCCGGGCTGCTGTGCCCCTGCCCGGTCAGGCCCGGCAGGACTGGGAACTGATCCAGCAACTGGCCAACCGGATGGGCCTTGACTGGAATTACACTCACATCAGTGAGGTTTTCGCCGAAATGCGGGACTGTATGCCGCCGCTCAAGGGTATCACATGGGACCGCCTGGTACGGGAAGACGCCGTAACCTACCCCTGCGAAGCCGTTGATGAACCCGGTCAGGAAGTGCTGTTCGGCGACGGCTACCCCACTCCGGATGGCCGGGGACGGTTTGTCGCCGCAGATATTATTGCACCCGATGAAACCCCGGATGAAGACTATCCGATGGTTCTGACAACAGGGCGTCTGCTGGAACATTGGCATACCGGCGCGATGACACGACGGGCAACAAATCTCGACGCGCTCGAACCGGAGGGCGTTGCCCATTTGTCACCTTCAGACCTGAAACGCATCAATGTGGAAGCCGGGGGCTGGGTCAGCGTGGTAACACGCAGAGGCACCGTCACCCTGAAGGCCCGTGCAGACCGCGCCGTACCTGCAGGTATGATTTTCATACCTTTCTGTTTCGCAGAATCGCCTGCAAACCGGCTGACCAACCCTGCACTGGACCCTGCAGGCAAGATTGCTGAGCTGAAATATTGCGCTGCACGCGTTGAAGCTGCTGAAATGGTTGCTGCTGAATAAAACTCTGCCTGGCGACAGCTGTTGCCATGCCGGGCGGATTTAAGAAGCTGAACAAGAATTTCCAACCCATTGTATAATGGGCAAAAAAAGGGGCCGTGCTAAAAGCACGGCCCAAGTCTAGGGAGGAAACGTCCAAGATGGACGTTGCAACGGAAACCGCTGCAACACAGAAATAATGGCAATCCGGCCTCATGCTGTCAACTGCGATTTCGCAATTGCAGCATTTTTCTCGCCAAACCACATCCAGATATGCTGCGATTGCGAAATCAGAACAGATAAGGGCTGTAAACTGACCTTGAACGACGACAAATTAGAGGTTCTCAATCGATCGACTTATCGGAATAAAGCCATCGTTGCGCAATATCAGCGCCGGGCCGATATACTTCCGGGGGAGCGATTCCTTTTTCACAGCCTGAAACAACGCCTGCTGGGCAGCCGGATGCTCGATATCGGCGTCGGCGGTGGCCGGACAACCGCCTATCTGCTCGATATTGCACAACATTACACCGGCGTCGATCTGTCTCAGGAAATGGTCGATGCCTGTAAATCCCGCTTTCCGGCCCATGCCGAAAACTTTCACCAGTGCGACGTTCGTGACATGTCGATATTCGATGATGCCTCTTTCGATGTCGCAATTTTCAGTTTCAACGGTCTCGACTACATCCCCCATCAGGGACGGCTGGCCGCATTGCAGGAAATCAGGAGAATCGTGAAGCCCGGCGGGCTGTTCATCTTCTCCACCCATCTGACACCCAGCCTGAAATCCCGTTTTGCCCCGACGGCCAATCCCAACTCTGACAACTGGCTGAGGGACTGGCGGCTGAGGCTCCTATTCCACTGGCACAATCTGAGCGTCCGGAACATCGACACGACACCGTATAGTCTTGTCCGGGACGCCTCGCACAATTTCCGTCTGATTACCTATTACAGCCAGCCGGAAACCGTATTGCAGCAGCTTGCCAATGCCGGATTCGGAGCTGTCAGGATATTCGAGAACTATCGCGAGGCCGAGCTTACCAGAGAAGCCTATCTCACAACGCAGTTGAACTGGGCTTATTTCGCCGCTGAAGCCTGAGTTCGCGTTTCTTCCGGCGGCGGGCCTGTTGTGCAGCACTGTAGCGATGAGCCAGCCGGTAAGAAAACCACCCCCCCAGAATAGCCCAAGGGATGGAGCCGATAAACATCGGGACACCGAATGTCCGCAACAACCCGGCAGTATATACCCAGAGCGATTCGAGAAAGGATGCATCCGAATGCATGCTCTGCGAGAGCATGTTGACGAAGATACCGTAACCCTGAACGTCTGTATGCTGGCCCAGCATCAACTGGCCTGTAACAAAGAAGACGTAATAGACCGGGCCGACCGTAAAAACATTGGTCACCCAGGTCCAGGCCATCGCAACGATGACGCTGAAATCGAATTGCCGGGATATCGTGCGAAACAACAGCCAGATCAGGGCAACCATCGGCATCTGAACACCGACAGTCGGCGTCAGCGCGATCACCATCCCGACAGCAACACCACGCGCCACGAAATCCGGTGGATTACGATCCCGCTTGATGGGAATCACCAGCCGATACCGGGCAATACGCCGCAGTCCCACCAGAATCCGACTGGTCAACCCTGTCACATAGTCCTCCGTCGTCGCGGATCACACACCGGGGGCATATGACCTTCCTGCATCCGTCATGTCTAGGAGGAACAAGCTGACATCGCCGTGAATTGACCCGACAGGTTCATGCGCCGCGTAAACGTCCGGTTTCGGCTGCGTTGACGGACAGTGAATCCGGTTCAATCACAACGCCAAAGCGCTCTCTGGCCTGTTCGACGGTGTAATAGCCACGTTGCACATCACGGACAACTTTCTCTGTCGGACGCGTAAAAGGATCACCATAGCCCCCGCCACCGGGGGTTGAGACCCGAACCCGGTCACCGGCATGAAGCTCGATGCCCTGATCCTTGGACCGATGCGGCGGACGGTAGATCTGCCCTCCGCGCTCGATCTCCACCTGATTCATCCCGCCAGTGCTGCCACCAAACGCACCGTTTGGCCCCACACGACCATGATCCATCACCATGGAGGCCTGTGCCTCGCCTCGACGGACAGCCACCGTATAATTAACCCCGAATCCGCCACGGGTCCGCCCTGCCCCGCCTGATCCTTCATGCAGGGAATATTCCTCAAACAGAACCGGGAAACGCTGTTCCATCACCTCAATCGGTGTCGTCTTGGAAATACCGATTGTCGAACAGCCGTTGGTCAGCCCGTCAAGGTTCTTTGACCCGCCATAGCCACCACCGGAAATCACATACATGACATAGCTTTGCCCGGATTTCGGGTCATGCCCGCCAAGGCTGAAATTACCGGAGCTGCCTGCCGGTGCGGCAAACATCCGGTCCGGCATCGACGGGGCCAAGGCATCAAAAACCGCCTCGGCAATACGCTGACTTACCTCCGCCGCACAACCGGACACCGGGCGCGGATAGCGCGCATACAGAAATGTCCCCTCCGGATCGGTGATATGCAGCGGCTCGAACGTACCGGCATTGATCGGCACTTCCGGAAAGATATGCTTGATCGCCAGATACACCGAAGACTTCGTCGTCGCGATGACGCTGTTCATCGGTCCCTTGCAGGGCGGGCTGGACTCCGACATGTCGAAGAACAGCTCTTCCCCCGATTTCCGGACCTTCATGACGATTTCCAGCGGCTCATCAATCACACCATCTGAATCGACAACCGCCCGGCCTTCGTAATCACCATCGGGAATTTCCGTAATACGGGCCCGCATCTGCTGTGACGCCCGGGCACGCAACTCGTTGATTGCCTCCCGAACGACATCATCGCCATAACGGTCGAGCAATGCGGTCAGGCGTTTGTCGCCGACAGCCAGTGCCGAAGCCTGCGCCTTGATATCCCCGATCCGCTGGTCGGCAATCCGGATATTCGACAGGATGATCGAGAGGATTTCCTCATCCATCACACCGGCCTTATAGAGCTTCACAAACGGCAGGCGCAGCCCCTCCTGCTCCACCTCGGTCGCATTCGCCGAAAAGCCACCGGGCACCATGCCGCCGGTATCGGGCCAGTGGCCTGTATTCGCCAGCCAGGCAAAGAGCTTACCCTTGTAGAAGAATGGCCGGTAGAACCGTACATCCATCAGATGCGTACCGCCGAGATAGGGGTCATTGGCGATGAACACATCTCCGGGCACCACGTTTTTCACCCGGGCAATAAGCTCCTGTGTTCCGAACTGCATGGTCCCGACAAATACCGGCAGGCCAAGATCACCCTGGGCGATCAGATCCCCCGTGGTGGCATCATAAATGCCGTCAGAACGGTCGAGAGCTTCCGAAATCACCGGACTGAAGGCAGAGCGGACGAAGGCCAGATCCATTTCGTTACAGACCTGTTGCAGGCCATTCTGGATTACGGTCAGGGTGACCGGATCAAGCGTACTCATATCGCGACCTCCAGAATGATATTCCCGACCGCATCGACAGTCGCCTTGTCTCCCGGCTCGATGACACTGGTGCAATCCATCTGCGTTACGATGGCCGGACCGCTGAAAGCGGCCCCCGGTGCCAGTCGTTTGCGCTCAACCACCGGTGTATCCTGCCAGCCACCAACAGCAAACCAGACCTGTCGTGACCCAACCTGCGCCCCTTCAAGGGTCAGCGCATCCCCCTTCGGCGCAAGGGCTTCCATCGGAACAGGCTTCCGGCGCCCGATAGCAGCCGTATGCAGGTTCACCAGAACCGGCCGGATTTCCGGCAGCTCAACGGCAAATCGTTCAAAATAGACTTTCTCGAATGTGTCCCGCAGTTCATCCAAGGTGAAATCCGGGCCATCCAGCGGGATCGACAGCACATGGGTCTGCCCCTGAAACTGCATGTCTGCGGTATACAGAAACTCGATGGCTTCCACTGGCACATTGTCCCGTTCGATCGCAGCCTTGCCGCTGGCGACCTGACTTCGAACCAGTTCCCGCGCAGCCTCAATATCCAGTGCCGACAGCGGCATATTCAGCGTATTGACGAAATCATGGCGCAGATCTGCTGCAATACAGCCCAGTGCATTGGTGATGCCCGGTCGTGCCGGCAGGAAAACCCGGGGAATGGAAAGCTCCCGCGCCAGGGCCGCAGCATGCATCGGCCCTGCCCCGCCAAAGGCAAACAGTGCGAAGTCACGGGGGTCACGTCCCCGGGACAGAGAAACCATACGCACAGCACCTGCCATCAGGTCATTTCCCACACGCAGAATGGCCGCAGCCGCATCTTCCAGTGACAGGCCGAGGGGGTCACCAACTTCCCGCATGATGGCGCTGCGGATATCATCAATGGTGACCGGGTTATCGACCGACAGCAATGCCGCCGGATCCAGCCGCCCCAGTGCCAGGTTGGCATCGGTCAGGGTTGGCAATGTGCCGCCACGACCGTAACAGACCGGCCCCGGCGTCGCCCCGGCACTTTGCGGTCCAACGCGCAGCATCCCCGCATCATCAATCCAGGCAATCGATCCGCCACCGGCACCGATGGTATGGACATCAACCATCGGCACATGGATCGGCATGGCATATTTCAGTTCCATGTCGGAGGTTACCTGTGGCACCCCGTCGATCACCACGCCGACATCGGAACTCGTGCCGCCCATATCGTAGGTGATGACACGGTCAACACCGGCAGCACGGGCCGTTGCCGCCGCCGCCATGACACCGGAGGCCGGGCCAGACATCACCGTCTGCACTGCGGTCTCCGAGACAACAGCCGCAGAGACGCTGCCGCCATTGCCCTGCATCACCAGCAGGTCACGCTGATATCCACCCTTCGTCAGTTCACTCGACAACCGGTCGATATAACGATGCAGAACCGGCTGCACGACGGCATTCACCGCCGCCGTCACACCGCGTTCATATTCGCGATATTCCGACAATATCTTGTGGCCTGCGGTGACGTAACCGTTCGGCCAGTGTTTTGCCGCAAGCTCCAGCACCTTCAGTTCATGCACCGGATTGCGATAGGCATGAAGGAAATGCACAACCAGCGATTCGCACCCCGCCGCCTGCAGGGCAGCCATTGCCGAGATAACAGCATCTTCATCAAGCGGCGTAATGATCTCGCCCGCCGCATCCATGCGTTCCGGCACTTCCATGCGCAATTCGCGCGGGATCACAGGCTCAAAGGAGCCGATCAGACCGTAAGGCTTTGGCCGGGTCCGGCGACCGAGTTCGAGAACATCACGGAACCCCTTCGTCGTGATCAGACCACATCGGGCAACCTTGCCTTCCAGTACAGCATTCGTGGTCGTTGTCGTACCATGCACGATACTGCCTGCTGTTGGCAGATCGACGCCCCCTGCCTTGATCGCCGACATGACGCCAAATGCCTGGTTTTCAACGGTTGTCGGCACTTTCGCGACCCGCACCTCACCTGTTCCGGTATCCAGAACAATGAGGTCGGTGAAAGTTCCGCCGACATCAACGCCGACAACGATATTATTCTGCTCAGACATTCATTACACCGTCAGGTAGGCGGACCGGATGCTTTCATCCGCCGCAAGTTCGTCCATCGTGCCGGTATATCTGATCTCACCCTTCTCGATGATGATCGCCCGATCCGCCACAAGTTTTGCGAAGTGCAGATTCTGTTCTGAAATCAGCACGGTGAGGCCTTCGCTTTTCAGTTCCCGGATCGTGTTCGCCATCTGCTCGACAATAATCGGCGCCAGCCCTTCCGAGGGCTCATCCAGCAGCACAAAGGTCGGGTTTCCCATCAGTGAACGGGCGATCGTCAGCATCTGCTGTTCGCCACCGGACATCTGACCACCGGGCCGGGTCCGCATCTCGCCGAGATTCGGGAACAGTTCGAACAGACGCTCCGGCGTCCATGTCGGGGCCCCCTCCCGTGGCGGGCGACGCCCAACTTCAAGGTTTTCCATTACTGTCAGATCAGAAAAGATCCGGCGTTCTTCCGGAACATAAGCCAGCCCCAGTTTTACAATGCTGTGGGAAAGCTGCCCGGCAACTGAATGGCCGTCGAATCGGACCTCTCCGCTGGTCGGGCGTACCATCCCGACAATCGCCTTCATGGTTGTCGATTTTCCGGCACCATTACGACCCAGCAGGGCGACGACCTGACCACGTCCTACCGAGAAGGCCACGTCATGCAGAATATGCGCACGCCCGTAATGAGCATTCAGGCTGCTGACTTCAAGCATCTGCTTTCTCCGCGCCATAGGTGGTTCCGGCACCGAGATAGACCTGCTGTACCAGCGGGTCCGCCCGCACTTCTTCCGGTTTTCCTTCAGCCACCAGTTTCCCCCGGTTGAGCACAATGATCCGGTCGGCCTGTCCGAAGACGATATCCATGTCATGTTCCGTAAACAGAACGCTGAGGCCTTTTTCCGCGACGATTTTCTTGGTCAGCCGCATCAGGTCCATGCGCTCCTTCGGCGCCATCCCGGCAGTCGGCTCGTCCATCAGCAGCAGCTTTGGTTCATTCGCCAGCGCGATTGCCAGTTCCACCCGTTTCAGATCGCCATAGGCCAGCACACCACAGGCACGGTCAGCCTGATCGCTGATCCCCACCAGTTCCAGCAGCGCATCCGCCTCGGCCACATGACGGGAAGCGGCAGATCGGAAAAGGTCGAAAATCCCGCGATGATGACTGATCAGAGCCATCTGTACGTTTTCACGTACGGTCATCGTCTGGAAGGTCGCCGTAATCTGAAAGGTACGGCCAACCCCCATACGCCAGATCCGCCGGGGGCGTCGGCCGACCAGCTGGTTACCATCAAATATCACGCTGCCGGCATTCGGGCGTAACTGTCCATTCAGCATGTTGAAGCAGGTCGTCTTGCCAGCCCCGTTCGGGCCGATCAGCGCCAGAAGCTCACCCTGCCTTACATTGAAATGCACATCAGAGACGGCCTTCACACCACCGAATGATTTCGACAGACCCCTGACTTCCAAAGCGATGTTTTCTGTTCCGCTCACCACCGTTCCTCCATGCCAAAGGACTTGCCGAAATAGCGTTTGAACGAACCCGCAACACCCTGCGGAAACAGCACCACCAGCGCGATGATGATAATTCCGATAATCAGTCGCCAGTATTCGAAGGTCGTCAGTGCGTCATGCAGCCAGGTAAACAGGGAGGCACCGACAAATGGTCCGGAGAGTGTCTGTACACCGCCAAGCAACACCATCAGCAATCCGTCAAAGGATCGCTGAATCGACATTTCGTCCGGGAAAACGCTGCCCTTCGAAAAGACGTACAGCGCACCGGCCAGACCCGCCATGGTTCCGGCAAACACGAAGGCCGCCCATTGCTGCCGCGAGGTGTTGATGCCGATCGCCTCACTGCGCTGGGCAGAGTCACGGGTAGCCCGCAGGCCATATCCGAAAGGCGAGAACAGCACATGCCGGATAAACAGGATACCCGCGGTACAGATCAGCAATACCAGATAGAAAAAGATCATCCGGTCACTGGCCCAGGATGACGGCCAGATACCAAGCAGCCCGTCATCGCCATTGGTCACGTCGGACCACTGGAACACGATGGACCAGCCGACCTGTGCAAAGGCCAGTGTCAGCATGGCAAAGTAGACGCCCCGCAACCGGACACAGAACCAGCCGACAATCACTGCCATCGCAGCGGCGCAAAGTGGTGCCAGCAGCATCGCCAGTTCCATCGAACTGCCCGCATAAGTGACCAGCAGAGCCGCGCCATAGGCACCGCCGCCAAAATAGGCGGCATGTCCGAATGACACCATCCCGCCCGGCCCCATCAGGAAATGGAGGGAAACGGCGAACAGCGACAGAATCAGCATGTCTGTTGCCAGCACCAGCAGGAAGTCATCACCGGCCAGCGGCAAGGCAACGACAACCGCCAGCAGCAGCCCGATCAGCAGACGCAACTTCGGCGGGGCCTTTCTGTAAGGCGCTTCAAGCGGACCCGCCTCGCCCTTCGATCCATCCTCCGGCGTGCCTAGCAATCCATAGGGCCGGAAAATCAGCACCACCGCCATGACGACAAACATCAGCACCAGCGTGCTTTCGGCCCAGACAAGGATGCCGAAACTGTTCAGCTCCGAAATCAGCACGGCCGCCAGAAACGCACCGGGAATTGACCCCATGCCACCAACAACGACGACCACAAACACCGCAGCAAGAATATTGAAATCCATCAGCAGCGTCGCACCACCTTTCGGCAGTTGCGCCGCGCCTCCCAGCGCCGCCAGCGCGGACCCCAGAAAGAAAACACCGGTAAAAAGCCAGACCTGATTGACGCCAAGCGCACCAACCATCTCCCGGTCCTGTGTTGCCGCCCGCACCAGAATGCCCCAGCGGGTCCGGTTGAACAGCAGCCACAAACCTCCGAGAACAATCGGACTGAGGGCAATAAGCGCGATGTCGTATGTGGGCAACAACGCCCCGCCGATATCAACCGCGCCCTTCAGCAACGGTGCGCGCGGCCCGAGCAGATCTTCCGACCCCCAGGTCAGAAGCGAAAGATCCTGAATAACCAGAATAACACCAAAAGTCGCAATAAGCTGGAACAGCTCCGGTGCCTGGTAGACGCGGCGCAGGATCGTCATTTCGACCACAACACCGACCAGCCCCCCGGCCAGCGCAGACAACAGGATCGCAACCCAGAAACCGGCAAAACTGCCGCCGATAGCATTGATCATCGTGTAACCGATATAGGCTCCGAGCATATAGAACGAGCCATGCGCAAAGTTCACGATGCGGGTTACGCCGAAAATAATCGACAGACCGGAGGCAACCAGAAACAAGGCGGCTGCATTTGCCAGGCCGGTCAGGAACTGGACAACATAAAAACCCACGGGCAAAAATCCTGTCTGTCGAAGTCAGAAAACGAAGGTCTGTAGCGACCGGCCAGTATATGACCGGTCGCCAGCACAGACTTTAAGCGTCAGTTCGCAGGCCGCATCTTGCGGACTTCTTCATCTGACGGCAGATAGGCGCCACCATCGAGGTAGCTCCAGTCAACCATGATGCCCTTGCCATCCTTCAACGCGGTGGTGCCGACGAAGGCCCCCATCGTTGACTGATGATCCAGCGCACGCATGTGGATCTTGCCAAGCGGCGTATCCGTATCGAGACCTTCCATGGCATCGACCAGCTTTTCCGTATCAGTCGAACCGGCTTTCTTGATGGCCTCGGCAATCACCAGCATGGCGTTGTAGCCAACGATCGACCCGACACGCGGATAGTCGTTGAACTTGGCCTGATAAGCATCGACGAAAGCCTTGTGAGCCGGCTCGTTGAAGTCGTACCAGGGATAGCCTGTAACCAGCCAGCCTTTCGGTGCTTCGTCCTTCAGCGGGTCGAGATATTCCGGCTCGCCGGTCAGCAGACCAACGACCAGACGATCCTTGAACAGGCCACGCACTTCGCCCTCACGAACGAATTTCGCGAGATCGGATCCGAAGGTCACGTTGTAGATTGCATCCGGCTTAACGGCCTCGAGAGCCTGGGTTTCCGAACCGGCATCAATCTTGAACAGAGCCGGCCACTGTTCGCCCACGAACTCAACATCCGGACGCTTGGCCTTCAGAACCTTCTGGAAGGCGGCAACCGCATCTTTGCCATACGCATAGTTGGGAGCGATTGTCGCCCAGCGCTTGGCCGGGTTCTTCGCAGCAACCTCAGCCAGCATGGCAGCCTGCATATAGGTCGAGGGACGCAGGCGGAAGGTGTAACGATTGCCCTGTTCCCAGACCAGTGCATCAGCCAGCGGTTCAGCTGCGAGATACAGCTTTTTCTTCTGCCCGGCATAGGATGTCAGCGCCAGACCGATATGCGAGAACAGCGAACCCGAAATCAGCGAGACGCCTTCTTTCACAAACAGTTCTTCGGCCAGCTTGACCGCTTCACCCGGCTTGCCCTGATCATCGCGTGAGATCACTTCAAGCTGTTTGCCAAGGACACCACCCGCAGCGTTGATCTGCTCAATGGCCAGATCGACACCATATTTATAGGGCAGTGTATGCGCGGGCAGTGTCTTGTAACTGTTGATATCACCGATCTTGATGGTATCGGCGGATTGCGCCAGTCCCGGCGCCAGCATCGCAGCAACACCTGCTGCTGCGATAAAAGTTCTGCGTTTCATAGTCATCTTCCTATCGTCTCCCATAGTGTTTAGATGGACTGTCGGCTCTCGGTGGTGTGCCGTCGTGAATCAATTCGCGGCGGCAGAATAGGTTTCCTTGTCTTTCAATTCACTAATCAATTTTCGCAGACGGTTCGCGCCGGCATCAATGGCGATACGAACCGGCTGTCTGTCCGGCAGGCGGTCTTCCTCTGCCTGAACGGCCTGCAGGATAGCTTTGTCCTCAGCAAAAGCTATCCGGAAGGCATCGCTTATCCGTTCACCGACCGAGGCATCCCCGGCCGCAAAATTGCGGACATGCAGCCAGTAATCGATGGTCGTCCGCTCATCGACCGGAGTCATGAAATGGCAGGAATAGACCTGAATACAGTCATCTCGATTACCATCCGGCGCGCCTGTTCCTGCATCTGCACTGCCAAAATCAATGATCGCCGTTGAAGGAGCATGGAGATGGTAATATTGCCACCGGTCCACATTTCCCTGAAAATTTCCAAACATCTTGAAAAAAGCGACCGGCTCCGCATCCAGCGTCCAGCGCCAGGTCAGAACCTTGTTATCCTGCCGTTCCGAATAGATCGGAATCTCCTCCCCCGCCGGGCTGCCTAATGTCGTGCCATGCACGAAGCTGACATGCGCCGGATCGCAGAGATTATCGGCCAGACTGAGATAATGCGCGTCAACCAGCAACGCATCCCCATGCGCCACACCCCATTCAGGGTCATGATATTCCGGCAGATCAAACGGCTCGACAGTTGCCGCCAGATCAGCATCCCCCATCCAGACCCAGACCAGCCCCATATTCTCGGTGACCGGATACTTCCGAACCTGCGCTGTCGACGGAATGCGCTCTTGTCCCGGAATGCGGACACATTTTCCGGAACAATCAAAACGTAGTCCGTGGTAGCCGCATTCAATTACATCCCCCTGAAGGCGTCCCATGGACAAGGGCAGGAACCGATGCGGACAGCGATCTTCCAGTGCAACCACTTCTCCTGCTTCTGTCCGGTAGACCACCACGGGCTGCCCGATAATCGTACTGCGCTTTAGGCTGCGGTCGATATCCGTGCTCCAGCCCGCAACATACCAGGCGTTCTGAATGAAGGTCACATCCCCCTCCTCAGTTCTTGTCGACCATTCCCCTGCTTAAGCAGAGGCACCATGCTGGCTTCCGCCGATGACGTTGCGGACACCACACTGGCCACGCCCTGCAACATCAGGCTGGCAGACAGTATCAGCCCCCGGTCTGCCATATCCGCAGCAACAACCCGGCCTGCTTCAAGTGCTGCTTCAACACTGTCGCGGTCCAGCATCCCGACATCGACTGTGACCAGACGGTCGCCAAGATCTGTATCATCCCGCAGGCTGATGGCGGGTGCCCGACGGACCACCGGATGGTCAATATTCACCACATTCGCTATCAGCGTCGCCGCAACGTCCGCTGCTGCGGCCGCCGTTGCCAGCACGGTTACGGAATCCGCAATCCCCAGGGATTGCGAGCGCCCCCGCCAGCCGGAAGTTGCAATCCCCCGAACCGGACTGGCGGCATCAATCGTCAGATCACCATCCAGACGCGGTGCATCTGCATTGCTGACCAGCCCCACGGTTATCCGGGAATCACCCGCAACATGCAGCGCGATATCGCCGCCATTATTCACAATGAGGCTATCCAGTCCCGGCGCAGCGTCATGCATGGCCTTCAGAATATCTTCTGCCACGGCCCCGGCAACAGCCGCCATTGGCGTCACAAAATGTCGGTCTGAATGACAGGACACCGCAGCATACATTCGTGCTGCGACCGGACTGACAAAATCAGGCCGGATATCTGACGGAGGCTGTCGCAGCACGGCGAGATCCTGAACCAGTTCAGACAGAACTGACCCGAACCGCAATCCGGCCGCATGATAGGCCGTTCGCACTGACGCAACATCGCCACGTGCTTCAGCAATGATGTCAATCGGGCCATGCTGCAGATGCAGCTTCCGGCCGTCAGGCAACAGGGCTATCTGCGGGTTTCCACTCAATGCAGTTTCCCCGCTGAAGGCCAGGGGTTCTCCGGGCGGTTGTTTTCAAGTTTCAGCCGGTCACGCCGCAGTACTTCTTCCAGCGTGACGATGTGGTCCGAATGACCGCCAAGCGCCACATAATCCTCACGCGATAATGTGAATTCAATAGGCGCGACAAGTGCCGGTGTCGGTACATAACCGAACGAGTTTTCCGGCATTCGGGTGACATCCGCCATGATGGTGATTCCCCCACCCGGCCAGACAAATACCGGCGCACCACCACAGGTCACACGGGTCAGGGACTGCTTGACGCTGTTGGTCAGGCGGACCGGGTTTTCCGTCACACCCGCCCGAAGCGATCCACCGGCACCAGCCATGAACAGAATGCTGCAAAGAGCCGGCTCGCAGTTCTCCGCGATGCGATCAACAACAACCTGTACCGGTTCCGGCATATCAGCGGGTTGCGGCTTCAGATCTTCATCCAGCACAAACCAGGCTGAATCCTCGCCGGTCGTCGAGACCATCAGCAGACGCATGCCCGGCCAGGCGGTCTTGGGGTTGATCCGGTCGATGATCGCCAGCGGGTCGGAAACATTGGTCCCGCCCCAGCCGGAGCCATGATCCGCGACCTGAAAATAACGACCGGGGGTAGACTTCCTGCCCCTGACGCGGATGCCCGCCGGTGGCATGTCGAGAAAACGGCCGGCCTGATGTTCGGTCAGAACGCCGGTGATATGGTCGTCAACGACAATCACTTCATCCGCATGGCCCTGCCATTGCTGGGCAAAGATACCAATTGTTGCAGAACCACAGCCCACACGCATACGGTTCTCCTTCAGGCCATCCACAACCGGTGGCTCGCCCGCCTGCAGGATCAGCGTTGAACCATCATCAATTGTCAGTTCAACCGCCTTGCGATTGCAGAGATCCAGCATCGCCTGACAGGTAACATTGCCTTCCTTTTTGCTGCCGCCGGTAAGATGGCGGACGCCGCCCAGCGCCAGCATCTGCGAGCCATATTCCGCTGTTGTCACATGGCCGATCTGTTCGC
Source organism: Alphaproteobacteria bacterium HT1-32 (assembly GCA_009649675.1). NCBI lineage: Bacteria > Pseudomonadati > Pseudomonadota > Alphaproteobacteria > Alphaproteobacteria bacterium HT1-32. Next base: position 728,494 of record WJPL01000002.1, on the reverse strand, counting down.
CTTCGCAGCGGACAGCCGCCTGTTCCGGACCGAGATAACGATCTGTGTCGATCTTTGCCTTCAGACCGCAGTAACTGAAAATACCTTCGGAAACGACAGTAACCGTATCAACACCGTCGATGACCGAGGAGACGATAAAGGGTGCGGGTTTATAGTCCGGATAGGTCGTGCCTGATCCGACACCGGTGATGAATTTCTCCGGCTCCGTTACCGGGTTGCCATCCCATTCACCTTCAACGAAAGGAACAATCTTGTCGGCCCGCTGGGTAATGACCAGCGGATCAACACGGGTCAGAACGCCCTCAACATTGGCGTAGCGGTCACAGGCCCCGGTCTTGCCCTCACGTATCCGGCATAAAACCGGACAGGCATCACAGCGAACCAGACCATCAGCAGCATCTGTGGCTTCAGCCATCAGCTTGTCTCCTTCTCGACAATCATCTGTCGCAGACGATGCGGCAGCAACGGTGCCTGACGAACCCGGACACCGACAGCATGCCGCACGGCACCAAAGATAGCCGGGGCGGTTGCCACCAGCCCCGGTTCACCAACCCCTTTTGCCCCATAGGGGCCGAGAGGTTCTTCATCTTCAACCAGTATCACTTCCATTTCGGGCATATCCCCGAATGTCGGGATCAGATAATCATGCAGGTTTTCTGTCCGCCCCGGAATATATTCCTCCATCAGCGCCAGACCGAGCCCCTGTGCAATGCCGCCGTGAATCTGACCTTCAACCTGCGTCGGATTGATCGCCCGGCCGACATCATGGGCCGCAACAATGCGCCGCACCTTTACCGTCCCCAGAATCGGATCGACATCGACTTCGGCCATCTGTGCAGCAAAGCCGTAGGTTGCATAGGGGATCCCCTGGCCATTTTCATCCAGAGGTTCCGTCGGCGGGTCAAAGGTTCCCTCGCCCATCAGCACGAAACTGCCATCCTCCCGGAGTGGCAGCCGGGCCGGGTCAATCTCCCGGGCATCTTCGCCCGTGATGACGGTCAGCCGGCCGGCGGTCATCTCAATACGGGCTTCCGGCCCGGCATTTGCGGCACGCAGAATCTGACTGCGAAGATCCCTGCCCGCCAGTTCCGCAGCCTTACCCGTCACGAATGTCTGACGCGACGCAGATGTCTTGCCGGCGTCGGGGGTCAGATCGGTATCCCCAAACACAAAATCAAAATGATCGAGGCTGACACCCAGTGCCTCCGCAACAATCTGCGGCACAATGGTGTAGGAACCCTGGCCAATATCCACAGCACCCGAGAACAGAACGAACCTGCCGTCCGGTTTCAGCCCGACGCGGATCGTTGAGGGATTGGACATGGATGTATTTCCAATTCCGTACCACATGCAGCCAATTCCGACGCCCCGACGGGTTTTGCCGCCTCCGGCATTCAGCCTCTCAGCCTCGGCCAGAGCGGTTTCCCAATGAGGTCTTAATTCATCGAGACATTCACCAAGCCCGGCGCTTGCTTCCAGCAGATGACTGCAGGCGGTCTCCTGCCCTGCGGCGATTGCATTGCGGCGACGGAATTCAAGACGGTCCAGTCCGATCTGCTCTGCCAGGTCATCCAGCAGACATTCATGCGCAATCGCTGCCTGTGGCACACCAAACCCGCGGAATGCGCCTGACGGCGGCTCATTGGTGAAATAGGCCCGGCCCCGGTTTGAAACATGCGGCACGAAATACGGGCCACTGGCATGAACGGGCACCCGCCCCGCGACAGTCGGCCCCCAGGACGCATAGGCACCTGTATTGAAGATGGCATCCATCTCACAGGCCTGAAGATAACCATCCCGGTCACAGGCAAATTTCGCGTAAATGCTGGAGGGGTGCCGCTTCGTCGAGGACATCATGCTGTCCGGTCGCTCATAGATCGTCGCGACCGGCTTATTGCACAGCCATGCCGCGACCGCGACCAGAGGCTGCACCGAAATATCCAGCTTGCCGCCGAAACCACCGCCGCAGCCTGTCGGAATGATCCGTACATCCTCCGGAGCAAGCTGCATGACATTCGCCGTCTCGTCCCGGTCCATATAGGGGGCCTGGGTACAGGCCGTGATTTCGATGCGATTGCCAACCCGGCGCGCCCAGCCTGCTTCCGGTTCGATATAGGCATGTTCGACAAACCCGGTCCGGAAATCATCTTCCGCAACCGCTGCCGCCTCACCAAAACCTTTTGCGATATCACCCTTTCGCACCCAGCCATCAATCAACAGGTTTCCCGGCCTGTCCGGCAGCACCTGCGGCGCGCCCTCTGCCATCGCTTCTTCGACACCTGTCACAGAAGGCAACGCTGTATAGCTGACGGGGACGTCAGACGGATCAAGCGCGGCAATTGCCTCATACGAGCCGACCACAGCCACAACTGCCTGTCCCCGATAACGCACGATCCGGTCGGTCAGAACCGGCTGGTCCTTGATATCGGGATAGATACCAAAGCCGTTGAACGGAACATCAGCCGCCGTCAGCACACGTTCAATCCCGTCGCGCGCCAGCACCGACGACATGTCACCAAGCGTAATTTCCGCCGAGGCATGAGGCGAACGGATCACCCGAAGCCAGAGCGCATCCTCCGGTATGGCATCTGCGCCAAAGCGTTCAGCGCCTGTTACCTTTGCTACGCCATCAATCCGCGGCAGCCGGGCACCAACATAGCCATCCGCGCCAGCTTCTGCGACACTACCAGTACTCGCGACATCCAGCACTGCCTCGACAATCTTCTGATAACCGGTGCAGCGACAAAGCACCCCACCCAGCGCATCCATGACAGCCTGCCGGTCCGGCGCTGCATTTCGTTGCAGCAGATCGGTCGCAGCCATCAGCATACCCGGTGTACAGATGCCGCATTGCGCCGCCCCATGGCGCTGAAATGCCTGCTGCAGAGGGTTCATTTCAACGCCGGACGACAACCCTTCGACGGTGGAAATATCCCGCCCTGTCGCCTGCCCTACCGGCATCATGCAGGAGCAAACCTGCTCACCATCCACCAGCACGGTGCAGGCACCACAATCCCCGGCATTACAGCCGACCTTGGTACCCGTCAGGCCCAGATCATGACGCAACACCTCTGCCAGACGACGCAGGGGGGAGCCGGAAACTGAAACAGGCTTGCCGTTTACCCGGAAGCTGATGTTTTCGGCATCAACAGTCGTTCTCTGTTGCCCGTCCATCATGCGTTCTCCCCAATTGCGTCGAGCACCCGGCGGACAGCCTCGATAGCAGCTTCCAGCCGATAAGCGGCTGAGCCCCTGACATCGTCAATCGGCGACAGGTTTTGAAAATGATCCGGTGACAGACCGGCTGACAGATTACCCTTCACCTCCCGTCCTTTCAGATCGGCTTCCAATAGCGGCAGGCGTTGTGCCACTTCCGAACAGGCACCAATAGCGATGCGGGCGGCCGACACACAGCCTTGCGGATCAATCTCAATGACACCCGCGGCCATGACGATGGAGATCACCAGATATTTCCGGGCACCCAGCTTGTAGAAGGCAGCGTTTGCAGATGGAGAGACTTTCGGGATCAGCAATCCGGTCACCAGTTGATCCGGGCGTCGCGCTGTCCTGCGATTACCCAGCACGAAGTCGGATAACGCGATACGGCTGACGCCATTGCGGTCGGCAAGTTCAACAGTCGCATCAAGGGTCAGCAGCGGCGGCATCCCGTCCGCCGCCGGGGAAGCATTACAGATATTGCCGCAGAGGGTTCCGGCGTTCTGAATCTGGACACCACCTACTTCAAGTGCTGCCTGCTTCAGTCCGTCAAAACAGGCAGGCAGGTCGGCCCGGACGATATCTGTCCAGGTCGTTGTCGCGCCAATCCGCCAGTGGTCACCTTTGTCAGAGACCCCGCGCAGTTCAGTCACAGCCGACAGGTCGAGAATATTCTCCCGCACCGGCTTTCCGACACGCGCCGGATAGAAATCCGTTCCGCCCGCTAAAATGACATAGTCTTCTGACCCGACCGCCGACACGGCATCGGCCAGAGTGGATGGCCTAACATACGCTCCCATGCGCAGTGCTCCCTTATCTGCGCTCCTCCCCGTTGCGCCGAGGCGCGATACACAGTCAGGCTGCTTTTTGCGCCAATTATTGTATGTGTACGTACAAACTTTGCGCCGATATGATTTTCCTGTCAATAGGCGATCATTCTCCGGCAGCCCGTCAGACCAGCCTCTCCAGAAGACTGACAAACCGGGCCCTCTCCCGCGGCGACAGCGGTTCCAGGACGCGGTTCGTCACATCAAACCCCAGAGAAATTGCCTTCTGCGCCAGTTCTTCCCCGGCGTCGGAAAGGCGCAGCACGGCCCGTCTGCGATCCGTTTCATCTGCCGCCCGCTGAATCAGACCACGTTCGACCAGACGCCGGATCACGCCCTGCGTGGTTGCCGGGTCCATCGCTGTCAGCCGCCCCAGATGATTCTGGGACAAAGCACCCTCGTCATGCAACTTGGCCAGGGCGGCAAACTGGGTCGGAGTCAGCCCCGTCTCCTGCATGACATCGAGGAAAATCGCCGTTGCACGCTGATGCACGCGACGAATCACATGCCCGATCGCCTCCTCGACATGATAGACTTGGGGTTCGGTTTCATCGCTCATCATCGCTGCTGTCCGCATTACAGAATCAGGTTTCCCGTACCATGGCGGAAATCTTCCGGGAACGCTATCGGGACGCGATGACCGGAAATGAACACCAGACAGCGTCGATATGTTGTTGCCGGAAGACAGACCGTCTAGCCTCACCCGGTCTCTGCTGAACAGGGGTAATATGTGGCTTCGAAGGAGAAACTGAATGGGCCAGTCGATAACTGCAGCACTCACGGTACTTTTTCTGTTTGCCGCAAGTCCGGTACAGGCGAATGACAAACCGATCCCGTTTCATGAATTGGTCGATCTGTACGAGGGCTGCCTGTCCAAATATGTCGGCAAATTTCCGCCAGAGCAGGCATTCATCGGCAAGAGTCTCTGTTACTGCCAGACTGAGGCGTTCTCCCGCAACCGCACCTACGCCGAACTGGCTGACCTCGTAAAGACACCTGGCGCATTTAACGGTGCCGCAGACGGCTATATGGAAAATTGCGTCATCCGGGTACAGGGTGAGATTAAAGGCGGTAACTGACGATCCGTACGACCGCCCCGGTTTCAGCTACCCGCCGTCACACCACCATCGACGACCAGTTCCGTGCCGGTGATGAAACCCGCCTTGTCTGAGAGCAGGAACAGGCAGGCATTGGCCATGTCCTGAACTGTTCCCACCCGACCGAGCGGAATTGCTGCTGCCAGCCTGTCGCGGGCAGCCGGATCATCTTCCCATCGCTGCTGCATCGGTGAAGCGGTCCCGGCGGGCAGAATGGCATTGGACCGGATGCCCTCACCTGCCAGCTGGACTGCCAGTGATTTTGACAGACGGATCACCGCCGCCTTTGACGCACCGTAGGCATCCTGCGGCTTGCTGTCGCCCATCGTTGCGTCGATCGATGAAAAATGAACCATCGCCCCGCCGCCACCGGCACGCATCAGCGGTACCGCATGCCGGGCGGACAAAGCCATGGACTTCACATTGACAGAAAACACCTGATCCCAGACCGCCATATCCATGGCCGGATCAAGACAGGAAAGGTCACGGTCAAACCAGAGAACGCCAACCGTATTGACGAGATAGCGCAGTCCGCCAAAGGCGACCGCTGTGCCGCCGATGGCCGCACGAACGAATCCTTCGTCTGACAAATCACCCTGAAAATAACGATACTGGCCGCTGCCCGGAACAAGACCTTCAGGTTCGGGCTTCTGATCCGCCATACCAACATTCGCACCTGCCGCCAGCAGATCATTGGCTATTGCCAGCCCGATACCGCCACCAGCCCCTGCAACAAAGGCCGAACATCCTGCAAATTCTGACATGATCAGCGCTCTTCCACTTCTCTGGTTTTGTATTCCGGATTCCGGCAGGCCTGTTTCTCACCACTGAAGGGAATCATATCCCAGCCTTTCGTCGCATGCCGGAAAGCTTCGCTGCATCCCGCAACAATACGGTCATGCAGTTCGGCAACGATCAGCCCGACCTGATCGCGCCACTGATCGGCAGATTCCAGAACGGCTTTCTCACCGCCTTCGATATCCAGCTTCAGCACATCAATCTGCGGTACTGAAAACCTTTCCATCAGTGTTGGTATTGAGATCATATCGATCTCACCGAGAGCATCGACATGATCCGTATCACGGGCCCCGGCAACCATTGTGAATCCCCACTCACCGCTGCCACGGTCATAGAGAACTGCCCGTCCGTCCCGGTCAGAAAGCGCCGCATTCACCGCGGTTATTGTCGGCCAGTCCGCCACATTCTGACAAAGAACAGCATAATTTTCTGCCGAAGGTTCCAGCACGATGATGCGCGCACCCGGACAGGCCTGTGCCAGTGCGATGGCGGAAGTGCCGATATAACCACCGGCATCCACAATGACCTCTGCTGAACCGGCCAGCCGGGTCATCTCTGAAAATTCGCCGAAATGCAGGCAATCCAGTGCAACATTTATATCCGGAGTTCCGCTGCGCACCCGGACATCAAGACCATTGATCCGGATGGCAATCAGCCTTTTCCTGCCGATGATCTGATACATGACGAGACGCAGCGCACTCGCCCCGCCACCCGCTGCCCTGTGATCCCTGAATTGTCTGAGAATGTGAAATATCTGCATCATGGCGGAAGCTATCCTGATCACTGGTCAGAATCCAGTTTGACCGGGCATGTCCCTTATTGAACGCCTTTCTCGGGATTTTTATCTGTTGATCGTTCCGTCGCTGACGCGGAGTATCAGATTAACAAAATCAAATGGACAAGGAGGCTGAGATGGCCCTTTCAAAGAATGACAAAATGCCTGTCGTAAATGTTGGCGTCATGACCGAAAACGGTCCCGGCGTGATTTCGACTGAAGAAATTTTTGCCGGCAAGACTGTCGCCCTGTTCGGTCTGCCCGGTGCTTTTACAAAGACCTGTTCGTCTCAGCATCTGCCGGGATATGTACGAAATGCGGAAGCATTGAAGACAAAGGGCGTCGACAGCATCGTCTGCATTTCCGTCAATGACCCCTGGGTCATGCATGCCTGGGGCGAATCACAGGAAGTTGGCGACAAGGTCATGATGGTCGGCGACGGCGCCCTCAACTTCACCAAGGCTGTCGGTCTTGAAGTTGATCTCAACGACAAATGCTACGGTCCGCGCTGCAAGCGTTTCTCAGCCCTCGTCGTGGATGGTGTCGTCAAATCGGTCCATTATGAAGACAGCGGCTTCGGCGAGACCAGTGCAGAGAAACTGCTGGAAGATCTGTGACATATTTCCGGTGTAGCAATCGCCGAAACGTGACATCGGGATCAATCTGATGAAGGCTGCATTTTACAGCGCAACTGGTCATGCCCGGGATGTACTGCGGATCGGTGAGTTCCCGGATCCCATTGCTGCACAGGGCGAGGTTCTGGTGCAGATGGCAGTGTCTGGCATCAACCCCTCCGATGTGAAGACACGGCAGGGCAAGACGGCCCGCCCCTTTGAAGGCAGTGCCCGGATTCCGCATAATGACGGGGCGGGAACCATTATTGCCGTCGGGCCGGATGTTGACACCACCCGCATCGGACAACGGGTCTGGGTTCATAACACCAATGTCACGGGTGTGCTGGGTACAGCGGCGGAACTGGTTGCGGTCCCGCAGAACGATGCTGCAATTCTGCCGGACAATATCAGCTTTGACGAAGCCGCCTGCTTCGGTGTTCCCCTGCTTACCGCCTGTCATGGCGTCACCATTGGCGGTCCGGTGGAGGGCAAGTGGGTCTATATCAGTGGCGGTGCCGGGGCCGTCGGGAACTATGCCATTCAACTGGCCAAGGCGCTTGGCGCCTCAGTCATCACCAGTGTCAGCTCTGACGCCAAGGCTGAAGCCGCGAGGGAAGCCGGGGCTGATTTTGCTCTGAACTACCGCACCGAGAACCTCGTCGACCGCGTGGCAGAAATTACCGGTGGCAGGGGCGTTGATCATTATGTTGAGGTCAACCTCACCGCAAATGCCGAAACACTGCATGATCTTCTGGCAACCGGGGCAACGGTTGCCATCTATGGCTCCGACAGCCCCATGGCAACACTGGATGCCGGCAAGCTGCGTGTAAAACTGATCGGGCTGCATTTCTATAATGTTTATGCTCTTCCGGCCGAGATCCTCGCAGCGTCTAAAGCGGCACTGTTACCGATTCTGGAAACTGGTTTCATCCGGACCCGGATCGCAGAGCGTTTCACACTGGACGAGATCGTCGCAGCACATGAGGCTGTCGAATCCGGCAAACTGATCGGCAATGCCATCATCCGGATCCGCTGAGACAAACAACTTTGATTTCCCGGCGTCTTTTTCTGCTCCCGGTCTTGTATGCTCCTGCTCATCTGTGGATATAATGTATCTATGACAAACAATGACACACCGCTTCTGTTCACCCCGATCAAACTTCGCAGCGTCACCGCGCGAAATCGGATCGTTGTTTCCCCCATGTGCCAGTATCATTCCGTCGATGGCGGACCAACCGACTGGCAGCTGATGCATCTGGGTCGGCTCTGTGTTGGCGGCCCCGGCATTGTTTTTGGCGAGGAAACAGCCGTTGAGGACATTGGTCGCAAAACCTATGCCTGTGCCGGACTGTATAAGGATGAACATGTTCCGGCCTATCGGCGCCTGAACGACTTTATCCGGGAACAGGGTGCCGTTCCCGCCATTCAGTTGGGCCATGCCGGGCGCAAGGCCTCCTGCCATACCGCAGTCGAAAGCTGGCGCCCGTTGCGCGACGAAGATGTCGCTGACGGCATGCCACCCTGGCAGGGTCTTGCCCCCAGCGCGCTACCCGAACCGCCGCGGCGGTTTCTGCCGAAGGAAATGGACCTGGATGATATCGCCCGGGTGAAGGAAGCCTTCCGGATTGCAACCCTGCGCAGCGCAGAAGCAGGTTACGACATTCTCGAAATCCATGGTGCCCATGGCTATCTGATTCATCAGTTCCTGTCTCCGGCATCAAACCATCGCACTGATGCCTATGGTGGCGACATTGAAGGGCGGATGCGTTTTGCACTGGAACTGGCAGAAGTTACCCGTGCAGCATGGCCTGCGGACAAGCCCTTATTCTGGCGTATTTCTGCGGTCGATGGTGCCGGGGGTATCTGGAACCTGAATGACTCAGTCATTCTGTCGCAGGCGCTGAAAGACCGGGATGTCGATCTGATCGACGTTTCATCCGGCGGCATCAGCGGAAATTCAAAGATGCCGATGGTGCCCCGGCTTGCCGGCTACCAGACCGACTTTTCAGACCGTATCCGCAAGGAGACCGGTATCATGACCATCGCTGTCGGCGGCATTACCGACCCGCATCAGGCAGAAGCCATTCTGCAGAACGGCCAGGCTGACATGGTCGCGCTGGCCCGGGAGTTGTTGTGGAATGCTGACTGGCCGGCACATGCTGCAAAGGCTCTTGGTCTTCCGGATGCCTTTGACGGCATGCCGCATGAATACGCCTTCCGTTTACGGGAACGCGAGCGCCAGAAGGAAATGCAGATCAATCAGGCCGGCGCAAAATCGGAAGAAGCATTCCGCTATTTCATGGGAAACTGAGCTGAACGGAACGGTCCTCAGGACCGCTCCAGTTCCACCTGTTTTCCCGGCACCGGCGATACTGAAAACACACCGGCTTTCCTGACGGCTTCGATGCCGCCAAATCTGTCGGCATGAGTCAGCTGATCAGCCTTTGCCAGACGGTCGATTTCTTCCGGGTCAACGATAGCCCGGAGCTTCGCCTCAAGCGCGTCGGCCAGTCCGTCCGCACCGCCCCCCAATAACAGGTCATGTTCTTCCAGAGGGTCCGCCTCAAGATCGAAAAGCTGACGGGGCATATCGACATGGTAGATCAGCTTGTGCCGTCCTTCGCGATAGGAAAATCCGGCATTCAAGGCACCCATCGCGTGGAATTCCGCAAAGGACGAACGGTCTTCTCCCTCTCCTGTAATTGCCGGCCAGAGTGAGCGTCCGGGCAAAGTCGCATCCTCTGCAGCAAGGCTGGCACCGGCAGCCTCGGCAATCGTCGGGAACAGGTCGATATGAGAGGATATCTGTGTAACGACCTTGCCGGACGGAATACCGGGGCCTGACATCAGCAACGGCACACCGAGCGCATGTTCATAATGATTCGATTTTCCCATGATCCCGTGATGGCCGGCTGCCTCTCCGTGATCGCTGGTGTACAGCAGCCGCGTGCGATCCATCAGGCCCAGTCGTTCAGCAGCATCCATCACCTTGCCGATCTGTTCATCGACGACAGAAACCAGACCGCAGTAACCTGCAACGACACGACGGATCAGGTCTTCGCTGAATTCGTCTTCAAAGCTGTTCATCCATGACAGGTACTGAACTGCTGGATGCTGTGGCTGCTCGCTTTTGCGCCATTGCACCGGCATTGGCACCTCATCCAGCGGATACATGTTCCAGAACCGCTCTGGAACCCGGAAAGGCGGGTGCGGACTGGCATAGGAAACCAGCAATATCCACGGCCTGCCCTCTGAATTTCCGTGCTTTTCCAGCCAGGCGATGGCGTTGGCCGTAATATCACGGTCATAGAACTGGTAATCCGCCTCGCCAACGCCCGAATTTTCATAGATTTTCTTGTGACCCAGCCGCTGCGGCATGCCCTCCGGCGTGGCCCGCAACAAGGCGATCAGGGCGCCTTTACCGTCCAGGATATGCATCGGAATGATTTCTTCCGAAAAGCCGTTATCAATCTCACCTGACCGATAGTGAAGCTTGCCGATTGCGGTCACCAGACTGCCCTGATCACGGACACGCTGCTGCCAGGTCGGAAACCGTCCGTCATAGGCCAGGGCATTATCCCAGTATCCGGTTTCATGCGGATACCGCCCCGTTGCAATCGCCGCCCGCGACGGGCAGCAGAGCGGACTGACGCAACTGACATTGGTGAACCGGACGCCATTTTCAGCAATCCGGTCCAGATTAGGCGTTCTGACTGTCGGGTGCCCGGCTGCGCCCAGCATATACCGCGCATGGTTGTCACTCAGGAAGACAATCATATTCGCTGCGTCTGTCATGAGGACAACTCCTTGCTTTGGGAACAATGTATCGGGGACCAGACATTATCATTTGCCTGTCCGCCATGAAGTGCAAGCACCAGCCTTAGCCGGGAAAGGACTGAATACCGATCACTTCGAGCCTGTCACCGCTGTCATCGGATGTCAGACAGAGCAGACTTTCGCTGCCCTGAACAAAGCAATGCAGGCGGCGTTTCGACAGCCTGACCTGTTCATAACGTTCACGCGACATCCCCTCTTCGACATAAAAGGGGAATTCGCGGTGATCGGGAACAGTCTCTCCCTCCCGCCAGGGCGGAAGGCGGTCTGTCGTCGCCGTTACGGGATACTGCGACACCCAGTCCTTCAGGGCATCCTGCATGTCTGCCGGTGTATCGACATCTCCAAACCCGAAAAGATCAGAGATGTGATAGCTCGACTCATGCACCACCGCTCCCCTCCGGTTGCGCACCCGGAGTATGAGATCAGCACCTGAGCAATTATCAGAGGCCTCTGCCTGCGCCGTGAAACTCTCCAGCCAGACATGCTGGACGGATAATCCGCAACCTCCCGCAAACGCTGCTGTCCCCACAAGAGAGAACAGCAGCCCGCCTGTCACGACAACAGGGCACGTAATTGCGGTCAGCCCCCGCGTCATTCCGGCAACACAACGCCTACCTGTGAGGTAATCCGCTGATAATGTTCGGTCCGGCGATGGCGCTTGAAATCAAAGATCGTCTGTTTGCCGAAATTGCAGAGATCCATGTCACAGGCATGAATCAGCAGTTCATCTTCCTCTGTTTTCGCACGCGCCACCACATAACCGTTCGGGTCAACGATCACACTGCCACCAATCATCGGGAAACCGTCTTCAACGCCGCCCTTGGCGACACCCACGACCCAGGTTGAATTCTGATAAGCCCCGGCCTGCATCGACAGCTCAGAATGGAACAGGCGTCGTTCCGGCCCTTCCTCATCTGCCTGCGAATTCACGGAAGGGGTGTTATAGCCAAGCAGAACCAGTTCGACCCCCTGTAATCCCATTTCCCGGTAGGTCTCCGGCCAGCGCCGGTCGTTGCAGATGCAAAGGCCCATCCAGGCATCCATGTTGCGCCAGACATTAAAACCCAGATCACCCGGCTCGAAATAGCGTTTCTCCAGATGCTGAAAACTCCTCTCCGGGTCAAATTCGATATGCCCCGGCAGATGCACCTTGCGGTACTTCCCGACAATGTTCCCATCCCGGTCCGTCACGATGGATGTATTGAAGCGGTGCCCGTCCGGAGTCAGTTCCGCATACCCGAAGGTGATGGCGACCCGGTGTTCCCGCGCCCGGTCAAATAAAGGCTGTGTCGCCTGATTCGGCATATCACGTTCAAACCAGCTATCGGCCTCCGCCCGGTCTTCCATGTACCAGCGGGGAAAGAAGGTCGTCAGTGCCAGTTCGGGATAGGCGACCAGGTCAGCTCCCTGAGCGGCTGCCTCATCCAGCAATGCGATCATCCGCTCGACAACGGTTTCCCGGCTGTCCGCTTTATGGATGGCTCCCATCTGTGCTGCACCTACGGTAATATTCCTCATCCAGATTCACCCTTCCTTCTCTTTAAAATTACATTCCTGTCCGGACATCTCCCGGCTTGCCCGGACATTACGACAGGAGCCCGCCGCGGGCGAGCAGGACCATGCAAGGCATCGCCACAAATGCCGTGAGAGACCTTTTTGACACTGTCTGGCAAGCAATCCGTTTTTCGCATAATGAAATCGTTGTTTCATTTTCGATTTTAAGGCAAGTTGTCCGCATGTTTCCGGGATTTTCCAGCGTACCGGCTTCCTTTGCCCCTCATTCAGGGGGCGCGAAAAAGATGTCCGGACTAAACAAATTTGGTTCAGTAATGAACAGATACTGGAAAGTGCCTGAAAGATAGTGAATGATGTAATGCATACGCCGACAAGAGCGTACGAGACCAATGGGATTTCCCCAAAATTAGTGAGAGATCCTGGCGCTACGCCAAGATTTAAGTGAAACAAACCTAATGCCTCTGGGAGGGATTTAATGACTACAATGATTCGTAAGCCGGCACATGCGCTGGCTATTCTGACACTGGCCGCCGGCGTTTCGGCAGTCGGTTCAGTTGCTCCGGCGTCGGCACAGGATATCAAACCTGTAACCATCCGTCTTGCAGCCGATCACAGCGGCCCGCCGCATCCGGCTGGTATTGCGCAGGAATATTTCAAACAGCGTCTGCAGGAAGTCATTCCGGGCAGTGAACTGCGTGTGTATCACGCTGGTGCGCTCTACACGATTCCGCAGGCTGTTGAAGCCATGACGGACGGCAACCTCGAAATGGCCTGGGGCCAGTTCGGTAAAACCGCTCAGATCGATCCGTTCATGAGTGTTGTTGTCGGCCCGATGCAGCTCACAACCCCCGGTGCCATGAACGAACTGGATTCGTTTGAAACCGTCAAAATGCTGGCTGATCGCTTTGAAAAAATTCATTCGGTCAAGCTGCTCGGTACAGCACATCTCAGCATGTACATGGGTGCCGGTGCCGGCAGCCGTCTGCTGAATCCTGAAGATTTCGGCGGCAAGAAAATCCGCAGCATGGGCCCGGCTGAAAATGCCGCTCTCGGTGCCTGGGGTGCCAATGCAACGACGATGTCCTTCGGTGACGTGCCGCCTGCCCTGCAGACCGGTGTTATCGACGGCCTTCTGACCAGCCTTGGTGGTTACAACCAGGTCAAGGAACAGGCTCCTTACTTCACCGTTGCCGGTATCAACGGCGTCGTTGGTGATTACTACTGGATGGGTACCAGTGCCAACTGGTGGAACTCCCTCGAAGCCAACCAGCGCGATGCACTGCAGAAGCTGATTGTTGACGACGTTCTGCCGATGGCCAAGAAGCTCAACTGGTGCAACGACAAGCGCGTCCTTGATCTCTATGAAACCAAGGATCCGACGAAGCCGGGCATCTACATCATGAATGCATCCGAGCAGAAAGCCCTTGCTGACAAGCTCGGTACAGCAACCTCTGACTGGGTGAAAGCCAACACGCCTGACGACGCCAACCAGTGGGTCGACAAGTTCAAGGCAGAAGCCAAGGCAGCTGTTGAAAGAAACCCGCTCGGCGATGGCTGGATTGAAAAGACGGATTGTGCCGAACTGAAGCCATGGTTCGACAAGTACACCAAGAAATAATCTGACACCTAATCGTGTCGCTTGAGCTGTAGTAATATGCAGCGCTCTTCTGCCGCGCGCCCCTAATACCGGCGCGCGGCATCTTTTCTTGATGAAGGACATCAGTTCAAATGGAGCAACTCCTTGACCGGACCTACCGCGTCATTCGATTCATTCTGGATCGACTGGTCGGTAATGCCGCCGCAATCGTGCTTCTCGGCGCGACTTTGTTTGCAATCGTCGAAATCATCCGCCGCTATATCTTTGGCAGCGTTTTTCACTGGGGTCAGGACGTTGTGACATTCCTGATATCCGGTGCCGTATTCATGTTTTTTGCCGTCACCCAGGCTCGCCGCTCCCATCTCGCCGTGACTGCCGCTATCGAGCTGCTCCGGGAGAAGGGCTTTCTGAAAACCGTACTGGCAATCCGTACGGCGGTCAGCGCCATGTCACTGACCATGTTTGCCGCTTTCACATGGTGGGGCATTCCCACTGTCGAACGCAGCATGATGATGGGCCGGACAACACAGAGCATGGTACTGCTGATCTGGCCGTTCCAGCTGCTGCTGCTGATCAGTTTCGGAATTATGGCCCTCGTAACCCTGTTCCATCTCTATCAGGACATTCAGGCCCTGCGGAACAAGACGGTCTTCCCCTGGGCGCCTGTTGAAGAAGGGCTGGAGGTCTAGTTATGGGTTTTATCGGTACCGCACTATTCGGTCTGCTTACGATCGGTGCACCTATCGGCGTCGCCCTCGCGGGTTCTGCCATTCTTTTTATTCTCTATGACCCGATCCTGTCCCCTTCGACAGTATTCCGGGCATTTTTCAGCTTCCTCGGCAACTACACGCTGATGGCAATTCCGTTCTTCATCTTCGCCGGTTATCTGATGGAACGGACGGGCCTGATCGACAAGCTGTTCAAGCTTGCCGATGCTCTTGTCGGCTGGGTTCCGGGTGGCTTCGCCTATGCCACACTTCTGGCGGCTGTTCTGTTTGGCGCCATTTCCGGCTCCAGCACCGCAATGGCAGCAGCCATGGGCATGATCGCCTATCCGGAAATGATCAAACGCGGTTATCCCGTCTGGCTTTCTGCCGGGGTTATCGCCTGTGGTGGTGGTATCGCCATTCTGATCCCGCCAAGCATTACACTGATCCTGTATGGCGTGCTGACAGAAGAATCGATCGTCAAACTGTTCTTTGCCGGCTTCATACCCGGCTTCATGCTGGCCGTCAGTAATGCAGTGGTCATTCTGGGCGTGTCCTTCTATCTGAAACTGCCGGCTGGCACGTTCAGCTGGAAAGAACTTGGCATCTCCACCATTGAAGCCCTGCCAGCCATTCTGATGCCTGTGATGATTCTGGGTGGCCTGTATGGCGGGGTCTTCACACCGACAGAAGCAGGTGCAGCGGCCTGTGCCTATGCGCTGGCTTACGGCTTCTATAAAAAGCCCCGCGTCTTTGCGAAAGAACTGATCCCGGTCACTTTCCGGGCCATCAACCTGACCTCGATCGTGTTCTTCCTGGTCGGCTGTGTGGGTGTCTTCCAGTTCCTGCTCGCCAACAAGGGCTGGCCTCAGGATATTGCTGAATGGGTTATCAACTTCGGCCTCACGCCGTTGAGCTTCCTGTTCGTGCTCATCCTGTTCCTGCTGTTCCTGTCGATGTTCCTGAACGGTGTGGCCATTCTGGTGCTGACGGTTCCGATCTTCTTCCCTGTGGCTCTCAGCCTGGGCGTTGATCCGATCCATCTTGGTATCCTGTTTGCCATCTCCATCGAAATGGGCGGCGTTATTCCGCCGGTTGGCCTGAACCTGTTTGCGGTCAGTGGCACAACCGGGGTGCCGGTAACAAAGGTGATGAAAGGCGCGATTCCATTCCTGCTGACGGATGGTGTCGTTCTGATCCTCGTCCTGCTGTTCCCGATCCTGGCTCTCTGGATCCCGAACATTATGGTCGAGAATATCTTCGCCAACTAACACCGGACCGGGTGGTGAATAATCACCCGGTCATTCCAGACGAGCGGCCCGAATCGACTGAACGCGAATTGTTCATGTCAATTCGGGCCGTTTTCTTATCTGCTCTCCCCCTCCTCACCTATCGGATGTCCCCCTATGAAAACGCCAAACAAACTCACCGCAACTGAAGCCATTACCGCCATCGAAGCCGGTGACCTCACCGCACAGGCCCTGCTCCGGTCATGCCTCGACCGAATTGAAGAACGTGAACCGGTTGTCGGAGCCTGGGCTCATGTCGGTGGTGACACTGCTCTGGCCCATGCTGCCGCTATCGACAACTCCCCGAAACAGACAGCTCTGGCCGGCATCCCGTTCGGCGCAAAAGACATCATCGACAGCCACGACATGCCAACCGGCTATGGCTCGCCGATCTATGAAGGACATCGCCCGGTATGGGATGCGGCCTGCATTGCCCTGACCCGGGCTGCCGGGGGCACTCTGCTTGGCAAAACCATCACCACCGAGTTTGCCAACCTGACACCGGGCAAGACCGCCAATCCATATGACCCGACCCGCACGCCCGGCGGATCGTCCAGCGGCTCTGCGGCCGCGGTTGGTGATTTCATGGTGCCCTTCTCCTTTGGCACTCAGACCTCGCAGTCAACAATCCGCCCCGCAGCCTATTGCGGCGTTCACGGCTATTGCCCGTCACAGGGCGATTTCCGTATGGCCGGCGTCCGGGAGGCATCAGGCTCCTTCGACCGTCTTGGCCTCTTCGCACGCTCGATAGAGGACATCTCGCTGGTTCGTGATGTTCTGCTGCGTCGCCCTGTCCGCCCTGTCGGTGATATCCCCACAACTCCGCCACGGATCGGCTTCTGCCGCACCAGTCTCTGGGACAAGTTCGAACCTGCCATGCGGGATGCAATGGAGGATGCTGCAAGCCGCCTGTCGGCTGCGGGTGCCCGGGTCCGTGATTTCGCCTTTCCTGACTCATTCGACCGGCTGGCCGACGCCCATCGCTGGGTTTCCAGCTTTGAGTTCGCCCGCAATTTCACGCATGAATATGAACAGCATAACGATCTGCTCAGTCAGCGCCTGCGCGATGGCCGGATAGCTGATGGCATGGGATGCAGCTTTGAAACCTACCGCGATTCCCGCGCCTATCTGGCCAGTTGTCGCGCAACCCTCCCCGAACTGTTCGGCGATATTGATTTCCTGATTACGCCCAGTGCCTTCGGCGAAGCAACCAAAGGTCTGGACACAACCGGCCCCACTCAGATCGGATCAATCTTCACCCCGCTCTATCTGCCCTGTCTGTCCCTGCCCGTCTTCACAGGCCCCTCCGGCCTGCCAATGGGCCTGCAGATGCTTTCCCTGCCAGATACAGATGAACGTCTGTTCCGTCAGGCACGCTGGGTGGAAAACCAGCTGAAAGACTGAGCCGGAGCAGACAGAACAAACAGACGGCGTGCTGAACAGGCTTGCTCAGCACGCCGCCATTCCGTCAGGAAAGCCGTATTGGTCAGAGCGGTGGCGGCACAATCATCGACATCTGCGGAACACGGTCTCTGCAGTATTGTGCGAAAGCCGTCATCACACGTGACGGCCCGGCAATATCGGGAGAGGCCATCCCAATCATCATCGGGCGATGTTTTCCGGTCAGTTCGACGGTCACAAGTTCATGCCCGTCCATGGAATATTGTGCATCCGCGACAATATTCACCAGTGAGTACCCCAGGCCATTTCCCACCATCGTCCGGATCAGTTCGAGATGCTCGGATTCATGCGCGATCTTCGGCTTGATCCCGGCGGTCGCGAACAGGGATATAAAATATTCCCGGGAATGCGGCAGATCGAGAAGGATGAACGGCTCTTCCTCCAGATCTTCCAGAGAAACGGCTCCCTCACCGGCCAGCCGGTGCCTCGCCGGCAGAAGCACACGGGGTGGCACCGCTCCCAATGTCTCAAACCGGACATCCTCGGGTATGCCAAGGTCGTAACTTATCGCTATGTCGATGGCGGCATTCTGCAAACCTTCCATCAGATCCTTATGATGCTTTGCAGATGACCTGATCCGTACCGCCGGATATTCAGCACCAAAGCTGTAGCAAAGCTTTGGCAGCAGCAAAGGCGCCAGGGTCAGCATGCAGCCAACCGTCAGCGGCCCCTTGACCTCATCCGATATCTCTCCGGCAATTGTATATAGTCCCTCCGCCTGACTGAGCAGAACCTTGACTTCCCGCAGCAGCTGGCGGCCAGCCGGGGTCAGGTGCAGCCCCTGTGCATGACGCCGGATAAAAAGCGAGATTCCGAATTCCTGCTCAAGCTGGGAAATCGCATTCGATATGGATGGCTGAGAAACGTGAATTCTCTCCGAAGCCAGACGAATGCTGCCCGCCTCGCCGGTTGCAGCAAAATAAGAGAGCTGACGCAGGGTGAAGCGCGGTGGCGTCACACCACCAAACCAGTGCAATAAATGGACATGAGCTGCCCTCTCCTGTCAGAACAATGGCCGGGACCGGAAAACCCCGGTCAGCCTTACACAGAGCATCCGTGGTCTTCTGTCACGGTCTCCGCTGCCCCTGAATGTGGGTGAAGACGGCCGATCCGGTCAATTGTTTAATTCAGGCAACCCTGATCAGGGCTTTTTCCCTGCCGACTCATGATAGGCCAGATATTTGCGCTGTGTCAGAATATGGTCTGCGAGATATTTTGCGTCATGCCAGACGCCCCAGATGAAGGACGACCCCCGCTGTGACAGCCAGGGCAGGCCCAGAAAGTAAATTCCGGGCTCAGATGAGACCCCGCGCTGATGCTTGGGACGCCCCTGCTCATCAAAGGCATCAACCTTCAGCCAGCTGTAATCGACCGTGAACCCCGTTGCCCAGATGATCGAGGTAATCCCCGCTTCCGCCAGATTCAGTTCGAGAACCGGATTTGTCACGCAATCCGGGTCCGGCCCGATCCTCCGGGCCTCCGGCTCTTCCGGGAGATCAAGGCCGTTGCGGGCAATATAGGCGTCCGCCTCATCCAGCACGGACAGATAATTTGCATCACCTGCCGCAATATTCCGGGCCAGATCCGGCGCAAAACTCAGCACACCGTCACGAAAGGCCCTGGTGACACCAACCAGCGTCATGCCTTCTTCCGCCAGACGCCGGAAATCCACGGTCTGCCCTCCATGCGCACCACTGACTGCAATGGTGACATGTTCCGTGCCCGGCCCCGGCACTTCCGCATCCCATTTGCCGAGCACACCCAGCCACCAGACGAAATCACGTCCCCGGTAACTTCTGGGAGGCCGGTCGTGCTGTCCGACCGAGAGATAGACTTTCCGGCCAGCCTTCAGAATTTCGTCGGCAATCTGCGCACCTGACGAGCCCGCACCAACCACCAGAACAGCCCCTTCCGGCAACTGGTCAGGATTGCGATAGGCATTTGAATGGATCTGATGCACATCCGCCGTCTCCGGAACAACCGGCGGAATGACAGGCTTCTGAAATGGCCCGGTGGCGACAACCACGCTTTTAGCCTCGACCGGCCCCGCAGAAGTCTCAACCCGGAATCCGGAACGCCCCGTATTGCGCTCTACGGACGTAACCTCGACACCGCAGCGAACCGGGGCTGATATCTTTTCTGCGTAAGCAACAAAATAGTCCGCCACCTGCTCCTTGCCAGCGAACGCGTCCGGACTGATGCCGGAGAATTCAAGCCCCGGAAACCGGTCATGCCAGGCCGGACCATTGGCCACCAGCGAATCCCACCTTTCCGACCTCCAGCGCTCTGCAATCCGATGCCGTTCAAGAACCAGATGCGGCACACCGCAGTTCCCCAGATGCTCACTCATCGCCACACCGGCCTGCCCCGCGCCAACAACCAGCGTATCTATTCTCTCAACTGCCATATCCGAGTCCTTCCGGGCAACCTGCATTCAAGCCATACAAGGCATCACCATACGGTGCGCACCGGACAGCCCCAAATACGATCTTCATAAGCATTGGTTTGATTGTAACTAACCGCACTTAACGAGCCTGACAGTCTCGTCAGGCCGTATCAGACACATTGTTAATTCCGCTGTGCCGGCCCGCCATACCCAGCCAGAAATGCAAAAGTCCGCTTCCATGCATCTTCTGCTTTTGCGGCATCATAGTCAGCCATTTGCGCCCCATATTCATCTGCTTCAATCATGAAGGAATGACCCGTGGCCGGATATGCGATGATATCAACCGGGCGGTCGGCCGTGCGATTTCGATTCAATATTGATTTGCAGATCTCCGGGCTTGAGACCTGATCTTCTTCCGGAATCAGCGCCAGAATCGGAACATTTGCATAAAACGGCTCGTGCAATGATGCGACGATATTAAACCCCATGACATCTCCAATGCATAAAGGCGCCCAGAGAACGGCAGCACGCAATCCATCCAGTTCATTCACAGGGTTCGCTGATACTCCAAGCGGTACCTTGGCGGGGTCTGCATAGACCATCGCATCCATAATCGTCGCGCCACCAAACGATGTTCCCACCGCATAAACCCGGTCAGCGTCAACCCAGTGCTGCCGCTTAGCCCAGTCCAGAGCAATCATCAGGTCGCCCGCAGTCTGCTTTGGCAAAAGGTGACCTGACCGGGCAGCCTGCCCATTCGACCCGCGCCCGGAATACATGTCGAGGAAGACGATTCCATAGCCATTCGCAACAAACCGCTGCACCATATCGTCATATACGGAGTACCAGCTTTTATCGCTCGCACCATGCAGAAAAATCACGGTCGGGTGCGCCCCGGTCCCGGCGGGCTGAAACGTCCTGAGATACGGAACAACCTGCGTCTGGGCCTGATCCAGTGAAATACTGGGCGGTAACGATGGCGCACAGCCAACAATCCCAGACAGACATATCAGTGCCATCAGTTTCCGCTTCAACGTCGAACCCGGCATGTTCTCCTCCCTCGTAACTCAGATATAATTATGCATACTATATGCAAATTATACGACGAGGAAATAACGTGGCACTAAGCAGTCTCTCCACGGAAGATAGTCTGCTCACCAAAAAAGTCAGCTATGTGAAAGTTGCTTCCGGACCTGACAAATCCAGACAAAAGTCGAAGCAGGACATGCGAACAACATTCCTCATCTCCTGCGGGAGATTTCAAGCATTTGATATCATGAGAAAAATGGTAGCGGAGGAGGGATTTGAACCCCCGACACGCGGATTATGATTCCGCTGCTCTAACCAACTGAGCTACTCCGCCCCATGCGTGGCAGGCGGTGGATTTAGGCTGTCAGGGCGGGCATGTCAAGCCGCTGCAGCCGCCTGTTCTTCACGACGTATCCAGCCGCCGCCGAGAACCAGATCGCCATCGTACAGAACACAAGCCTGACCGGGGGAAACGCCGCGTTGCGGCTCTGCCAGAATAACTTCCGCCCGGCCGTCGCCAAGCGGGCGAACCGTGGCCGCAACCGGGGGTGTGGTCGAGCGGACCTTAACCTGACAGTCGATTCCCTCTGCCGGCAGCCCTGCCCTGTCGCCGATCCAGTTGACCTCACCGATCATGAAACGGGTCACGCCGAGTGCCTCACGCGGGCCAACAACGACACGGCGCCGGGTCGGCTCCAGCCGGACGACATAAAGCGGCTCTTCCGTGCCGCCAATGCCAAGACCACGACGCTGACCAACTGTATAATGGATGACGCCCTCATGACGGCCGATGACCTGACCATCCAGATCGACAATGTCACCTGGCTCAGCCGCTTCCGGGCGCAGCTTGCGCACGATCGAGGCATAATCACCGTCCGGCACGAAACAGATATCCTGGCTGTCGGGCTTGCTGGCGACGGGCAGGCTGAAGCGTTCCGCATGGGCACGGGTTTCGCTCTTCTCCATGCCGCCGAGGGGGAAGCGGACATAGTCCAGCTGTTCAGTTGTCGTCGCGAACAGGAAATAGCTCTGATCACGACCAGGATCGACGGCGCGCAGCATCCGGGCCGGGCCATCGCCATCCGGGCTGCGGCGCACATAATGGCCGGTCGCCAGCGCATCGGCACCGAGATCGCGGGCGGTGGCCAGCAAATCGCGGAATTTAACGGTCTGGTTACAGCGTACGCAGGGGATTGGCGTCTCGCCACGGGCATAGGTATCGGCAAAATCGTCGATCACGGCGTCACGAAAGCGGCTTTCGTAATCCAGCACGTAATGGGGCACGCCAAGGCTGTCTGCCACCCGGCGGGCATCATAGATGTCCTGGCCGGCACAGCAGGCACCCTTCTTCTGGATCGCCGCACCGTGATCGTAAAGTTGCAGGGTGACGCCGACCACGTCATATCCGGCCTCTGCCATCAGGGCGCAGACAACCGACGAATCGACGCCGCCGGACATGGCGACCACGACACGGGTATCCGCAGGCTTCTTGTTGGCGATTACATGTTCCATTGGCGGAATATACGGCGGGCCGGTGCGAATGCAAGATGGGCGGAGAATCCGGGCGATTCACGACAGACAAAAGATCTTGCATTCAGATCCCACAACCTGCCCGACAAGCCGGTTAATTACGGGGCATAAGTATCCGGATCCGGGGGCTTAACCCCTGCCCCGGCCACCCGTGCACCAGGCCCCGTCACCGCAAGAGGGTTACGTCAGCGTCTTCACCTGTGCGACATTTGCCAGCATGCTCAGACAGGCGGCGGCAGCCTCCCCGCCTTTTTTGGTGAAATGATCGAAGAAGAAATCGTGATGCTCACGGCTTTCATGGAAATTGACCGGCGTCAGCACGGCTGAAATCACCGGCACACCACTGTCCAGCTGAACCCGCATCATGCCGTCGATCACGGCGGTTGAGACGAATTCATGGCGGTAAATGCCACCATTGACGATCAGGGCACTGGCAACAATCGCATCATAGAGACCACTGTCAGCCAGCATCTGCGCCTGCAGCGGTATTTCGAGTGCGCCGGGGACTTCAAAGACATCAATATGATCGGCAGTGATCCCCGCTTGCGTCACCTTTGTTTCAAACGCGATCCGGCACTGATCAACGATATCACCATGCCAGCCAGCCTTGATGAAGGCGACACGCTTGAAGGCGTAATCAATCGCCGCAGGTTTCGTGTAGTCCATTGGTCTTCCTTCCCGATATCCGGCTCTGTCCCGGCCTGTGTCGTCAATTCACATCCCGCCATCCCGAATCTGTTCAGGACGGCAAATCAAAATACTGTCTCAAGCTATTCGCGTTCTTCGATCCAGGCCATCTGAATGGCTTCAAGAATTTTCTCGTTGGATTTCTGCGGATCATCATCAAACCGCTCCAGATCCTGCACCCATTGCCAGAGGTCGGTGAAGCGGAGATTGATCACGTCCGCTTCCGGATGCGCTTCTTCAAGATCAATGGCGATATCGTAGACGTCGCTCCATTTATATCCCATCTCTGCCTCCGTTAGCTCAAGTCTTGTCGACCATCATGTTGCGGGTGGCTTTCGGCAGTTTCACCCGGATACCATCGGTTTCTTCATTCAGGATGATCTGGCAGCCCAGCCGTGACGTGTGGGTCAGGCCAAAAGCCAGGTCGAGCATGTCTTCCTCTTCCTCGCTCGGCTCGTCCAGACCGTCATAGACGTCTTCTTCAACAACGATGACATGGCAGGTTGAACAGGCCAGAGAGCCCTCACAGGCCCCTTCCAGGTCGATATGGTTGCGATGGGCGGCCTCCAGCAGGGACAAGCCTTCTTCAGCTTCCACTTCCTGTTCGGTGCCATCCCGCAGGATGAATGTGGCTTTCCGCATGGCCATGATTGTATTTTACCTCTCGATTATTGGGCGTCGGACGGGCCGACGCGATGTTCCAGATCATTCATGGCAACGCCTTTCAGGGCATTGCCGATTCCCCGATCCATTCGTTTCTGGGCAAACGGCAGGCTGGCTGTATCCAGTCGTTCCACCGCACTGTTGATGACATCACGGTCATCGCCCTGAACGGCAGTCCGGACGGCTTCACCGGCGGCGATCAGTTCTTCCCGTTCAGCCCCCTCCAGCAGGTCGCCATCGACCTTCAGCGCCGCATCCAGCGCATCAACAGCCCGGCCCGCCTCAACACGGGCTTCCGCCAGCAGGCGCCATTCCATGTCATCCCGGGCGTTCTCCATACTGCTGCGCAGCATGGTCGCCATATCATCTTCCGACAGACCATAGGACGGCTTGACCTCGATGGTCTGTTCAACCCCGGTCATCTCCTCACGGGCGCTGACTGTCAGCAGGCCATCCGCATCCACCGAATAGGTTACCTTGATCCGGGCCGCACCGGCGGTCATCGGCGGAATGCCGCTGAGGACAAACTTGCCCAGCGAGCGGCACTGATCGACCATCTCCCGCTCACCCTGAACCACATGCACCATCATGGCGGACTGACCGTCCTGATAGGTGGTGAATTCCTGCGCCATCGACACCGGGATAGAGGTGTTACGCTCGATCACCTTCTCGACAATCCCCCCCATCGTCTCAATACCGAGCGACAGCGGCGCCACATCCAGCAACAGCGTGTCCGAGCCGCCGGTCAGCGCATCGGCCTGACGGGCAGCACCAACGGCGACCACCTCATCCGGATTGATATCCGCCAGCGGTTCCTGACCGAACAGTTCCGCCACACGCTTGCGAACCAGTGGCACACGGGTCGAGCCGCCAACCAGCACGACGCCTTTCACATCTTCCGGGAAAACATCTGCGTCTTCGAGGACGGACAGGCAGGTATCCAGCGTGCGCTGCACCAGCGGGCTGATCATTTCCTCGAACTCATCACGGGTCAGGCTGTGTTCACTGCGAACGCCCTCCGCCTCCATATACCAGGAGCCGCTGTCCTGATCGCTCAGGGCTTCCTTGATCATCCGTGCCGTGGTCAGGGCTGTGCGAACTTCGGCGCGGGAGGGATCTTTCGTGCCCCGTTCCGCCATCAGACGTTCAGCAATCACATGATCGAAATCATCGCCCCCCAGTGCGGCATCGCCGCCGGTTGAACGAACCTGAAACACGCCCGTCTGCATCCTCAACAGCGAAACATCAAACGTGCCACCACCCAGATCATAGATCGCGTAGAGACCTTCGGCCCCTTCATCCAGACCATAGGCCAGTGCAGCAGCCGTCGGTTCATTGACCAGACGGAGTACCTCCAGCCCGGCAAGCCGGGCTGCATCTCTGGTCGCTGTCCGGGCGGCATCATCGAAATAGGCCGGCACGGTTATGACGGCCTTGCGTACCTCACCACCCAGTGCTTCCTCAGCACGTTCTTTCAGTCCGCGAAGGATATCCGCAGAAATTTCCACCGGTGACAGGGTCAGGTCGGCAATGCGCAGTTTCACCATGCCGCCATCAGACGGCTCAATGTCATAGGGCAACGTACCGGCGACGGCTTTGATATCTTCCGCCCCCCGGCCCATCAGACGCTTCACCGAGGACACAACACGATCAGGATGGCTGAGAGCCAGTTGCTGCGCCATGGGGCCAACAATGGCCGAGCCATCGGGAGCGTAAGCAACGACGGACGGCACAAGGGCTGACCCGTCTTCGTCACGGAACGGCTGCGCCTCGCCCTCGCGGATCACCGCAACCACGGAATTCGTCGTGCCGAGATCAATACCAACCGCCTTGGTCTGCTCACCTTCATGGGGCAGCGGGGTTTGTCCGGGTTCATGGATCTGCAGCAGCATATCAGCCTCTTCCAGCCAGTTTCAGTCGGCGCGCGCGTGTTTCACCCGCCAGTTTGCCGAGATATTTCAGTTTTGTGGTCAATGCCCCTGCCTGATCCAGATCGCCGGCGGTGAAGGCCACGGCCAGTTCCTGCTCACAGGAGCGGATTCTCGCGTTCGTCTCACGGGACAGGCCAACCACTTCCTCAACGGTTTCTGCTTCAGCCAGGGCTTCCCGCGCTTCCATCGATTCCATCAGCAGTTCCGGATCACTGATCGTACTGTCACGATCAACATCGGCAGTCCGGCCATTGAGAGAAAGCAGGTAAGCCGCGCGGCGGAGCGGATCGCTCAACGTCTCATAGGCTTCATTCACGGCAACCGCCTGTGACTGGGACAACGCCTTCTCACGGCCGGAGCGGGTCGCAAAGCGATCAGGATGGAGTTTCCGCTGGAGATCAAAATAAGCCGCCTCCAGTGCCGCCGGATCAAGATCAAAACCGATCGGCTGTCCGAAGCGGGTGAAATGGTCGGCCTGCCCCGGAGGCTGAATAGCTGAACAGGTGTCACAAAACAAAGCCGCATCAGACACAGGCCCCTTGCAGGACCAGCAGGCGTTTGTCTTTGTCGATATGGAAGGTTCGTCAGCCATTGCGGCCTTTTTCACTCAAAAACAGGCCCGGCGCAGCAAGCTGCGCCGGGGAATTCAGGCAAGCCGGTCCGTAATCCCGGACAGAGACTCAGACGTGGAAGCTCTCGCCACAGCCACAACGGGCTTTCTCGTTCGGATTACGGAAGACAAAACCGGATTCCAGCTTGTCCTCTACATAGTCCATTTCCGTACCAAAGATGAACATCGAAGCCTTCGGATCAATGAACAGCTTGGTGCCCTCATCAATATCAATGGCTTCATCAAATCCGTTCTGCTCGTCGGCGAATTCCAGCGTATAGCTGAGGCCGGAGCAGCCTTTAGTGCGGACACCGATGCGAATGCCGAGAGTTTCCTTACCCCGGCCTTCAATCAGCGCATGAACGCGCGCAATCGCAGCCGGCGTCAGGGTAATCGGCGCAGGGCGTGGCGGCAGCGGACGGCGTTTTTTCGCCGCCCCGTCTTTGGTTGTCGCTTCCAAGACTTACTCCGCCGCTGCCGGTTTGGCCTGACCGGCTTTTGTACGATAATCCTTGATCGCAGCCTTGATCGCATCTTCAGCAAGCACCGAGCAGTGAATTTTCACCGGCGGCAGCGCCAGATGTTCAGCGATTTCCGTGTTCTTGATCGCTTCGGCTTCGTCAACGGTCTTGCCCTTCACCCATTCTGTCACCAGCGAGCTGGAGGCAATTGCTGAACCGCAGCCAAAGGTCTTGAACTTGGCGTCTTCAATCCGGCCATCCGCGCCGACCTGAATCTGCAACTTCATCACGTCGCCACAGGCGGGCGCGCCAACAAGGCCGGTTCCGACAGATGTCGAGTTCTTGTCGAGATTACCGACATTGCGGGGATTCTCATAGTGATCGACAACTTTTTCACTGTAGGCCATCAGATGTAACTCCTTGTTATACCGTATATATTGTTATGCGGGACGCGCAGATCAATGCTCAGCCCATTCAATCTTCGAAATGTCGATACCTTCCTGGGCCATTTCCCAGAGCGGGCTCATCTCACGCAGGCGCGTCACCTCTGCAATAATGCGATCTGCGGCAGTGTCCACTTCCTCTTCGGTCGTGAAACGCCCCAGCCCGATACGCAGAGAGGTATGGGCCATTTCGACCTCAACGCCAAGCGCACGCAGCACGTAAGACGGTTCCAGCGATGCCGAGGTGCAGGCTGAACCGGACGACACGGCAAGGTTTTTGATTCCCATCATCAGCCCCTCACCTTCGACAAAGGCAAAACTGATATTCAGGTTACCCGGCAGACGGTGCTCTGCATCACCATTCAGGTAAACCTCCGGCAGGGAATCATTGATCCGCTTCAGGAAGCGGTCACGCAGATAAATCAGCCGCTCGGCCTCTGCCGCCATCTCTTCTTTGGCGATAGCACAGGCCTTGCCAAAACCAACACAGAGCGGCAGCGGCAGCGTACCGGAGCGCATGCCACGTTCCTGACCGCCCCCGCTGATCTGACCGACCAGCCGGATACGCGGCTTGCGGCGAACATACAGCGCGCCGATGCCCATCGGACCATAAAGCTTGTGGCCGGAAATGCTCATCAGATCGATCTTCATTTCGTTGACATCAAGCGGGATCTTGCCAACCGCCTGCGCACAATCCGAATGGAAGAAGACCTTGCGTTCACGGCAGATCGCACCGATTTCAGCGACCGGCTGAATCACACCGATCTCGTTGTTCGCCGCCATGATGGAGACAATCGCCGTCTTGTCGGTGATCGCGTTCTTCAGCACTTCCAGATCAACCAGACCATTCTGCTGAACCGGCAGATAGGTCACTTCAAAACCCTGCTGTTCCAGCTGGCGGCAGCTGTCGAGCACACATTTATGCTCGGTAACACAGGTGATGATGTGGTTTTTCCGATCACCGTAAAACCCCATGATGCCTTTCAGGGCAAGGTTGTTTGATTCGGTCGCGCCGGAGGTAAAGATGATCTCCCGCGGGTCCGCACCGATGATATCAGCAACCTGACGCCGGGCATTCTCGACCGCGTCTTCCGCTTCCCAGCCATACTGATGGCTGCGCGAGTGCGGATTACCGAACTGCGCATTGAAATAGGGCAGCATCTCATCGACGACCCGGGGGTCAGTCGGCGTCGTTGCCTGATAGTCCAGGTAGATTGGACGATCTTTGGAATTCTGACCGGTAACACTCATAACTGCCTCATTGCCTCTCATTTAAATCCTGGCTGAATAGCCACTTGCTTCAGGCCGCAGATGCGATGCCCGGGCGCATTCGCCCGATCACCCGCATCCAGCCTTCGAAAAATCGTTCCTCGTCATCCGGCTGACTGGTCCAGCCAAAGCTGACCCTAACAGCAGACTTCGCCACGCCCTCTGCAACTCCCATCGCCGACAGGACATGCGACGGAGCAACCTTGCCCGACGAACAGGCTGAACCGGAACTGACTGCCAGACCCTCAAGGTCCAGAGCCATCAGCAGGCGTTCAGCCTCAATGCCATCGACACCAAAGCAGCAGGTCGTCGCCAGTCGCTCGGACTGGCCACCGAAAATCTGCACATCATAGCCAGACTGCAACAGCCGGGCTTCGAGACGGTTCCGGGCATCCCGCGCCGACGACACCCACGCCCAATCCTCAGATAATGCATCAACAGCAGCAGACAACCCGCTGATAAATGAAATGTTTTCCGTTCCAGCCCTTTGGCGACGCTCTTGCCCGCCACCACAAATCAGACTGTCCAGTTGCAGCCCCGGTCTCAGGATCAGGGCACCGACACCCGCCGGGGCACCAAACTTGTGACCGGAGATCGTCATCATGTCAGCACCGGTTTCAGCGAAACTGACAGCCATCTTTCCGACCGCCTGAACGGCGTCCACATGGACCAGCGCACCCGCATCATGAGCCAGCCTGACAACATCACTCACCGGCTGAATAACCCCGGTTTCATTGTTCGCCAGCATGACGGAAACAACCGTATCCTCGCCCCGTTCAGCCAGCATTGCAGCAAGCCGTTCCAGATCGACGATACCACTGCCATCAACCGGCAGAATATCTGCATCCGGTCCGGCCGCAGCCAGCACCGAATCATGTTCAATCGCAGACACAATCTGTCGCGCACGGCCACAACCACGCAGCGCCTGATTGTTCGCTTCTGTACCACCCGATGTGAACACAACATCCTGCGCCCGAGCACCAATGAAGCGGCCAACCACTTCACGGGCATCTTCAATCCGGCGGCGGGCTGCCCTGCCTGCCATATGGATTGATGACGCATTGCCAGTCTCCGAAAGCGCCGCAATGACTGCGTCCCGCGCTTCCGGCCGAACCGGTGTTGTTGCGTTATGATCGAGATAGATCACCGGATTATCCTATTCCGCTGCCCGCACGCCTTCGCGCGCATCAGCACCAAGAAAATTGCGCAATCCAAGCACGCGACGCTCGCAGATATCATCCAGCGATACCGTGCTCAGGAACGTATAGATCTGATTGCCCAGTTCCTCCCACAGATCATGGGTAAGACAGCGGCTTTTATCCATGTGACAGCCCCGGGGGGAACCGCTTTTGCAGCGTGTTGCCCGGATCGGCTCGTCAACAGCCATGATGATATCGGAAACCCGTGTCTGTTCGCGCTCACGGGCCAGCAGATAACCGCCTCCCGGCCCACGCACACTGGCAACCAGACCATCACGGCGCAATTTGCCGAATAACTGTTCCAGATATGACAGCGAGATCTCCTGGCGGTCTGCAATATCGGCGAGCGATACCGGCTTCCCGCGGCTGTGGGTCGCGAGATCCACCATCGCCATCACCGCATAGCGGCCTTTTGTCGAAAGTTTCATGTCACTTACCTGTCATTCAATTCATCAGGAGCGGTTTGCCGCACGCGGCTCTTCAGGCCGGTCTGCAGCATCACGCCGTTCAAGTTCATTCTCCAGTTCCGCGACACGGCCAGCCGTCGCCTGCAATTCCCGGCGGAGGTCTTCAATCGCCCGGACAACCGGATCCGGAATGTCACCGGTTGGCGTACCATAGGCCTGGAAGGATTCATCCCGCGCCTTCATGACCTGACGCGCCGGAATACCCACCATGGACGCCCCTGCCGGGACATCCCGAAGAACAACCGCATTTGCACCGATCCGGGCGCAACGGCCAACCGTCAGCGGGCCAAGTATCTGGGCCCCCGCCCCGACAATCACACCGTCTTCAAGTGTCGGGTGGCGCTTACCGGCATTCAGCTTGACCCCGCCCAGCGTCACACCCTGATAAAGCGTGACGTCATCACCGATCTCTGCCGTTTCACCAATCACCACACCTGTTGCATGATCTATGAAAAACCTGCGACCAATTTTCGCGCCGGGGTGAATTTCCACCTGGGAAACAATCTTTGCAAAATGCGACAACACCCGTGCAAGCAAGTGAAACCGTGCATTCCAGAGCGCATGCGTCACACGATAGATCAGTGTCGCGTGCAACCCGGGATAGCAGAGAATAACCTCCAAAACCGACCGGGCAGCGGGGTCACGATCCCGAATTGACCTGATATCCTCACGGATTACCTTGAAAAACATGGCTCTCGTCGCGTAATTAATCGCTTCGCCGGGTGCGATGGCCAATCCGTTGGTTCAGACATTTGCCCCGTCGACTATCGGGTATATAGGATACCCTACTAAATTGGTCAAGAATACGGACACCATATTCGGTATGCCTGATAGCCTCTATTTTTCAATTCCTACAAAAGTGACGGGTTAATCCCTTCCCCAAGAGAGCCGTAACCTATGCCTGAAGTTATTTTCAACGGTCCGGAAGGACGCCTCGAAGGTCGATACAGCCACGGTAAAACGGAGAACGCTCCGATTGCACTGGTCCTGCATCCGCATCCGCAGCATGGCGGAACGATGAACAACAAGATCGTTTACAATCTGTATCACTCCTTCGTGAACCGCGGCTTTTCGACACTGCGTTTCAACTTCCGCGGCGTTGGCCGCTCGCAGGGTGGTTATGACGACGGACAGGGTGAACTCTCTGATGCCGCTTCGGCGCTGGACTGGCTGCAGACCCTCAACCCGAATGCATCGGATTGCTGGATCGGCGGATTTTCCTTCGGTGCCTGGATTGCCATGCAACTGCTGATGCGGCGCCCGGAAATCTCGGGCTTTGTCTCCATTGCCCCGCCGGCAAACATGTTCGACTTCTCGTTCCTTGCACCCTGCCCGTCATCAGGCCTGATTCTGCATGGCGATAATGACGAAGTTGTGCCGGAAGCTGCTGTTGCCAAACTGGCACAAAAGCTCAAGACACAGAAAAACATTGTGGTGGATTACGATGTCATCGGCGGTGCCGGTCACTTCTTCACCGAACAGTTCGATGACCTGAATGAACGTGTCGGCACCTATCTGGATGGCAGACTCGGTCTCGGCTGACGCCTAAGCTTTGCGCGAGACCGCCAACCGACCGCCGGTCAGTGGCTGCGGCACACCCGTGGTGCCGGGAAAACTGATCGGCAGTCCCTCCAGATGGCGAACCGCCATATAGGCGAAGGCCTGCGCCTCCAGAACATCCCCCTGCCAGCGCACCGCCTCACAAGGCTGTACATCGGCATTCAGCCGCCGCCGTAACTCCGACATCAGGAAACGGTTATGCCGTCCGCCACCGCAAACCAGCCAGATCTCCGGCGGTTCCGGCAGATGACGGGCTGCCCGGGCGACACAGGCGGCGGAAAAAGATGTCAGCGTTGCCGCGCCGTCAGCCGGGTCTAATCCGGCAACAAAGTCGCCACTGAAATCATACCGGTCGAGCGATTTCGGCGGCATCTCGGCAAACCACGGATTATCCAGCTGTGCGTCAATCAGCGCCTCGTTTACTTTGCCGGCAACCGCAAGCGTTCCATTCCTGTCATACGGATCACCGGTTTTCTGTGCCACCCAGTCATCAACCAGTGCGTTCGCCGGTCCGGTATCAAAAGCCAGCATCGCGTCACCTTCACCAATCCAGGTGACATTCCCGACACCGCCAAGGTTCAGCACGGCAACCGGACGGCGGCTCAGGTTTCTGGCCAGCGCCTGATGCAGGACCGGCGCAAGCGGTGCGCCCTCACCGCCTTGCGCGACATCATTGCTGCGAAAATCGAAGACCACATCAGTTCCGGTTTTCTCTGCCAGTAAGGCACCATCCCCGATCTGCCAGGTCCGTCCCTTGTCCGGTTCATGCAAAATCGTCTGGCCGTGAAATCCGATCACATCGACCGGACCGGTTTGCTGTACCAGCAGTTCGACGGCTTCGGCATGAGCCAGGGTAACATCCCGCTCAACCTCCTCGACCGGCCCCTTGCCGCCAAGCACCGAACGAATGCGCTGTTTAAGCTCATCACGGTAGGGAACCATCAGATGCGGGCCGAACAGGCGGATCATCTCGCCATTGGTTTCCAGCAGGGCGGCATCAATGCCATCCATCGACGTACCACTCATCAGACCAATCGCGCGCCGCATGGATCGTTGTGTCATTTGAACCTCCGCATTGTCCCGCTCAAGGGGCTGTGATAGATCATCGCCCCTTCATCCGGAAACAGTAATCAGAAAAGCCTAATCATGTCTGAGCCGAAATCCGATTTTCTCCGTCTCATTGTTGAGCGCGGATATCTGCATCAATGCACCGACCTCGACGCGCTCGATGAGAAAATCCTGAACGGTCGCATTTCAGCCTATGTCGGCTATGACGCGACCGGTGACAGTCTGCATGTCGGACATCTGGTCTCGATCATGATGCTTTACTGGATGCAGCATTTCGGCCACCAGCCGATTACCCTGATGGGTGGCGGCACCACGAAAGTCGGCGATCCGAGCGGCAAGGACGAAACCCGCAAGATGCTGACGGATGATGACATAACAGGCAATATCGCCAGTATCCGGCGGACCTTCGAGAACGTCCTGACCTATGGCGAGAATGACGCCATCATGGTCAATAATGCAGACTGGCTGGACAAGCTGGAATACATCTCGTTCCTGCGTGATGTCGGCCCCCATTTCACCATCAACCGCATGCTGACATTCGATTCGGTAAAGCTGCGGCTGGACCGTGAGCAGCCGCTGACCTTCCTTGAATTCAACTACATGATCCTTCAGGCCTATGACTTCATGGAGCTATCGCGCCGCCATGGCTGTGTGCTGCAGATGGGCGGGTCTGACCAGTGGGGCAATATCGTCAATGGCGTGGAGCTGACCCGTCGTATCACCGCCAAACAGGTATTCGGCCTGACCACCCCGCTTATCACCACTGCCTCCGGCGCGAAAATGGGCAAAACAGCGGCTGGCGCTGTCTGGCTGAATGAAGACCGCCTCTCCAGCTTCGATTACTGGCAGTTCTGGCGGAATACGGAAGATGCCGATGTTTCGCGCTTCCTGAAACTGTTCACCCTGTTGCCAATGGACGAAATCGACCGGCTGTCCAAACTTGAAGGCCAGGAACTGAACGAGGCGAAGAAAGTCCTGGCGACGGAAGCGACCGCCGTGATTCGGGGTCGGGCCGCAGCCGAGGAAGCCGCAGAGACTGCCCGCAAGACTTTTGAGGAAGGGCAGTCTGCCGAGGGTCTGCCGACTGTTGACGTACCCGCCGCTGATCTTACTGCCGGGATACCAGCCTTCAGCCTGTTCCAGATTGCCGGGCTGGCATCCTCCGGCGGCGAAGCCCGTCGTCTGGTACGCGGCGGCGGTGCACGGCTGAACGATATCCAGATTACGGATGAGAATCAGAACATCGGAATGGAATCTGCGACACAGGACGGCGCGATCAAACTGTCAGCCGGGAAAAAACGTCATATTCTGATCCGTCCCGCCTGATCCGCAGAACCGGTGGCTATTTGTTATCCTGCTGCGGCGGCTTGCTGGTTCCGGGCTTTGGGTTTGTGCCGCGCTCGCCGCTGAACAGGTCGAAAAACTTTCGCAGGAACCCCGGCGCAAGGGCAGAAATCGGATTCACGGACGGGTCCGGATCATAAAGCGGCCCCCGAAGGCTGTAGTTCGCGGCAAAGACGCCACCGCCCTTTTCACCTGTCAGGATTTCGCCGATCAGCGGAATCTGTCCGATCAGGCTGTTCAGCGCATATGCCGGAACAATGGTGCCCGTGATATCCACCCGGTCCCTGCTAAGATCAACAGTACCGTTTGCCGACAGGCCGATTTCGCTGCCAAAAGCGCGGGCATCATCAATTTCAACAATCTGGTCGTTGATGATGAACGGCACCTGCATCCGGGCAAAATTGATCCCCTCTCCCTGGGCCATGTTAATGATCCCCGCCACAGATGGCGCACTCAGCAGCCGGGCAAAGGTCGGGGCATTCACGATCTGGAAGTCCTGAATTTCAGCACCACCCGTGACTTTCAATATCTTTGAACTGTCAATATTTGCAGCAATTTTCAGCCGTCCGCCCTGCATATCCTTGTAAAAGCCGAGGACTTCGAGAGCCGCCCCCGCATCATCGCTGACGATTTCCAGCCGTCGCCGGTTTTCCAGTGGTGTCAGGATAAGCCGGGTCATTTTCCGGTCACCGACCAGCCCCTGCAGATCAGCCGTTTCCCACCGGGAGGAACTGCGCGATGCAAATCCACGAACCTGTTCAACGCTGCGTTCAGGTGACAGCCAGAGACGTTCAATCTCTGCCGATATACGCAGCGGGACCAGATTGCCATCCTGCGTCGTCTGATCGGGGGCCGTGGCAACGGCGGTTATTGTCTCACCCGTGTCTTCATCTCCGCCAACAATCGTTGCCGCGTCAAATGACGGACCGGACACAGCGATATCGAACCCGCCATCCGGAGCCGCAACGACGCTTGCCGTGACATCGGTTTCCCCGAAACGGATCTTCGAGAATTCGATTCTGTTGGGTGCCGTTCCCTCTTCGTTGAAGGCCACACGCCCTTCCGCTTCGATCCCCGCGCCATCGAAATCAAACGACTGAATGGCCACGAGCCGCCCATCGACAAAGACCAGCGTTGCCCGTGCCTTGCCGCCAACCCCCGCACCTTTCGACCAGCCGAAGCCCGGAAGAGACATCACGGCCGCACGAAGATCCAGTTCCGCATTCAGGGCACCACGACCACCATCAAGTTCGGTAAAGACAATGTCCGCATCGACAGGGCCTTCCAGAAACGGGGCTGTAAACGGCGGGAAATCCAGGCCGAATTCATGACGGCTTGCCGCATCAATTTCCGCCTGCACTTTGTATTGCCAGCGAAACGGCGCCTGATCGGTGAAGTATCTCGTTGTCGTCAGGGTAATCGGCACAGGCCCCAGCAGCCCGGTGCCGTCGATCAGCATCCGTTGCTTGTTAACATCGAGCGCAAGGTCAGCTTCCCGAATGCCAAGGTTGGCGACCAGTCCGGGAAGCGCCACAGCCGTCAGGTCGGCTTTTGCCGTTATTTCGACTTCACTGAGCTGAAGCGCCAGTTTCGCCGGAAAATCTATTGCCAGATCGACCGATGCTTCACCTGATGCCTTTTTGGGATCCAGCCCCAGTTCGGAAGCGTAACCCAGTGGTTTGCTGTCAAGCAGGTGCAAAGCCTGATCCAGCGGCCCGTGCAGGCGGACATCAATATCCGTATTCGGATATTCCTGATCAAGTCCGATAAACAGCACCCGGCCTTCATCGACCTTCAGCTTGTCGATATGACCGGTATGTAACGCAATATCGAAGGTTGTCTGTGTGAAATCCGCCCGACCATCGACATCCTGAACCCTTGGCATCCCTTCAAGATAGCCAACCGTGAAATGTTCGAGATCAAGGTAGCCCTTCATATCGCTGAGCGTGAGCTCGCTGCCCTGAAGCGACCCCTGCAGACTGAGATTGGCCGTTGTAACCATCCCGTCTGACAGATTTTTCTCCACCCAGTCACGGACCAGAATGCCGATTGTTGCCGGCCAGAGTTCATTGAACCGGTTGTTCGGGATGTCCCGTCCGGCGACATTACCTGCGAAGGAAATTGTTCCTGTCCTGAGCCCCAGCGCACGCAGGCCGACAGCGGCGCTGGCCCCTTCCGAAACCACGGACAGTTCATCGACAACCAGTATGTCGAGACCTTCGATAGCCCGTCCCCGCAACGTGATCTCATCGAGGTCGAAACTGTGATCAATCGGGTCATTCAGCGTCAGGTTGCCCTTCCCTGTCTGAACATCGAACCCGATGGAACGAAAATCACCATCCAGGCCAACAGACAGGGTCAGCGTCCCCGCAGCCGACATATCGGAAGACCCGAAGTCTGCCGCAGCCGTCCAGATATCCTGCACACCGCCGAGCCGGAGATTCGAAAAACCAACAACAAGGTCAAGCAGCTCCGTTTCCGCCTGATAGCTGCCGACAATATCAATTACGGCAGCTTCCCCCTGCAGATCAATCGCTGTGGACATCTGTACTTCCAGCCCGTTCGGGCTGCGTTGCAGCAAGATGTCGCTATCCGGAATATTAAGAGACAGCGCAAGCGACTGATCATGGACCTGCAAATCTGCATCCCTGATTGCAAGTTCGGTCAGGTGCCCGAGCGGACGGCTGCGATCCGGGGCATCCAGCAGTTCATCGACCAGTCTTCTGGTCAGTTCCGACGATGCGACACCGGTTTCAGTCGCGCGGCCAAAATCCAGCTCATATCCGGATTTGGCGGCACGATTCAGCCGAACGGTTGGTCTGTTGATCATGATTCTGCGGGGCGCAATCATGCCACGCAACAAGGCCGGGCCACTGATTTCGATCGCAAGGCTTGGCACCGTCGCAATCACCACACCTTCCGAATCAATACCCTGCACATCTGTTGCCGTCAGATCGAGAGGCCTGTCCCAGCCACCCCAGCGCAACTCTGTCGCACCAATATTGATCCTGTAGCTGCCATCTTCAGGGGTCAGGGCATCTTCCACATAGGGGGTCAGAAAATGCAGTTCCACCGGGCCGGAACTCAATCGCCAGGCAGCCAGCATCAACAGCACGAAAAAGCCTGCGCCTATTGCACCGATGATGCGGATCAGCCTGTGTGTCGTGCGAATGATCAAAGATGTCTTCCAGCGCTTCGTTTCTTGACCAGAATAGATGCATCCCACAAGGTCGAAAAAACAACCGGAAACCTTTATATAATGTTCCAGGAAATCGATCCGGCAATCCTGCCTGTCGTATCAGACCCGCAACGCGCCACCCGCGGATGGGAGCGCTTTACCGAAGCTCTGGGAAAAGACGACGACGGCCAAGCTGTTGAAGCTCTGGAGGTCCTGCGCCAGTCACAGGGGCTGGAGAGGCTTGTCGATTCGGTCTTCGACCACAGTCCTTACCTGACAGCAGCACTTTGCCGGCAGCCGCAGTTTGGGCTCGAACTGTTGCGGTCTGATCCCGAAATTGTTGTCGCCTCGGAACTTGAGCAGCTCCATAAAACACTGATTCCTGACGAATCGACGGCCGCCATCATGAAACGTCTTCGGCAAAGCCGGGACCGGGTTGCCATTGCTGTTGCGCTGGCAGATATCAGCGGTCTCTGGCCCCTGGAATCCGTCACCGGCGCAATCAGTGACCTGGCCGATGCAACCGTCAATTCAGCTATCGCCCACCTGCTTCGCCAGGCCCATGACAAGGGCGACATCCAGCTGCCCGACCCGGAAGCACCCTGTAAGGGTTCCGGCTTCACCGTGCTTGGCATGGGGAAACAGGGAGGCCGGGAGCTTAACTATTCCAGTGATATCGACCTGATTCTGCTGTTCGACCCGGAACGTGTCGATTATCGCGGTAAAGATGCACCGCAAACCCTGTTCTCGAAAATATCCCGCAATCTCATCAAGATCCTGAGTGAGCGTACCGGCGACGGTCAGGTTTTCCGGGTTGATCTGCGATTGCGCCCTGACCCCGGTTCCACACCGCCTGCCGTTTCCGTCCAGGCTGCTGAAACCTATTACGAGGCGATGGGACAGAACTGGGAACGGGCAGCGATGATCAAGGCGCGGGCGGTTGCCGGAGATCTGGAGACCGGCAATGAGTTCCTGCGTTTCATACAGCCTTTCATCTGGCGCAAACATCTCGACTTTGCCTCAATCGAAGACATTCATTCGATCAAACGCCAGATCGACCGGCATTACGGCGGCTCGGAAATCTCGGTTGCCGGCCATGATGTGAAACTTGGCCGGGGTGGTATCCGGGAGATCGAGTTTTTCGTTCAGACCCAGCAACTGATCTGGGGGGGGCGACAGCCTGAACTGCGCGGCCGCGCCACGCTCGCGATGCTGCGGGAACTTGTCCAGCAGGGGCATGTGACCGAAACCGCTGCGGATGAACTGGAACAGGCATACAGGTTCCTGCGCTCGACCGAACATCGGTTACAGATGGTCGATGATGCCCAGACCCATGCTGTGCCGGAAGATGACGACAAGCTGGAAATCTTTTCACAGTTTGCCGGTTTTGCCTCCACGGCAGAATTTGCGGCAGAACTGGTTCACCACCTGATGACCGTGGAACGGCATTACAGCGGGTTGTTTGAAACCTCGCCGCAACTGGGGTCAGAGGGCAGTCTGGTCTTCACAGGTGTCGATGATGACCCGGAAACCCTGGCCACCCTCACCCGCATGGGTTTTTCCAATACGCCGGGCCTGTCCGATACGATCCGGGGCTGGCATCACGGGCGTTACCGCGCGACCCGCAGTAACCGGACACGGCAATATCTGACGGAACTGACGCCCCGCCTGCTGAAAGCCTTTGCCGCTGCTGCCAACCCTGACACGGCGCTGCTGAATTTTGACCGGTTTCTGGCAAAACTGCCTGCCGGCGTGCAGTTGTTTGCCATGTTCCACACCCATCCGGAACTTCTGGATGTCGTTGCCGAGATCATGGGGGGTGCCCCCAAACTGGCGGATCAGCTCAGTCGTCGACCGGACCGGCTGGAAGCCATTCTGAATGATGATTACCGCGGACCGCCACCGTCTCTGGAAGAACTGATTGCCGAATGTGACAATGACGTCCGTCAGGGAGCATTCTTTGAGGATAAACTGGATATTGCCCGTCGATGGGCCGGTGACCGGCGCTTCCTGATCGGGCTGCAAATTCTCCGCGGACAGATGAAACCTGTCGATTCAGGGCCGGCACTCAGTCACATAGCAGAGGCTGTTCTGAGAGCCATGCTGGCTGCTGTACGGCAGGAGCTTGAAATCCATCATGGTACCGTTCCCGGTGGCCGGATGATGCTTCTGGCCATGGGCAAGCTTGCCAGCAAGGAACTGATGCCCGGTTCTGATCTGGACCTCATCCTGATTTATGATGCTCCGGAAGACTGCACCGGATCAGACGGGGCCAAACCGCTTGCCGTCTCCGCCTACTACAGCCGCCTCTGTCAGCGTCTGGTCAACGCCCTGACGGCACTGACCGCCGAAGGGATGCTCTACGAAATTGATCTCCGCCTGCGCCCGTCTGGCAACAAGGGTCCGCTGGCCTGCAGTCTGACCGCTTTCGACAGCTATCACCGCAAGGATGCCTGGACCTGGGAACATATGGCATTGAGCCGGGCCCGCGCAGTGGCCGGAGATACCGACCTGTGCAAGACCGTCGACAGGGTGATCTCTGCAATCCTGAAATCCCCCAGGGATCCCGCCAAGTTGCTGGGTGATGTCTATTCCATGCGCCTGAAAATGGCCGGCGAACTGGACAAGGGCAGTCTCTGGGACGTCAAGCAGGCCCGTGGGGGAATCGTTGATGGGGAGTTCATCATCCAATATCTGCTGCTGCGGGAAGCAGCCAGCGCGGATGTTCTGGGCAAGACCACCATGGCGGCTTCGATTACGGCACTGCATGAAGCCGGTGTCCTGAGCGGCGAAGCAGCCAGAACCCTCACCGAAGCACTGGAATTCTGGCAAAGTCTTCAGGCTGTGCTGCGGGTTACGGTCGTTGGCGAGTTCAAACCGCTTGAAGCAAGTGTTGGCATGACCCGGACCATCCTGCGGGCAATGGATGCGCCTTCGCTGGACATTCTGGAGAAACATATGCTTGAAACAGCGACTGCCGTGCACGACCTGTTCATCGACATAATTGCTGAACCGGCAAAACAGTTGCCGGCGGAAAATGAAACCAGTGAATGAGGAGAGACCGGAATGACTGTGGACACAGGTGACAAGGCGCCGGAATTCAACATGCCCACCGACAGCGACGGAACCGTCAGCCTGAGTGACCTTAAAGGAAAGAATGTCATTCTGTATTTCTACCCGAAAGACGACACACCCGGCTGCACCAAGCAGGCCTGTGGCTTCCGGGATCTGCTGCCTGATTTTTCCGGCGCCAATGCCGAAATTATCGGTGTCTCCAAGGATACCGCCAAGAAGCACGACAAGTTCAAGGCCAAGTACGAACTGCCCTTCACGCTGGGTGCAGATGATGCCGGAACTGTCTGCGAGGATTACGGTGTCTGGAAAGAGAAAAACATGTATGGCCGGAAATATATGGGAATCGAGCGCACCACATTCCTGATCGATTCAACCGGCGTGATCCGTAATGTCTGGCGCAAGGTCAAGGTTCCCGGCCATGTCGAGGAAGTTCTGGCTGCTGTTAAGGCATTGTGATCACCATAACCGACACCACCACACTCTCCGGTCTGGCAACAGGCGTTCTCACCACCGCTGAGGCGCGGGCCAAGGCGGCAGCCGCCCTGGCTGCTGCGGCTGCCTGGGAAGATCGCGGCATTCAGGATATCGGGGCGACAACTCCGCCGGACCGGCCGGCACGGCCCGAACATCCGGTCCTTCAGTCACCCGGCAAAATGCCACGACGACGGATCGGAACGGTGGAGGGTCGTATCGCACTTCTGCATGCGGTCGCACATATTGAGCTGAATGCGATTGATCTGGCCTGGGACATCATCGCCCGATTCCCTGATATGCCCCGGGCATTTTATGATGACTGGGTCAGCGTCGGGCGTGAAGAGGCCACGCATTTTCTGCTGATTGATGACAGATTGCGGGAACTCGGTGCTTCCTACGGGGATCATCCGGCGCATGACGGTCTCTGGAAATCGGCTCAGTCGACGGCTGACGATCTGCTGGCCCGCCTCGCCATCGTGCCGCTGGTCCTGGAAGCACGGGGACTGGATGTCACCCCGGCCATGATTGAAAAGCTCGACCGCGCCGGAGATAACATCTCCGCTGATGCCCTGCGCATTATCTATCGGGATGAAGTCGGCCATGTTGCCATCGGCAAACGCTGGTTCGATCATGTCTGTGCCGGGCGCGGCATCGACCCTCTCGCTGCCTGGCGACGTCTTGTCACCGAGCGTTTCAGCGGCGGGCTGAAGCCCCCTTTCAATGACGAGGCCCGGCAACGTGCCGGCTTCGACAGTGCCTTCTACACGGACCTGCCTCCAGGCGGCACAGCCTGACGCCGTTGTCGCTTGCACCGACGGATGATTGCCGGTCAAAATCGGGCATTACTTCCACAGGCCAGATCGCATGACCAAAACCGTTGACCAGATCCCCCTGCCACAAGCCAGCCCCGGCACAGAGCGCAACCTGACCGTCGTGCGATATCGTGCCGCCAGTGCACGGCCATTCGTCTATCTCCAGACCGGGCTGCATGCCGATGAACTGCCGGGAATGCTGGTACTTGATCATCTGATGCGAAAGCTGGATGAAGCCGATGCCCGGGGAATGCTGGAAGGCCAGATTGTCATTGTGCCGGTCGCCAATCCCATTGGTCTGTCACAGCGGATCAGCCGCAGTCATATCGGCCGGTTTGATCTGGACAGCGGTAGCAACTTCAACCGTCATTACCCGGATATAGCCGGTCCTGTCGGCGATCTGGTTGACGGAAAACTGACCCAGTCAGCAGAAGGCAATGTCGCCCGCATCCGGAGTGCCATGGCGCGATATCTTGCCTCGCTCGACGATATCCGGGATGAAGCTGACGAACTCCGCCTGCGTCTGATGCGGCTGTCTTGCGAAGCCGATATTGCACTGGACCTGCATTGCGATTCAGAATCCATCATGCATCTGTATTTTTTGCAGGAACACTGGCCGCAAGCCGAAGACCTGCATCGCCTGATGGCCAGTGAATGCACTTTGCTGGCCAACAAATCCGGTGGCGAGCCGTTTGACGAGGCCCTGAGCACCCCCTGGCTGGAGCTACAGGCCCGTTTCCCGGACCTTCCCATCCCTCCGGCCTGTCTGGCCTGCACGGTGGAACTGCGGGGCCAGCATGACGTCTCCGACGATCTTGCCGCCCGTGATGCAGACGCCCTGTTCCGTTATCTGCAACATCAGGGTGTGCTCTCCGGCGACCCCGGCCCTCTGCCTGCGCCGGTTTCTTCTGCCACCCCTTTGTCCGGCGTCGACATGATCGAAGCGCCGGTACCCGGCATTGTCAGTTTCAGGGCAGATCCCGGCGATCGGGTGAAGGCCGGCACTGTTGTCGCTGAAATTCTCGACCCGACAACGGGCGAAAGGACAGAAGTCACCACCCGTCAGACGGGGGTGGTCTTTGGACGGCGAGCCCACCGGCTGGTTCGGCCAGGTGATATTTTTATTAAGGTTGCCGGCGAAAAAACGCTCGAAGGCCGTGAGGGACAGTTACTCACATCCCGCTGAACCGCCCGTCTTCAACTCAGTCGACCACGCTCATTGAAGCGGCTTCCCGGGCACGGACGGCAATCCGCGCCCGCCGCCGGAAGGCCGCACCCAGCAGATAGCAGCAGACCGCAAGAAACCCGGACGTTGCCATCACACCGACCATTGGCCACTGCGAATCTGTCTGCAACAGACCAACGACCTGCGCCACGCTGGCACCAATTCCCATTTGCAGAAAACCGCACATCCCCGACCCGGCTCCGGCCAGATCAGGACGGATGCTGAGTGCGCTGGCCAGCGCATTTGGCAGGCTGAGACCGTTGGCAAGCGAGACCAGAACCATCGGCAGGAAAATCGCCCAGGATGTGAACACCCCGGCGGCAGCAAATCCGACCATCGTCAGTGACCCGAGAATCATCAGCATCGCGCCGATCACCATCATCCGGTCAGCACCAAGACGTTCCGACAGGCGCCCGGTCAGAAAGTTGCCCGCCATATAACCAAAGGCCGGGAACATGAACATCAGGCCATATTCCGAGGGCGGACGGTTCAGAAGC
Source organism: Alphaproteobacteria bacterium HT1-32 (assembly GCA_009649675.1). Taxonomy (NCBI): domain Bacteria; kingdom Pseudomonadati; phylum Pseudomonadota; class Alphaproteobacteria; species Alphaproteobacteria bacterium HT1-32. Next base: position 684,853 of record WJPL01000002.1, on the reverse strand, counting down.
TCAATCATGATGTAGGGCGCGCCCGCCAGAAACGAGAAGAACATCCCCGACAGCAAACCCGCAAACAGGGCATAGCCCCAGAAAGCCGGATGCCGTGCAATCGTGCCAATACCATTAAACGTCTGGAACAGGCTCAGGCTTTGCGGCCGGTCGAACTTGGTTTCATGCAGTGCAAACCAGGCATAGATCAGAACGGCAGTGCCAAAAACACCGGCAAAGGCAAAGCTTGCCTGCCAGCCATAATATTCATCCAGAAACCCGCCGATTGTCGGCGTCAGAAACGGCACGATCATCATCACCATCGTGACATAACCGATCATGCTGGCTGATTTCTCCCGGCCATACAGGTCACGTACAACCGCACGCCCGAGCACCAGCCCGGTAGCCCCTCCGATGGCCTGCAGCATACGACCCAGAATCAAAACTTCGATATTTCGGGCCAGAGCGCAAATCACTGTAGAAACCAGAAACAGAACCATCCCGGCCAGCATTACCGGTCGTCGTCCGAACCGGTCTGAAATTGCACCGACAAAAAGCTGGGACACCGCAATCGCGACGAGATACAGGGTTAGTGCATATTGCACTGTGCCATAAGGCACACCAAGTTCGTCGGCGATGCGCGGCATCGACGGCATGAAGATATTCAACGCAAGCGGCCCAACGGCCGTTAACGCGATCAGAACAGCCAGGCTGGGTCGCTTTATCATGCGCTAGATATAAGTTTCATTGATAGGACAATAAAGCGAAGAACGTGCTTATGCCCCATGCTTCTCGCGCATAGCTGGAACACGTCTCAAAAACTGCACGCCGGGCCGAAGCTGTTGTCGCTGGTTCGGCCTTCGCTTATTCTCCTGAAATGACACAGACACTGACCATCGAACAGATTGCCAAATCGATTCCTGACGGCTCACTGGTGGCCATACCGCCCGATTACAGCGGCTGCGCCATGGAAGCTGTCCGCGCCCTGATACGCAGGGGCGCACGTGATCTGCGGCTTGTTGGCGTTCCCAGTGGCGGGTTTCAGGCTGATATGATGATCGGGGCTGATTGCGTTCAGGCGGTTGAGGCCGCAGCCATGACGCTTGGCGAATATGGTGCCGCGCCCCGGTTCGTCGCAGCCTTCAAAGCCGGTGACCTTGTGATGCGTGATGCCACCTGCCCGGCCATTCATGCCGGTCTTCAGGCTGCGGAAAAAGGTATTCCCTTCCTGCCGCTCCGGGGGCTGATCGGCTCCGACATCCTTGCCCATCGTCCGGACTGGAAGCTGATGGACAATCCGTTTTCGACAGTGGATGACAAGCTGGTCGCCCTGCCCGCCATCCAGCCCGATGTCGCCCTTTTCCACGCGGCGAAGGCAGACAAGCGCGGCAATGTCTGGATCGGTGTCCGGCGGGAACTCATGCTGATGGCACATGCCGCTCGCCAGACCCTTGTGACGGTTGAGGAAATTGTCGACGAAGACCTGCTTGCCGACCCGGTCATTGCGGCAGGCACCATCCCGGGCCTCTATATCACCGGCATTGCCGAGGCGCGAAACGGTGCCTGGCCGGTTGGCCTGCCCGGATGTTATCCGCCGGATCATACGCATCTCGCTGATTATGCAGCAATGGCCCGTACCGAAGACGGATTCGCAGATTACATGCAGCAACATATTCTGACCGCACCGGCAGCCGCATGAGTGAGATTCGCCGCGAAGAGCTGCTGATCTCGGTCATTGCCGATATGCTGCAGGATCTCAACCATGTTGCCGTTGGCGCCCTGTCGCCGATACCGGGGGCCGCAGCCCTGCTGGCCCGCGCCCGGTCAAAAGGCCGGTTGCGCGTCAGCCTGCTTGGCAGTCAGACCCACAACCCCTTCACTGATGGCGGCAAGGAACTGTTCGATTGCGCCGCACAGGGTCGCATCGACGCTTTTTTCCTCTCAGGCGGCCAGATTGACGGGGAAGCCAATATCAACCTTGTCGGGGTCGGTGATTATCCGTCGCTTGATGTGCGCTGGAACGGCTCGTTCGGATCAACCTATCTGTATTTCCTGATTCCGCGGGTCATCCTGTTCCGCGAGGAACATACCCCCCGGGTTTTCGTTCCAAAGGTCGACTTCATTTCTGCCCCCGGCGTCAGCGAATCCGGCACTTACCGGACCGGCGGCCCCTATGCGCTGGTCACCGGCCGCTGTGTCTTCAACTTCGACAAGACAGAGCGCCGCTTCCGGCTTGCCAGCCTGCATGAGGGAGAAAGCATCGACAGTATCCGGGAAGCCACCGGTTTCACCTTCGATCACGGCAAAGATGTGCCTCCTACCTCCCTGCCGGATAACGACAGCCTGAGCCTGCTGCGCGGACAGGTTGCCGATGAAATCGCGGAAACCTATCCGGAATTCGCCAGCCGGGTCTTTGGCTGATATCTGCGACCAAATATCAGTCGGCGTCCATATAGGCCGGGTCAGCACGAACGCCTGCGTTGATTTCCGCTTCAAAGGCACGCAGGCGCTTGTAGACGGACAGCAGTTCAACAATCGTCGTCCAGCTGTTCACCAGAAACTGGAAAGATGATTCGACGCGGCCGAATGCCCGGATGATCTGCTGCATCACCCCGAGGGTAAAAGCCCCGGCAATGATGGTCGGGCCAAGTGCAACATAAGGCACCAGAACGCCGAATTGCAGGTAGGACCATTTTGCGACATCGAAATACATGTAGTGAAAGAACAGCCGGAAATAGTTTTTCCTGACATTTCCGAACAAGTCCCGGACCGTTGGCGGATCTGCGCGTTCCGCATTGTCCTCGCCAAATACCAGTTCCTTGCGATATGCGGCCTCGACTTTCTGGTTGTTGAATTCCAGCCCCGGCAGCTTCACCCCGACAACCGCCAGCAGCACAGTGCCGCCAATAGCGAACAGGATGGCGACATAGATCAGCGCATGATCGACATGCCCGATAACCGGCAGTTCAGTGACTTTCTTTGACAGTTCCCACAGAATCGGCAGGAAAGCGATCAGGGTCAGGATGCTGCGGACAAAACTGATGCCCAGCCCTTCCATGATCCGGGCGAAACGCATCGTATCTTCCTGCACGCGCTGTGAGGCCCCTTCGATATGACGAAGATACTGCCAGTGCGACATGTAGAAATTGTTCATCGCTGTTCGCCAGCGGAAGATCCAGTGCTTCGTGAAGAATTCGATCAGCACTGCAATCAGAATATAGAGCCCGGCAATTTTTCCGAAGGTGGCGAGCTGAAGATAATATTCTCCTGCCGTGATGGCGCCGGGTGTTCCCAGTGCTTTCTGAATGATGTCATAGAAACTGCCGAACCATTCGTTGATCTCCACATCCAGTTCGACCTTGTACCAGGTCACAAAGATGATCACGGCCCCACCAATCCAGGACCACAATGCCCAGCGACGGTCCAGAAAAAAGGAACGGAACATGCCTCATGTCACGCCAGACCGGCGTGCTCCCTGTTACAGCAATGACACGGGATTCCTCAGCCGAGTGAGGCTGACAGCCCGACAAAATGCTCCAGCCAGCGAATATCATATTCGCCATTCTGGAAGTCGGGATTTTGCACAAGACGCTGATGCAGGGGTATCGTTGTCTGGATACCGCCGATCACATACTCGTCAAGCGAGCGCCGCAACCGCATCAGGCATTCATTTCGCGTCCGACCGGAAACGATAAGCTTCGCCACCATGCTGTCATAATGCGGCGGGATCGAATAACCGGAATAGATACCCGAATCGACACGAACGCCAAGGCCACCCGGCGCGTGATATTCGCCGATGGTTCCCGGTGACGGGGCAAAGGTATCGGGATTCTCAGCATTGATCCGGCATTCAATGGCATGGCCCTGAATGACGATATCAGCCTGAGTGTAGCCAAGCGGAGCACCGGTCGCGACGCGAATCTGCTCGCGCACCAGATCAAGCCCGGTCACGGCTTCGGTTACCGGATGCTCAACCTGCAAACGGGTGTTCATCTCGATAAAGAAGAACTCGCCGTTCTCGTACAGAAATTCGATTGTGCCGACACCGCGATAACCCATCTTTCGCATCGCCGCGGCAACCGTATCGCCGATTCTGGCTCTCTGCTCTGCATTGAGGGCCGGTGAAGGCGCCTCTTCCAGCACCTTCTGGTGACGACGCTGAAGTGAACAGTCGCGCTCACCCAGATGCACCGCATTGCCGTGATGGTCACACAATACCTGAATTTCGATATGCCGCGGCTGACCGAGGAATTTTTCGATATAGACGGCGGCGCTGCCAAAGGCGGCTTCTGCTTCTTTACGGGTGGTCTGGAAGGCACTCGCCATCTCGCTGGCGTTGGGCACCACTTTCATACCGCGGCCGCCACCACCAGCTGCCGCCTTGACCAGAACGGGATAGCCCATTTCAGCCCCAAGACGTTCCGCTTCCTCAACCGAGGTCACTTCGCCGGGCGACCCCGGCACCACCGGAATACCGAGAGCTTCCGCTGTTTTCTTGGCCTCAACCTTGTCACCCATCCGGCGGATATGTTCAGCAGTCGGCCCGATGAAGGCAATGCCGTGATCTTCGACCATCTGTGCAAAATCGGCGTTTTCCGACAGGAACCCGTAACCGGGATGAATGGCATCAGCCCCTGTCACCATGGCCGCCGTCAGAATTGCCGGCATGTTCAGATAGCTGAGTTTTGCGGCAGGCGGACCAATACAGACCGCTTCATCAGCCAGACGCACATGCATCGCCGTCGAGTCAGCTGTCGAATGAACAGCGACGGTTCGGATGCCCATTTCCTTACAGGCACGCAGGATACGAAGTGCGATCTCGCCACGATTCGCAATGAGGACCTTATCGAACATGCTCAGGCCCGGATCATTCGAGGGTCAGCAGAAGTTCGCCGAACTCGACCGCGGAGCCATCATCGACAAGAATGCTGACGACTTTGCCGCTGCGCGGTGCACGAACCGGGTTAAAGGTCTTCATCGCTTCGATCAGGAACAGCGTGTCACCTTCTGACACCTGGTCGCCAACCTTGCAGAATTCCGGTGCTCCCGGTTCTGCCCGGCGATAGATCACACCGACCATTGGCGACGATACCGGATCCCCTGCCGGAGCAGCCTTCACAGGCGCTGCAGGGTCAGAAGGCATCTGCACCGGTGCTGCATAGGTGGCTGGCTGGGCATGCATGCCACCAGCAATAACCGGTGCAGGCTCCCGACGAACCTTGATCGAGAAATCCTCGTCCTCGTATTCGATTTCGGTCAGTTCATGCTCATCCAGCAACGCTGCAAGGCGATGAATGGCTTCTTCATTGATATCTTTTTTACTCATGCTGACGCTGTCTTTGTCCCCGTTAGAAGGATATGTGCCATGGCGTCGAGTGCCATGATGTAGCCGAAGGGTCCGAACCCGGCGAGTACGCCTGCCGACGCACCAGATATATAGCTGTGATGGCGAAATGTCTCTCGCGCATGTACATTCGATATATGTACTTCGATAACCGGCTTCGCCACGGCACGAATCGCATCATGGATCGCAACCGACGTATGCGTGTAAGCGCCGGCATTCAGCACCGCACCGTCCTTGTCGCCCGCCAGTTCCTGCAACCAGTCAACCAGAACACCTTCGTGATTCGTTTGACGAAAGTCGATATCAAGCCCGACCTTTCTGCCATGCGCCCGGCAATCGGCCTCGATATCCGGCAGCGATTTACCGCCATAGATCCCGGGCTCGCGAAGTCCGAGCAGGTTCAGATTAGGTCCGTTCAGAACAAGTACCCGTGGCACGACCATCATCCTTAGTCTTGATTAGTGAGACTGGTTAACCCACTTCCCCCTGTATCGCAACGCTGTCACATAAACGGAGTATTTCAAATCAGCGACAAACAAAAAAATCTGGAGAAATCCATTGCATCGTAACACGACCTTAGATAGTTTCCGCCGCTCTAAATTCTGCGCACGTGCCTCTGGCCTCCGGGATTACCGGTGTGTTTACGTAACGACGCAATTCTTTCTCGGATGTAACTGGGAGAATTGCGATGACACCGAAGATTGAAGACTTCCTGAAGAACGAAAAACCCGCAACACCATTCCTGGTAGTTGATCTCGACGTGGTCGAGGCAAACTATGTCGGATTGCGTGACGCATTGCCGGTCGCACAAATTTTCTATGCCGTAAAAGCGAATCCGGCAGAACCCATTTTGCAGCGCCTGATTGCGCTGGGGTCCTGCTTTGATACGGCAAGCATTCATGAAATTGACAGCTGCCTTGCCGCTGGTGCCCTGCCGGAAAACATTTCCTATGGTAACACGATCAAGAAAGCGCGGGATATCGCCCGGGCTTATGATCGTGGTGTCCGCCTGTTCGCTTTCGACAGTGAAGCTGAATTGCTGAAGCTGGCCGAACATGCACCGGGTTCACGGGTTTTCTGCCGCCTGCTGATTTCGAATCAGGGGGCCGACTGGCCGCTTTCCCGCAAGTTCGGATGCGAAACCGATATGGCAAAAGACCTGATGGTGAAAGCCCGGGATCTTGGCCTTGAGCCCTATGGAATCAGCTTCCATATCGGCAGCCAGCAAACCGACCTCAGCCAGTGGGACATCGCTATCGGCAAGACCGCAATGGTCTTTACCGGTCTGCGTGAAGCAGGCATCAACCTGAAAATGGTCAATCTGGGCGGCGGTTTCCCGGCGCAATACCGGACTGCCATCCCGACGATTGATGATTATGCCCACGCCATCATGGCCGCGATGACCAATCATTTCGGTAATGATCTGCCGCATATCATTGTTGAACCGGGCCGCTCCATACCGGGCGACGCCGGGCTGATCGACAGTGAAGTCGTCCTGATCTCGACCAAAAGCTACGAGGACGAAACCCGCTGGGTTTATCTGGATATCGGCCTGTTCGGCGGACTTGCAGAAACCATGGGCGAAGCGATCAAATACAGAATCCGCACCCCGCATGACGGTAAACCGGACGGGCTCGTCGCAATTGCAGGCCCAACCTGTGACGGTGCAGATATCATGTACGAGAAATGTGGCTATCGCCTGCCGAAGGCACTCGAAGTCGGTGACCATATCCAGTTGCTGAGCACCGGTGCCTATACGACCAGTTACTCGGCCGTAAACTTCAATGGCTTCCCGCCGTTGCGGGCATACTACATCTGATCATAACGCCGCCGGAGATCAGCATTACCCCCTGTTTCCGAACGAGGGAAGTGTTGTCTCCGGCGGCGTGACTTCCCCACCGGGACAACAGAAAACCTGCCGCTGGCGGTCAGCTTCCCTTGCGGACTTCCTTTACGAGTTCTTCCAGTGTCTCAAGGCTTGCGGCACCGGGGACCAGCTTGTTGCCGATGACAAAAGCCGGTGTTCCGGTAATGCCGAGATTCTGGGCCAGGGCATAATTACGTTCAATGGCACTCTGTATTTCAGGGTCCTTCATGTCCCGGTCAAGCTGCTCGGTATCCAGTCCCAGAGCTTTCGCGACCGACATCACGGTTGCTGCGGTTACCCGGCCACGATGATTCATCAGGCCCTCATGCATTTCATGGTATTTACCCTGCCGGACAGCCGCCATGGCTCCCTTTGCCGCTTCAATCGAGGCATCACCCAGAATCGGAAATTCCTTGTAGATCACCTTCACATCCCTGTTGCCTTCAATCAGGGCAGCAACGGTCGGTGACACACGCTTACAATAACCGCAATTGTAGTCGAAGAATTCAACAACCGTTACCTCACCATCCGGATTGCCGCCCGGCGGCGTAATCGGATCCGAACGAAGGTCATTTCCGCTGCCGGAAATTGCGCTCATGCGCTGCTGTTCTTCAGCCTGGCGCTGCTGTTCGCGAAGCTTCTCGATCGCACGCATGACAATGCCCGGGTTATCCAGAATATACTTCTCAACCAGCGATTCTATTTCCTTGCGCTGATCATCGGTCAGCGTGTCAGCCTGCGCCAGACTGAACGGTGAAACCGAAACCAGCGTGAAAAGCATCGCGGCCATCAGGCCAGGTCGAAAAATCATGAGAATGTCCCTGCAAATATCAAGTTGCCTTATTCTGGTGGAGGGTCACCGGAGCGGCAAGGCCCGACTAACGATAAACCCGCAGGCCATCGATCACGGATTCGGTCGTCAGGTTTGACGCTCTCGTGGCTACCGCCAGAAAGGCAATATTGACCTGTGACAAGTTATCCTCAGGCCATATCTCTCCATAAATCTTTGATAAATCTATATTTTCTTCCTGCCACTCACCAAACTGACCAACTCCCTGACGCAATGTCAGACGGCCATAAGGCCCACGACGGTCAATCCGGCCGGGCGGCGATGACAGTGTTGACCACACAATTGTGATGGCCCGGTCATGGGGGGGAAGCTCGTCACCCAGATAACCGGGACTGATATTCGAGCCAGACCCATTCAGCCGAAAGCCGACCAGCACCCGCGCCGGATGATCAGTTTCGCCGAGACTGCGCATCGCCAGCCAGTCCGCTTCGGTAAGGCCAGATGTCAGATGCCATTGCCATGCGGCATAGGGTGTTGCCAGCAACGGCTGGTTGGTCAGCAGGCCAATCACGCCGCCATTGCCCGGTGTCGACAGCTTGACTGCCGGTTTTCCGTCAACCCGTACGAAGGAAATTCCTTCCAGACCGGAATCGAAAAACCCGGAACGCCTGCGCACTTCCGCTCCGGCAACAAACCGGCCGGCAGCATCTTCTGTCAGAAAATCAATGTCGCCTTCCGGCGAGGCCGCATATTGCCGGATACCTGAATCACAGGCCGCCAGCAACGTCACCAGCCCGACACAGATCGCAATGTGGCGCAGACTGCGGTTACTTGAGGTCAGCCGCATTCAGAATATCCTGGGCGCGTAACCAGCTTGGCGTGCCCTTATCATAAAACTTGAGTGCAGCATTGGCGTGGAGTTTTGCTGCCGGAACATCCCGCTGCAGAAGGGCCAGTTCAGCCGATGCCAGTCTGCTTGCCCCGTCGTTGCCCAGCCGGGCATAGGAAATCGCCAGCAGACGCCAGGCAGCCGCACTGCCCGGGTCATCCACGATCAGCGCCTTGAGATTTTCAACAGCCTCTTCCAGCAAGGCGGGATTGCCTGTCTCGACCAACCCCTGTGCCAGCATGGCGCGAATCGGAATCGCCTCCGGTGCCAGACTGGCTGCTTTTCGCAGGGCTTCCACCGATGGCATGATCTTGCCATGTTCCAGCAGCATCTGGCCCTTCAGTTCCCAGAAATACGGATCTGACGGATATTCAGCGATCAGCGCATCAATTTTCGGAACAGCCGTATCAAGCTCGTTACGACGATAGTCGGCAATTGCCTGCGCATAGCGGGCCGGCACACTCGTATCGCTCTCCGGATAGTAACGATAAACCCGGCTTTTCGATTCGAGGAACCCGATAATCTTGGCCTTGGACCGCTGGAATTTAAGTTCCCAGCCGTCCGGAAGGGGAGTGTCTGTGAATTTCGACCTCTGGAGGAAGCTTTCAACGGACAGAACCCGGTCACTGCTAAGGGGATGCGACCTCACATATTCATTCTGTCGTGAGGTTGGCAGCAGTTCCTGACCTTCCAGCTTCTTCATCAGCTGATACATACCGACAGCAGAAAGACCGTTTGCCTCCAGATAACGCATCCCCGCCTGATCGGCAGAGCTTTCCTGATTGCGGCTGTATTTCAGGAAGTCGCGGATGGCGATATCCTGACCCGCCGCCGCCACGGCCCCACCGATATCACCGCGGCCTGTCGCCAGTCCGGCAGCAACACCCAGAATTCCGGCAATAAGCGAACTGGTCCCTGCACTTTCCATCGATTCATTGGTACGGGAAATATGCCCGCCCGCGATATGTCCCAATTCATGGGCAATCACGCCAACAATCTGCCCTGCATTATCTGCCCGGGTCAGCAAACCTGTATTTATGAACAGATTTTGCCCGCCGGAGACAAAGGCATTCAGTTCGTTCCGGTTAACGATGAAGATACGAACCGCCCGCGGATCCAGCCCTGCGCTCACCATCAACGGTTCCGCATAAGTCCGGATCATCTCTGATATCTCTGCATCGACCAGCCCCTGCGCGTGGGCTGCTTGCCGCAACGGGGAAAAGACTGCAATAACAGAGAGAATGACTAGAATGGATAGTCGACGACAACAGGCGACAATTCTTGATGAACTCAACAAAACCGGTCCAATGACGATATTAGATCTCAAGATTTCAAGCATGTTCAACGGTAAACGGGCACAGATCGCCCGTCAATCTGCAGCATCGCTCGCACTGGTTCTGTCACTTGCCGCCTGCGGGTCTTCCGACCCGCCGGTCGGGCAGGTTGGCCATGTTGAAGGCTTCTCAGGTCTGATCGCCGGTGATGAACCTTTGTCCGTTACTGTCGGGCGCGACATTTTGTCTGCTGGTGGAACAGCTGCCGATGCCGCCGCCGCCATGGGCTTTACCCTGGCCGTCACCCAGCCTTCTACGGCTGGTCTCGGCGGTGGTGGAATTTGCCTGATACATGACCGGAACCGTTATCAGACCGTCGCCCTTGATTTTCTGGCGACCGCTCCGTCCTCGCCGGCGACCTCCGCTACACGCGCGAACGCCGTGCCCGGAACGGTTCGCGGACTGGCTGCCATGCATGCGCGGTTTGGTCGCCTGCAATGGTCACAGGTTATTTCTCCGGCCGAAGGTTTATCCCGGTTTGGCTATACGGCCTCCCGCGCCTTTGCGCGCGATCTGGCACTGGTTGCCGGCCCCCTGCTGGAAGATCCGGAAAGCCGCAAAGCCTTTGCACGACCGGACGGAAACCCCATTCAGGAAGGTGATCTGGTCAAACAGATCGACCTTGCCGCAACACTGGCCCGCATCCGGGGCGGTGGAGCAGGTGAATTCTATCGTGGCGTCCTTGCACGCCAGCTTGTCGAAGCAGCAAACGCGGTCGGCGGCAGTCTCAGCTTCGACGACCTGAAAAACTATCGCCCCCAGTGGCGTGAAGCCATCGCCGTGCCGGTTGCACCGAACACTATGTACTTCGCCCCGCCCCCAGCAGGGGCCGGTGTCGTTGAAGCTGCGATCTGGCGCATGCTGACGGTCGATGACCGCTACGCCGATGCACCGGAATCTGAACGCCCGCATCTGCTGGCGGAAGCAGCCATGATAGCCTTCGCCGAGCGGTCGTCCTGGATCCAGCCTGACGGAAACATCAACACGACATTCCAGACAGTGATCGGCGATGCCGAAGCACGGCGTCGCTACGCATCCTATGATTCTGCCCGTCACACGTCGCCGGCCAGCCTGGCCATTCCGGCCCGTCCTGTACTTGAAAATCCGGCTGCCAGCAGCTTTGTCGCGGTCGACAAGGAAGGTGGTGCCGTTGCCTGTAACTTCAGCATGAACAATCTCTTTGGAACCGGCCGGATTGCCACCGATACAGGCATTCTGCTGGCCGCCCGTCCGGGTGATCGCGGACGCGGGCCAATGTCACTGGGCCCGATGATGATGATCAACACAAATACACAAAACTTCTACTATGCCTCCGCAGCCACCGGCGGTTCAGCTGCTGCAACTGCGCAGGTCGCTGTCAGCCTGCGCGCACTTGTCGGCGGGGAAACCCTGAGGGATGCCGTTGACGCCAAACGGGTTCATCATGCAGGAAATCCTGATGTTACCTTCTATGAAACAGGAGACAGCCCCGCGCGCGTCGAGACATTGCGTCAGCGGGGCCATAAAACCCAGCCCGTCGCCCTGATCGGCAGGGTCAATGCAGCCTGGTGTCCGGAAGGGCTACCGAGCGACCCCGAAACCTGTCAGACAACTTCCGATGCCCGGGGTTTCGGCCTTGCCATCGGCGCAAGATAACAACCAGTCAGCGATACCATCATGTTGAAAAAGTCTCTGCGGGGTGCCGTCCCCCCTTTTATTGTCATGGACGTCATGCAGGCTGCCGCTGACCGCGAGGCAGCGGGCAAACCGGTCTTTCATCTGGAGGTCGGTCAGCCGAACACATCGGCCCCAGCCGGCGTGCTGGCTGCAGCCCGTGCCGCACTGGACACGGACAAGGTTGGCTATACCGTTGCGTTCGGGCTGCCGGCACTACGCCAGAAAATCGCAGATCATTATCACCGGACACACGGCGTTCAGGTCGGAACCGACCGGATCGTTGTGACCACCGGTTCTTCAGGTGCCTTTACCCTCGCCTTTCTGGCTGCTTTCGATGCCGGCGACCGGGTTGCCCTGGCCTCACCCGGCTATCCGGCCTATCGCAATATCCTGACTGCCCTGGGAATTGAAGTTGTCGATTTGCTATCCGGCCCGGAAACCCGCTACCAGCCCTCCCCCGAATTGCTTGAGAAGGCACAGTCGGAAAGCGGGCGGAAACTGGATGGTCTGATTGTCGCCAGCCCCTCGAACCCGGCCGGAACAATTCTGAGCGCCGCAGAATTCGGCGCACTCGACGCGTATTGCAAGGCAAACGGTATCCGCCTGATATCAGATGAAATCTATCACGGGATCGATTACGGCCGCCCGGCAACCACCGCCCTTGCCTATGGCAACGACGCGATTGTCATCAACAGTTTCTCAAAGTATTTCTCGATGACGGGCTGGCGCCTTGGCTGGATGATCGTGCCGGAACAGCTTGCCCGTTCCGTTGAATGTCTGGCGCAGAACTTCTTTATCTCACCCCCGACAGTTTCCCAGATCGCAGCGATTGCTGCCTTTGACTGTCACGAGGAACTTGAAGAAAATCTGAAACGTTATGCGATCAACCGGGACATTCTGATGACCGGCCTGCCTCAGGCCGGGCTGACAGAAATCGCGCCTCCGGACGGGGCGTTCTACATTTATGCAAATGTCAGCAAATTCACGAACAACTCAGCAGATTTTTGTCGCCGGCTGCTTGCGGATACCGGTATTGCCATCACCCCCGGCAACGACTTCGATCCGCAACGGGGTGATGCCTATGTCCGGTTCAGTTATGCGGGGTCAGATGCCACCATGAGCGCGGCCTGCGAACATCTGAAAGACTGGCTGCAAAAAGCCTAACAAAATCATAGTCACCCCGTCAGCCTCAGAGGCTGACGGGGGATTATATGACGACTATTTACCCATAACCCGGTTCCACCAGCCGCGCCGTCTCGGACGCTCTTCTTCTGGCGTATCACCAACCGTTATGACCTCAGCCGCCGGATCGGCGACCGGCGGTTCATCCTTTACCTCAGGCTTCGCCGGTTCAGCAGCCTGTGCTTCTGGCTCAGCGGCTGTTTCGGCAGCCTTCTCAGTTGCCGGTGCATCATCGGCAACAGCTGTTGCCTCGTCAGCAGCCGGTTCCGACTTTGCTGCTGCGGGTTTGCGACGCCGTGGCGCCCGCTTGCGCTTAGGCTTCTCTTCGACTTCAGCAGCCGGAGTTTCTGCTTCCGGATTATCAGCTTCTGCCGCAACTGCCGGGGTCTCTTCCGGCGCCGCTGTGTCTGCTTCAGCCGGCGTTGCTTCCGCATCAGTTTCAACCGGCTTCTTGCGGGCCCGTGATCTGCGGCGGGGTTTCTTCACCGGCTCAGCAGATTCAGCCTCGTCAGCAGTTACATCGGCAGAACTTCCGGCGTCTGCTGTCTCCCCGGACTCAGTTGCCGGTTCGCTGGCTGCAGCCTGTTCGCTATTCTCGTCCGCACCGGCAGCATCATCGGATGCGTTGCTGTCATTTTCAGCAGCGGCATCATTCGATTCCGAACCATCTTCGTTCGTTTCACCATCCGCTCCATCACGACGACCCCGCTTGCGACCGCCGCGCTTACCGCGACGCCGGCGTTTGCGCGGACGACCTTCGGAATCGGTTCCCTCAGAATTATCATTAGAGGTGTTTTCCGAGTCATCACCGTCACTATCGCCATCATCGCTCTGATTCGACGCATTCTCTTCCGAATCCGGCGTATTGTCGTTGTCCTGAGACTGACGACCGCCGCGACGGCGACGGCGTCTGCGCGGTGGTTTCGATTCACCCTCATCATCTGATGCGGTATCAGGCGACCGGCTCTCTTCTGCCGGTGCATTCTGATTGTCACTGCCCCGTACCCGCTCGATCCGGTGGTCCGGTGCAATCAGGCTGTCATCGCCAAGCACATTGATCGACAGGCCAAACCGCGCCTCGATATCCGTCAGGGCCGAACGTTTCTGGTTCAGAATGAACAGAGCTACAGGGGTCGGCATCCAGATCGACAGTTCGGATGACTTACGCTTCATCCCCTCTTCTTCAAGGACACGCAGCATCTGCAGAGCTGACGAATCAACCGTCCGGACATGGCCGCTGCCACCACAATGCGGGCATACGGCTGAACTGTTCTCAAGGAAACTCGGACGCAGCCGCTGACGCGACAGCTCCAGCAGACCGAAAACACTGATCCGTCCGATCTGGATTCGCGCACGGTCATTGCGCATGGCATCTTTCAGCTTGCGTTCAACAGCATGCTGGTTCCGGTTTTCTTCCATATCGATAAAATCGATTACGATCAGACCGGACAGGTCGCGCAGGCGCAATTGTCGGGCAATTTCCTCGGCAGCCTCAATATTCGTACGGTATGCGGTTTCCTCGATGTTCCGTTCCCGGGTCGAACGACCTGAGTTAACGTCAATCGAGACCAGAGCTTCTGTCGGATTGATGACAATATAGCCGCCCGACCGCAGCTGGACTGTCGGCTGATGCATCGAATCCAGCTGTGATTCGATCTGGTAACGCTGCAGCAGAGGAAGGCTTTCCTCCTTGCCATACCGCTTCACCTTCTTGGCGTGGCTTGGCATCAGCGTTTTCATGAAGTCTTTGGCGTTCTTGTAGCCTTCATCGCCGTCGACGATCACTTCCTCGATATCCTTGGAATAGATATCTCGCAGAGACCGCTTGATCAGCGAACCTTCCTCATAAACCAGGCTCGGCGCCGTAGAGCCCAGCGTAAGTTCCCGGACTTCATCCCAGGTCCGCAGCAGATACTCACAATCCCGGCGAATCTCGGCCTTCGTCCGTTCCGCACCGGCGGTACGGATGATGACGGCCATGCCTTCCGGCATCTTCAGATCCGAAATGATTGTCTTCAGACGCTTGCGGTCAGCAACATTGGTGATCTTGCGGGAAATACCGCCACCGCGGGAGGTGTTCGGCATCAGCACGCCATAGCGGCCAGCGAGTGACAGGTAGGTGGTCAGCGCGGCTCCCTTGTTGCCGCGCTCTTCCTTCACAACCTGGACCAGCAGAACCTGACGGCGTTTGATGACTTCCTGAATTTTATAGGACCGGATATTCCGGGTCCGTCTTTTCTCGGACTCAATCTCGATCTCGTCCGTGTCATCGCCGCCGACAACATCGACATTGCCCTCACCGGCCTCATCGCCACCCGAATCATTGTCTTCGTTTGATTCAGTTTTGACCTCGGCCATAAGAGCTTCACGGTCAGCAACGGGAATCTGGTAGTAATCAGGGTGAATTTCACTGAAGGCGAGGAAACCGTGACGGTTGCCGCCGTAATCGACAAAGGCAGCCTGAAGCGAGGGTTCTACCCGCGTCACCTTTGCCAGATAAATATTTCCTTTAAGTTGCCGCTTTGATGCGGCTTCTACGTCAAATTCTTCTAATTTCGTTCCATTGACCACCACAACCCGGGTCTCTTCCGGGTGGGTGGCATCTATCAGCATGCGCTTTACCATTAAAATCCATTCTCCTGAGCGCTCGCGGCATCATTCTGTTTAAAGATGATGGACGGCGCGTCCTGTGCAGCAGGGGAACGCCGTTTGCGGCCGCAATCGAAACGGTACAGAAGAGATTATGTGCTTCGGTATACGTCATCATTGATGCGAACGGACTGTGCGTCCCGCCCCTTTTTAAAACTGGTTGAGCGCCAGACCCGACCCGCGGCAGCCAGTAATTGGCCCTTACTCCGCGTCATGTTCTGATCTGACTTACTCTCGGCAGTTTCAGGCTGGCTTGCGCCTCACGTTGTTGGCAGAAGACGTTATCGTCAATCCGGCGAACGTTTTACCCAAATCTGATGGTGCAAAATAGACGCGGCTTCGCCAATCGACAACGAAAAAGCACCGGGCGCAGGAAACCGCCGGATAAGTATCGAAAATTCGGGTGATATACAGGATTCCCGGAAGTTTTCTGAAAGACTTACAAAGATTTAACCGACAATATATAAACCTTGAGTCGAACTCCGGTTGTTTTTGGATCGTCATGGGCCGTTTCATTCGTTTGTTTCTGTTTCTGAGTGCGCTGATCGTCAGCGTCACCAGTTCCGCTGCGGAAACACCAAACACTGTCGCGACAGGTATCAGAACCGGCCAAAGTGCTGATATGACACGACTTGTTATCGACATGACTGAAACCGTGTCCTATGAAATCTTCACTCTGAACAATCCCTATCGTATTGTTGTTGATCTGCAGAATGCAGAATGGCTGGAAGATGCGACTCGCCATACAAAACCTGCGGGCCTGATCGATTCCATAAGGTTTGGCGCCCGAAACGACGGCGGTGTCCGTCTTGTGGTTGATCTGGACAGACCTGCCGAAGTCAAAAAATCTTTTCTGCTGCCCCCAAGCGGCAACGCACAACATCGCCTGGTAATTGACCTGAAAGAAACCTCCCGCGAGGAGTTTGTTGCCTCCAATCGTCTTGATTATGCCGCGACCTCTCCCCGTCCTCGGGTAAAGCCAAAGCGCAAACGGATCGTCATTGACCCCGGCCATGGTGGCAAAGACCCCGGTGCGATAAGTGTCGGCAACCGGTATGAGAAAGATATTGTCCTGGCCTTTGGCCGGCGACTTCGCGATGCCCTCAAAAGAACCGGTCGTTATGAAGTTGTGCTGACACGTGACACCGATTCATTCATCCGGCTTCGCGAACGGGTGCAGATCGCACGCGACCATGACGCCGATCTGTTTCTGTCCATTCACGCAGATGCTTCAACCAATCGGTCTGCACGTGGTGCTTCCATCTACACGCTGTCAGAGAAGGCTTCAGATAAGGAAGCCGCCGCTCTCGCTGCCAAGGAGAACAAGGCCGACCTCATCGGGGGAATTGACCTGAACGAGGAAGATACCGAGGTCGCAAGCATTCTGATTGACCTGGCACGGCGTGAAACGATGGATTATTCAAAACGCTTTGCGAACCGCCTTGCAGACCGCATGTCTTCTGCCACTGCAATGGTCAACCGGTCTCACCGCTTCGCCGGATTTGCTGTTCTCACAGCCCCGGACATTCCCTCGGTCCTGATCGAACTCGGTCATTTATCGAACCGGACCGATGAAAAAAACCTGCTTTCGCCGAATCATCACCGCAAGGTCGCCGGTGCAATTGTCAGCGCAATTGACGAATGGTTCAGCCTTGATGCTCTGGCGCAGAGATAAATCACTCACTCTATCCCGGAAAATTCGATAAAATCTGGCGATATACCAAGCCAGCCGGGAACTATTCTGTGCCTCTGCGCGTTCAGGATGGTAATAAGTGCAATCGCCATCAGCTTGCCATTTTCGGCAGGCTGACTGATGTCATCAAACTGGTTGCTGCGCATATATGAAACGTTTCTTTCTCTACTCGCTCGGACTTTGCTGCCTGTTCGGCATCATCGGTATTGGTGCCGCTTTTGCCGTTTTCATGCATTACGGCAAGGGGCTGCCGGATTATCGTCAGCTCGCAGACTATCAGCCGCCAATCATGACCCGCGTTCATGCTGGCGACGGTCGCCTGATTGCAGAGTTTGCCAAGCAGCATCGCTCCTTCGTTCCGATTGAAACAATTCCGGATGTGGTAAAGCAGGCCTTCATCTCTGCAGAAGACCAGCATTACTATGAGCATTTTGGTGTCGACGTTATCGGCATTGCCCGCGCTGTCGTGACCAATCTCAAGAATCTTGGCAGCGGACGCCGTCCCGTCGGGGCATCGACCATCACGCAACAGGTCGCAAAGAATTTCCTGCTGACCAACGAAACTTCTCTGGAGCGCAAGATCAAGGAAGCCATTCTGGCTATCCGGATAGAGAAAGCCTTCTCCAAAACGCATATTCTGGAACTCTATCTGAACGAAATCTATCTCGGCTACGGGGCCTACGGGGTTGCCGCCGCAGCCCTGAATTATTTTAACAAGTCACTGGATGAACTGACCGTATCCGATGCCGCCTTTCTGGCCGGATTGCCGAAAGCCCCGAACAATTATCATCCGATCCGGAAACCGGAAGCCGCCCTTATCCGCCGTAATTATGTGATCGGACGGATGCAGGAAGATGGCTATCTTGATGCACGCACCGCTGAACGGGCCAGACTTCAGCCGATTGATGTCGTCGACCGGGAAGCAAACCAGGTCTTTGACGCTGCCTTCTTTGCCGAGGAAGTCCGTCGCGAACTGCTCGGCAGGTACGGCGAGGCCGGATTATACGAGGGGGGGCTTGCCGTCCATACGACACTCGATCCGGAAATGCAGTTGCAGGCACAGCAGGCACTGCGTGAGGGCCTTGTCGAGTATGATCGACGTCATGGCTGGCGGGGTGCTGCAGCCCGTCTCGACTCTGTTGCCGGTGACTGGGCAAAACGCCTCGCCGAACTGGACCCTGAGCCATGGCTCGCGCCATGGGTACGTGCTGTGGTTCTGGAGGCAGATGAGAAATCCGCGCGTCTCGGGTTTGCCGACGGCAGCGATGGCACCCTGCCCCTGCAGGAGGTCACCTGGGCCCGCGCCTATGTCAGCGAGAACGAACGTGGCCCGCGTATCAGCGCAGTCACAGATGTTGTCAGCATTGGCGATATCATCATTGTTGAGACGGTGACCAAAGACGACGAAGGCAAGGACTACCCCGCCTCGACCTACGCCCTGCGTCAGCCGCCAAAAGTTGATGGTGGTCTTGTTGCAATGGATCCGCATACCGGACGGGTACTGGCTATGGCCGGGGGCTTCTCCTTTGCCAGAAGCCAGTTCAACCGGGTGACACAGGCATTGCGACAGCCGGGATCCTCGTTCAAGCCATTTGTCTACCTCGCTGCACTGGAACGTGGCTTTACGCCGGCCACCCGTATCCTTGACGCTCCCTTTGTCATCGACCAGGGCGCTGGCCTCGGAAAATGGAAACCGGCGAACTATTCAAACCGGTTTTACGGTCCTTCCACCATGCGCCTGGGCATTGAAAAATCCCGAAACCTGATGACCGTGCGCTTGGCTCAAACCATCGGTATGGATGTGGTCGCCGAAACGGCCATACGCTTTGGTATTGTGCGCGACATGCAGCGCACACTTGCCGCTTCACTCGGCTCTGTCGAAACCACGCTGATGCGCATGACCACGGGCTATGCGATGCTCGTCAACGGCGGCAAGCGGATCACCCCGACCCTGATTGATCGCATTCAGGACCGCACCGGAAAAGTCGTCTTTCGCCATGATGAACGTTCCTGCGCCACCTGTACGGCAAGTGAATGGCATGATGGCATGGCAGTGCCGTTGTTACCGGATACACGGGAAACTGTTACCTCGCCGGAAAGCGCCTATCAGATCGTCTCCATGCTTCAGGGTGTGGTGGAACGCGGAACCGGGGCCAAGCTGCGTGCCGTGGGCAAACCGCTTGCTGGCAAAACCGGGACAACCAACGACTATGTAGATGCCTGGTTCGTCGGCTTTGCACCCGATCTTGCCGTCGGCGTCTATACCGGGTTTGACGAACCGTCATCACTGGGCCGCGGAGAAGCCGGGTCAGCTGTTGCTGTTCCGATCTTCCGTGATTTCATGAAACAGGCACTGGCCAACAAGCCCGCAATCCCGTTCCGGGTACCAAGCGGTATCCGGCTGGTTCGTATCGATGGCAAGACCGGTCGTGTCGCCCGGATTGGTGACGACAATGTCATCCTTGAGGCCTTCAAACCCGACACCTCCCCTTCCGATACGGACAGCGTCCTGATCAGTGGCGGCGAAACCGAGATTTCAGGCACCGGCGCACCGGGAAGCTCTTCTCAGCCCATGCTGAACATGCCGAAGCCTTCGACAGGCGGCCTGTACTGACCCGGAAAAGGACCGACATCAGACTTTGATTATGAATACGGGTTAATCTGTCGACAGCGCGCTTGAAACGATTAGGGTAATGTCTTGTGAAAAGCTGACATACATCAGATTTTCAAATGGAACATGGCGATGCAGACGACACCCCAGACCTCTGTTGACCAGATACTCGCATTTCTGGCGCGACATCACAGCAATGATGTCGACAATTTTTTTGGCGCGTTGCTGGCGGAAATTCATGGCATCTTCAATGTGGACTTTGCCTTTGTCGGAAAACTTGATTCCCGTACGACAACCTACGTCGATACGCTGGCATTCATCGCCGATGGCCAGCCACTGGATAATTTCCGCTATTCCCTGAAGGGGACACCCTGCGAGAATGTCCTGAATGAAACGACCTGCTGTTTCTCTCAGGGCGTTGCCGCATTATTTCCCGAAGATGACCAGCTGGCCGACATGAATATAGATTCATATGTCGGCACAATACTACGCTCATCATCACATCTTCCCCTCGGTGTCCTGTCGGTGATGAGCAAAAAACCGATGAGCAACACCGATGAATTGAGGCGGGTTCTTGAGATCGCCAGCATGCGGGCCGCCAGTACGCTTGAGCTGCTTCTTGCTGATGATGAAATCCGCAAAACCAATGCACGTTATCACGCGGTGGTCGAAGACCAGATGGAACTGGTCAGCCGGTATGACAGCAAGGGTGTCCGGACCTTCGTAAATGACGCCTATTGCAGCTTCAACAATGTGCGCCGGGAAGACCTGATCGGCACATCCGCCTATGCAGGAATGTCACCTGAAGCTCTGCAAACGCTCATGGAATTGCATGATAAACTGACACCACAATCCCCTCTTGCCCATTTCGAAACCTGTACGGAGAATGCTCAGGGAAATACGGTCTGGGTACAATGGTCAAAACGCGGACTGTTCGATACAAATGGACATCTTCTGGAAATTCAGGCTGTCGGCCGGGATATCACAGAACAGAAGCTGGCAGAGCAGCAGCGCAAGGTCGCCCTGATTCAGGCAGAACGTGCAAACAAGGTGAAGTCAGAATTTCTGGCCAATATGAGTCATGAACTGAGAACGCCGCTCAATTCGATCATCGGCTTTGCTGAAATTATCAAAACAGAAGTTTTTGGTGCCCATAAGACGTCAAAATACACCGAATATGCAGGCGATATTCTCCATTCTGCACGACATCTTCTGAGTGTTATCAATGACATTCTCGATATCTCCCGGGTGGAATCGGGCGAGATCGACCTGCATCTCGAAGTTGTAGATGTTGCGTCTGTCTGTACCGGCTGCATCAGCATGATGCGCACACAGGCCGATGACAAAAAACTGAGCCTGGAGCTGGTAACACAACCCGGCCTTCCCGATCTCAGGGCTGACAAGCGACATTTGCGACAGATCGTCCTCAACGCACTGTCGAATGCCATCCGCTTTACCCCGGCCGGTGGCTCGGTAACGATAACACTGGGCTGCGACGATACCGCATTCACGCTTGCCGTTGCCGACACCGGTATCGGGATCGCAGAGGAAGATTTTGATCTCGTTCTCGAACCCTTTGGTCAGGTACGTCATGATTCGACGGTAACCCATGCAGGCACCGGCCTCGGCCTCGCCATATGCAAACGCCTCGTCGAGCAGCATGGCGGCTCTGTGTCGCTACGGAGCAAGCTGAACAAGGGCACTACCATCACCTTCAGCTTTCCTCTGGAGCCCGGCACGGGATAATCCCCTGATTTGGCGGTCTGCGGTTGACATGCGCCGCTACACGCAGACAATCCCGCGCAATCATACAGGGAGCATATCATGCGTGCAGAGTTGCAGTCCGTTGTTAACGCCATTGAGCAGTCGCTGGAACTGCTAAGGGGGCGTCTTTGACAAGGATGACGCACGTACAAAACTCGACGAACTGAACGCACTTGCTGAAGATCCGGACCTCTGGAATGACCCGGAAAAGGCACAGGCGATCATGCGGGATCGCAACCGTCTGGATGCCCTTGTGGGGTCCGTTGACGATGTGTCGAATGAGCTTTCCGAGATCAGTGAACTGATCGAGATGGCTGAGGCCGAAGGTGATGAAGAGATGATCACCGAAGCGGCAGCTTCACTGAACACGCTCGCCGAAACCGCTGAGATGAAACGCCTGGAGACCCTGTTATCCGGGGAAGCCGACGGTAATCACTGCTACGTCGAAGTTCATGCCGGTGCCGGGGGTACAGAGGCGCAGGACTGGGCAGAAATGCTGTTACGCATGTATCTCCGCTGGGGTGAAAAACATGGCTGCAAAACCG
Source organism: Alphaproteobacteria bacterium HT1-32 (assembly GCA_009649675.1). Classification (NCBI taxonomy): domain Bacteria; kingdom Pseudomonadati; phylum Pseudomonadota; class Alphaproteobacteria; species Alphaproteobacteria bacterium HT1-32. The sequence goes on along the minus strand of WJPL01000002.1, from coordinate 662,550 downwards.
AGTATCTCGAAGAAAGCCCCGGTGAAGAAGCTGGTATCAAGTCAGCCACAGTCGTCCTGAAGGGTGATAATGCCTATGGCTGGATGAAAACCGAAAGTGGTGTTCATCGTCTGGTACGGATCAGCCCTTATGATTCATCCGCACGCCGCCATACCAGTTTTGCCAGTGTCTGGGTTTATCCGGTCATTGATGATCGAATCGATATTGTCGTTGAGGACAAAGACCTGCGGATTGATACCTACCGTGCATCCGGTGCCGGTGGTCAGCACGTCAACCGAACTGACTCTGCTGTTCGTATCACCCATCTGCCAACCGGTATTGTCGTGCAATGTCAGAACGATCGCTCCCAGCACAAGAACAAGGCTGCGGCGATGGAGATGCTGCGTGCCCGTCTTTATGAACGGGAATTGCAGATTCGGGAAGCCGCAGCACAGGCTGTCGAGGATACAAAATCGGATATCGGCTGGGGGCATCAGATTCGTTCCTACGTCTTGCAGCCCTATCAGATGGTAAAAGACCTGCGGACAAATGTTGAAACATCGAATACCCAGGCCGTTCTGGACGGGGATATCGATGCCTTCATGGCGGCAGCTCTTGCACAGCGTGTTCAGGGCGATCAGGAAGATCAGAACTGATCCCCTCACCGGGCGCTGACATGCCGCGCGATGACCGTTAGACTTCACGAATGTCACAGTTAACGGCAGAGATACTTTTACGCGCCTACGCTGCGGGAATTTTCCCGATGGCGGAAACCAGTGACGACCCGACACTTTACTGGGTCGATCCTGATATGCGTGGAATATTACCGCTCGACAGCTTTCACCTGCCAAAGAAACTGCGCCGGGTCATTCGGCGCGGAGACTTCCGTGTGACCTGCGATCAGGCCTTCGAGGATGTGATGCGACTATGCGCAGAACCGACCGAAGACCGTCCGGACACATGGATCAATGAGGAGATCGTCCGGCTCTATTCCGATCTGTTTGCCATCAATTGCGCCCATTCAATTGAATGCTGGAACGGAACAGACCTGGTCGGCGGGCTATATGGTGTTTCACTCGGTTCCGCATTTTTTGGCGAAAGCATGTTTTCCCGCCAGACCAATGCCAGCAAGGTCGCTCTGGCCCATCTGGTCGCCCGCCTCCGCGCCGGCGGCTACAGCCTTCTGGACACCCAGTTTGTCACCAACCATCTCGCACGATTTGGTGTAATCGAGATCCCCCGCAGAAATTATCTGAAAATGCTTGGCGATGCGATGGAACGACGCGCTTCGTTCCCCCGTGAACTGACAAATCCGCTCGATTATTTACGTCAGTTGGAACCGGATGCCCCTTCGGCGGGCTGATCCTGTTTTGCCGGGTCTTCGGCAATACAGTCTCTTACCCAGACATCAAAAACCGGGTGCTCCATGGCAGAAATCGCCGGAGAGGATGCAAACATCCACCCGGTGAAGACCCGACGCGGCTGACCGGCAGGCGGCGCATCATCGATCTCCAGAAAGCCGGCGCTTTCAGGGAATTCTTCTGGCGGTCGTTTGCGACAGGCTCTCGGCACAATTGTTAATGTACCGAAGCGCGCAGAGTCACCAACCGGCACGCGCAGGGTTGAAATTCTGCCCGTCACTTTATCAAGCGTCTGTAAGACCGCGATGGGGTAATCAACCATTGTCTCGTCATTACCGACCATCGGCCGTTCTGACTGCACTGGCGGAGTCTGCGCCGGAACCGGCTGAACAGCACCAGTCATCAGCGCTGCCACAGCAACCATCAGCGCGGTAATCCGTCGTGCACCTGAACGTGACATCATCTCAGGCATTTCTGCGATCAGTTTCCGGCACCGGTCGCAAGAAAGATCACCTCGCCGACCTGTTCTTCAAAGGCTTTGAAGTCCTTGGTTTGTTCAATCATGCCACCGGCCGCCAGCATCTCTGTCGCAGAGCCGGGCTTCAGTTGCAGATAAGCACCGCCCAGCAACCCTTCGCTGGCAATCGATGCGACGGTATCAACTGGCAGCCTGACTTCCTCATTCACATTGATGCGAATAATCGCATCATAGGTAACCGGGTCCAGCGACTGATCGACAACCGTACCGATCTTGATTCCGGCAATCCGGACATCATTTCCACGCTGCAGGCCGCCTACCTTCAGAAAGTTTGCTGTAAGCTCGTATCCACGATCCGGCGCAAACGAGACTGTATTATAGGCCACCAGCATGAACAGTCCGGCAATAACCAGAACCACTGCCCCCATAATGCTTTCGATAAGATTGCGGCCCATTAATTTCCCTCGCCTTGCTTTTCCGTTGCCGCCAGACTGGCCTGCCGGGATTTGATCTGCCCGATGATGAGTTCCATCAATTCCTCGATAATGATCGAACCCTGTGTGTGCCGCAGGTGATCTCCTGCTGTCAGCATCTTTTCGGCTCCGCCCGGGTCCAGTTCGATGAATTTCGCACCCACCAGACCGTCAGACAGAATAACGGCAGACGAATCTGACGGAATTTCGACCGAATTCTGAATTCTCATGGTCACTTCAGCGCGTTTCAGCTCCGTCAGACGCATCGATTCAACGCCGCCGATCCGGATACCACCGAGCCGGACTTCCGCCCCCTTCGACAGGCCATCGACGCGTGAAAAAGTTGCCGTAACATCATATCCGGCGCCACCGCTGCGAAGTGATCTCTGTCCTGAATAGGCGTAAACAAAAAACAGCCCTGCAAGGAGGACAACCAGTCCCCCGATCAATGCCTGCTGGAGTTCACCGCGTTTCACCGGTCAGCCCGCAGCTTCAGTTCGGGGTCCAGGCTTCATAATCGCCTGTCGCGTGATCCCGCTTGCCACCCCGGTAATCAGAGCCGGACGGCCGATAGGCCAGGGAGGTGCCCGTCAGATTCGGCAGGTGCGGTTGCTGCCAGTCACGACGGACCGCCTCAATTGGCTCATCCACCGTGTAATGCAGCCAGGCATGCCATTCAGCCGGCACCTTGGAGGCTTCGACCTCTCCCTTGAACAACACCCAGCGCTTGGCGCGCCGGCTCTCAGGCGGTGACTTCTCGAAATAATATTTGTTGCCGAAGGAGTCCTCGCCTTTCAGCGAGCCCTTGAACTTCGTGTAAAGCAATGTACCGATGCCTGCCATGCTGATCCCGTTGAGGTAGATAATTTGGAGGCGTGAATATCGCATTCCCTCACCATTGGTGTCCAGCCGTGATCAGTCGCTGGACATTGGTGCAGCTTCTCGCGATAAGACTCACATGCCTGATTTCTGGAAGGATAGCGGATTCGCCCTTACCGGACGGACAGCCGACAACCGGCTGACCGCAACAGATGACCTGTGGCGCGCCTATCTGATGCGCCCGGAACTGGCACCGATACCCGAATCCTGTGACGCAGAACGCAACCTGCATGCTGCATTGATGGAAAATCCGCTGCGTGCGGTCAGCGAAGCCGAATATTCCGCCCTGGCAGATGCGGATGCTGCCGACAACTTCCGAATCATGTTTGGTTTTCGGGATCATGTGATTGCAGCCGGGTCACTGGAAGCTGCTTATGCCGGACTCTTTGACGGTCGCCCGATCAGGGTGCCGCCCGTCTTTATCGACCAGATGGCCGCCCTGATAACCCGCCATATTCTTGGGGAGTCTCCCCCTGCCCTCGAAGCCCGGGCCGCCGAACTGCTGTTCCGGTCACAGAACGTCACCCTTTCGGAAGGCCAGGTCATGGTCGCCGATGAGGAAACCGTGCAGATGTTCGCCAGGACCGGGGGGTTTGGAAATCTCGGGCGCCTGATCGCCGAGGCACAGACAGATATGCGATCGGTTTCACTGGATGTTCTGGATGAGGACAATGCCGACCTTTATTGGGGCCGGTCGGAGCAACATGATACCGTCCTCAGCCTCACTTTCGCCTCTGCCGGGCTGGATGCCCTCTGCCGGGTTCTGGAAAAATGGGTGCGCCATTTTCTCGATATCGACATCTCCATTCAGCCGGTACGCCGAATCAGTGATCAGTCCTGGGTCTGGTATGTCGGTTTTGACGCTGAAGCGAATCAGCTGCTGACGACTCTTTATAACGGTCGAGAGGTCGGTGAAGCAGAAATGGAACGTCTGTTGTCACTATTCAGACTGGAATTCCGGGACAGCAGAAACATGCGTCCGGACATCGCCGGAAAGCCTGTCTATTGCGCGATAGCAATGACTTCGGGAAAAGTTCTCAAGCTGAAACCTCAGAACCTTCTGACCAACCTGCCTTTGGCCGAAATCAGCTGATTACTTTCCTAGTCTTGGAAGCTCTACTTTCCAAGCTTTTGATTTTCGATAAAATTTTAGGGAATTATTAACCGCGTCTTTGGTGCGGGCTTTTCTTTATTTAATTTTAACCTTGCGCCGATTAGCTGTTTTTCATAATGTTGTGGCTGACCCCGCCGACGCGCACAAAATATAGTTGCCGCACCGGTTCGGGGTCAAGCGCCGCCTTGGCGCAGACTGGGGAAAACTCAAGCATCCGGAGTCGGGGAAAGCATGCGAATCGAACGTTGTTTCACGAAATCAGAGACCTCACCTTACGACCTCATTGATTTCACCTTCACCACCAGCGAAATCCGCAACCCTGATGGCTCGGTCGTTTTCAAGGCGGACGATGTCGAAGTTCCGGCAAGCTGGTCACAGGTTGCAAGCGACGTTCTCGCGCAGAAATATTTCCGCAAGGCAGGCATCCCCGCTCACCTGAAAAAAGTCCCAGAAGAAGACGTTCCTGAATTCCTCTGGCGCTCCGAACCCGACAAGCCGGCCATGAAAGGCATGGCGAAAGAAGATCAGTTCGGTGGAGAAACCTCATCAAAGCAGGTTTTTGACCGTCTTGCCGGTACCTGGACCTACTGGGGCTGGAAAGGCGGATATTTCGATTCGGAAGATGATGCCCGCGCCTATTACGATGAAATGCGCTTCATGCTGGCCCGTCAGATGGGTGCCCCGAACTCACCGCAATGGTTCAATACCGGCCTGCACTGGGCCTATGGCATTGATGGGCCGAGTCAGGGACATCACTATGTTGATTTCCGCACCGGCAAGCTGACGAAATCAAACTCGGCTTATGAACATCCGCAGCCACATGCCTGCTTCATCCAGTCGGTCAGCGATGATCTGGTAAATGATGGCGGCATCATGGATCTGTGGACCCGTGAAGCGCGCCTGTTCAAATATGGTTCGGGAACGGGATCGAACTTCTCGAAAATTCGCGGTGCCAGCGAACCCCTTTCAGGTGGCGGACGGTCTTCCGGGCTGATGAGCTTCCTGAAAATCGGTGATCGCGCTGCCGGTGCCATCAAGTCCGGCGGCACGACACGCCGGGCGGCCAAAATGGTCACGGTCGACATCGACCACCCGGACATCGAGGAATATATCAACTGGAAGGTTGTCGAAGAGCGCAAGGTTGCTGCTCTGGTGACCGGCTCGAAGATTTCACGCCAGCATCTCACGGATATCATGGCGGCCTGCAATACCGACGAGATGGCAGGCAAGGACCGGCTTGATCCGAAGAAGAATTCCGTCCTCAAGAAATCAATCATTTCTGCGCGCAAATCCATGCTGCCGGAAAATTATATCCAGCGCGTCATCGAATTCGCCCGTCAGGGCTATACGGCCATTGATTTCGAAGTCTATGACACAGACTGGGATTCAGACGCCTATCTGACGGTGTCGGGTCAGAATTCAAACAATTCGGTCCGGATCACGAATGATTTCTTCAAGGCTGTCGAAAATGACAGTGACTGGAATCTGATCCGCCGCACCGACGGCAAGACCGCCAAGACCCTGCCCGCTGCGCAGCTCTGGGAATCCATTGCAGAAGCCGCCTGGCAGTGTGCAGATCCGGGTCTGCAATATGATACGACAATCAACGAGTGGCATACCTGTGCCAATTCCGGCCGGATCAATGCGTCTAATCCCTGCTCGGAATACATGTTCCTTGACGATACGGCCTGTAACCTTGCCTCGCTGAACCTGCTGGCTTTCCGTTCCAAGGACGGCACCTTCAGACTTGATGAATACCGTCACGCCATTCGTCTCTGGACGGTGACGCTGGAAATCGCCGTACTGATGGCGCAGTTCCCGTCAAAAGAGATCGCAGAGCTTTCCTATCGCTACCGGACGCTGGGCCTTGGTTACGCCAATATCGGCGGCCTGCTGATGGCCGGTGGCCTTGGCTATGACAGCCCGGAAGGCCGGGCGCTCTGTGGTGCCCTGACAGCCGTTCTTACCGGTGACTCCTACGCGACCTCGGCCGAAATGGCACAGGAACTGGGGGCCTTCCCCGGTTATGCGGAGAATGCCGATGTCATGCTGCGTGTCATGCGCAATCACCGCGCCGCCGCGCACGGTTTGAGCGATGACTATGAAGGTCTCGAAATCACTCCGGTGCCGCTGGATATCGAAAACTGCCCGGACCAGAACATTGCCGCCGCGGCCGCCGACTCCTGGGACCGCGCTGTCGAACTTGGTGAGATGCACGGCTATCGCAATGCACAGGCCAGCGTCATTGCCCCGACCGGCACGATCGGTCTGGTGATGGATTGCGACACCACCGGTATTGAGCCTGATTTTGCCCTGGTGAAATTCAAGAAGCTGGCCGGTGGCGGTTACTTCAAGATCATCAACCGGACAGTTCCCGCCGCACTGGCCACCCTCGGCTATACCGATGAACAGACAAACGACATTGTCGATTATGCCGTTGGCCACGGTACGCTGAAGGATGCACCGGGCATCAATCATGAAGCCCTGAAGAAGGAAGGCTTTGACGATGCTGCGCTGGCACGGGTTGAAGCATCACTGGCCAGTGCCTTCGATGTCCGGTTTGTTTTCAACAAATACGGTCTCGGCATGGAGTTCTGTCGCGACAATCTCGGTATTGACGAAGCCGAACTGGAAGATCCCGCTTTTGACATGATGGAAGCCCTCGGCTTCTCCCGGGAAGAAGTCGATGCCGCCAATATCTATTGCTGTGGCGCCATGACACTGGAAGGCGCGCCGCATATCAGAGACGAGCATCTGCATGTCTTTGATTGCGCCAATCCCTGTGGCCGTCTTGGCAAACGGGCGTTGTCTGTCGACAGCCACATCCTGATGATGGCGGCAGCACAGCCGTTTATCTCAGGTGCGATCTCGAAGACCATCAACATGCCGAATTCAGCGACGGTTGAAGACTGCAAGGACGCCTATCTGCTGTCCTGGCGTCTCGGCCTGAAAGCCAACGCGCTGTATCGCGACGGCTCGAAACTGTCACAGCCGCTGAATGCTCAGGTGCTGGAAGAAGACGACGATGTCGAAGACATCATGGAGCGCCCGCAGGTTGAGCGCGCGCCCCTGATCGCCGAACGCATTGTCGAGAAGTACATTACAGAGCGCCGCCGCCTCCCCCACCGCCGCAAGGGATATACCCAGAAAGCCATCGTTGGTGGTCACAAGGTCTATCTGCGCACCGGTGAATACGAAGACGGCGGGGTCGGTGAGATATTCATCGACATGCACAAGGAAGGCGCTGCCTTCCGGTCACTGATGAACAACTTTGCCATCGCTATCTCCATCGGCCTGCAATATGGCGTGCCGCTGGAAGAATTTGTCGAGGCTTACACCTTCACTCGGTTCGAGCCGAGCGGTATCGTCGAAGGCAATGACACGATCAAGATGTCGACATCGATCCTCGACTACATTTTCCGTGAGCTGGCGATTTCCTACCTCAACCGCAACGATCTGGCCCATGTAGAGCCGGAAGACCTGACACCCGATTCACTCGGACGTGGCGATGGACAGAGTGAACTTGATGTTCATACCGATGTCGTCGACCGGATCGCATCCCGTGGCTTTGTGCGCAACAATCTTGTTGTCCTGAAAAATGCCATGCGTCTGGCGATGGATGGCGACGGTGTCGAAGGGTCCGTCTCTCAGAGTGTCCATGCACAGGCTGTTGTTGCCATGGCACCCGAAGTCGAGACCGCCATGGATGAACGGCTGACGCGCATGCGTGAAGCCCGGATGAAGGGTTATGAAGGCGACAGCTGTGGCGAATGCGGCAACTTCACCCTGGTGCGCAACGGTACCTGCATGAAATGCGTGACCTGCGGGTCAACGTCCGGCTGTTCGTGACGAACGGCAGGGCGGGGTCGACAGGCGAGGTCTCGTGGCAAATGTCAGAATCGGCGTACCCGGAACAATTGGCGTCAGTGACTCACTGTTGCGCGACACCAATGTCCGCGTCGGCATTTCCGGCGTCAGCGTCGGGGAATACGAGGCAACCCGCCCGGAAACCCGTGTCTATGAAACACCGGGACGCCGCTCGCACAGTACCAGTTCCGAACGGGTTCATATCGAAAGCGGTATTCAGGTCAGCGACCGGGACTGGTAGAGCATGACCCTGTCTCCCGATCTTCCCGCACATGTGCAGTTCCAGAATTGCTTTGAAAGTTTCGCCAAGGCATTACGCCCCGAGCCGGACCGGTTTCATGAACTTCTGAAAACTGTTGATGAAGTGATACAGCCCCTGCGGCGCAGCTACTGGCCCGGATGTGCCCCGATTTTTCGCGGCGACCATCTGGTTGTCGGCGCTTTTGGCAAGGGAACTGCCCTTGCCTCGGATCTGGAAGTAGATCTGGTTTACCTGTTGCCAACAGCAGACAAATACCGGTTTCAGAATACGGGCAATCCGCAATCACGGCTGATCAGCGAGATGCGCGACCAGCTGGTACTCAATCTGTCCTCCGGCTATGTCCGGTCCGGACTTGACCGGATTACGGTGGTCTGCGGTGATGCAGATATTGTTATTCGGCCGGGGTTCGAACATGCGGATGGCGGATATGAACTGGCGGATTCGTCGAATGGCGGAAACTGGGTGTTCACCAATCCGCTGGCCGAACAGGCATCGATCCGGGTACTCGACCGGCTGAGCCACGGTAAATTATCGGAGATCATCCTGCTGCTGAAAAGCTGGCGAAATGTATCTGATGCCCCTATCGCCGGATTTGCCATCGAGCTTCTGGCCCGTGAGTTTATCTCTTCCTGGTCGGAAAGCTTCACACCGGCTCGCAAAACCGGCCGGATGCTGGCTGAGTTCTTTGCCTGGTCGCGCCACCAGACACCGGGGGATTTCCAGGCTCCCGGTAATGACAAACGCATTCATATCGGTGATGCCTGGCATGCCTGGGCAGAAGCGGCCTACTGGCGGGCCGTACTGGCTGAACGTCATATGGAGAATGCGGCCATTGATATGGCCTGTCTGGAATGGCGGGATGTACTTGGCCCCGCCTTCCCGACAATCGGCGCCGGTGATTTCAGCCTGAACGATATTTCACCGGCTGCTGTCGCGATCTGAGCCGCCTCTCCTGCCTTGCATCCTGAGCCTGCGTGCGCATGATCCCGGAAGTATTATCCATCAGGAGAGTGAACGATGTCTGGTTCCATTGATGCCCGTCTTGCCGAACTCGGTATTACCCTTCCCGCTGCGGCAGCGCCGGCAGCGAATTACGTACCTTACGTCGTAAGCGGCAATCTGATCTTTGTTTCCGGTCAGATTCCGGTTCTTGATGGCAAGATTCAATATACCGGCAAGGTCGGTGTGGACTGCGAGACCGATCAGGCCATTGCCTCTGCCCGTCTCTGCGGACTGAACCTGATTGCACAGGCACGGGCTGCCTGTGGCGGCGACCTCGACCGTATCAAACGGGTCGTCAAGCTTGGCGGCTTTGTTGCCTGCAGTGCCGACTTCTCAGATCATCCGAAAGTCATCAACGGTGCCTCCGACCTGATGGCCGAAGTGTTCGGCGACAAGGGCGCTCATTGCCGCTTTGCCGTCGGCGCACCCTGCCTGCCGCTCAACGTGACAACCGAAGTTGAAGGCATTTTTGAAATCGCCTGACAGATATCCACTTATCATGGGCGGGACAGACCCCATATCCCGTCCATGAGCAGTGAGATAACCTGAACGATGCCGGACTCCTCAGACGAAGCCCTTTCCGTTGAAATCATCAATGATCTCGACAGCATTGATGCGACTGAGTGGGATGCCTGTGCCGGTGCCGGAAATCCGTTCCTCAGCCATGCCTTCCTCTCCGCACTGGAAGACAGTGGATGTGCGACTGCCGAACAGGGCTGGATGCCCTACCATCTGGCTGTGCGCGGCACAGACGGAAAGCTTGATGCCTGCGCGCCACTCTATGTGAAAGGCCACAGTTACGGCGAATATATCTTCGACTGGGGCTGGGCTGACGCCGCCCGGCGCGCCGGGATCAATTACTATCCGAAACTGCAATGCGCCGTACCTTTCACACCGGCAACCGGTCCCCGTCTGCTGATCAGGGACGGTGCCGACCGTCCGCAAATGCAGCGCCTGCTGATTGCCGGCATGATACAGGTCGCACAGGAGCTTAAACTCTCCTCTCTGCACATCACTTTTCCGACGCACGACGAATGGGAACAGTTTGGAAAGTTCGGTCTGCTGCAACGGGTTGGTCAGCAGTTTCACTGGGAAAACCGGGGTTATCAGTGCTTTGACGATTTCCTTGCCGACCTGTCGTCACGCAAACGCAAATCCATCCGCCGGGAACGCCGGGATGCCGAGCGCCATGATCTCACAATACGGACACTGACCGGTGATGACCTGAAGCCGCATCACTGGGATGCTTTCTACAAATTCTATCTGGCGACCATCGACAAGAAATGGTCACAGGATTATCTGAACCGCGATTTTTTCCATATTCTGGGTGAACGCCTGCCGGATCGTGCAGCCCTGATTTATGCCGAAATGGATGGGACACCCGTTGCCGGTGCACTCAATCTCATCGGCTCAGACACGCTGTTCGGCCGCAACTGGGGCTGCCTCGGTGATTTCCGGTTCCTGCATTTCGAATGCTGCTATTACCGAGCCATCGACTTCGCCATTGAACATGGCCTGAAATGGGTCGAGGCCGGTGCGCAGGGACACCACAAAATTCAGCGTGGCTACCTGCCCCGGAAAACCTATTCCGCCCACTGGATTGCCGATCCCCGGCTGGAAAGCGCCATCGCTGATTTCGTTCAGCGAGAAGCCTATCAGGTTGAACATGAGATGACCCAGCTGGAAGCGGAATACTCACCCTTCCGGCAGGAGAACTGACGCAGAAACACAGCTGCGAGATACGCAGCCTGCTTCAGTCTTCATGTGTCATCCGGTCAACCTTGCGTAAGTCCGGGAACAGCCACCACCAGGCCGCCGTCACCCCCAGCGTAACAGCACCGCCGATGGCAATGGCCGGAACCACTCCGATGAAATAAGACATCCCCCCGGCCCGGAAATCACCAAGCTCGTTCGATGCATTGATGAAAACCGCATTCACTGCCCCGACACGACCACGCATCTCATCCGGTGTCGCAAGCTGCACCAGTGAGGAGCGGATATAGATGCTGACCATGTCCGCCGCGCCATAGACGGCAAGGGCGGCCAGCGATAGCCAGAATATCGTGGACAGGCTGAAAACCAGAATCGACAAACCGAAAATCCCCAGTGTGCCGAACAGCAGCGGCCCCATTCGGCCAGGTGCCGGTATTTGCGACAACAGAATTCCCATTGTCAGGGCACCGACGCCGGGCATTGCCCGCATCAGGCCAAGTCCGTCAGCACCAACATGCAGAATATCACTGGCAAAAACCGGCAGCATGCCCATGACGCCCCCGAACAGCACCGCGAACAGATCCATCGAAATCGCACCGAGGATCACCTTGTTCTGCCAGACATAGGCAAACCCGCCGAGGACCATTTCCAGATTGACCTTGCTGGCCCGCCGCGTTTCCCCGCGTCCCTCGACCCGGATAAAAGTTGCCGCGACCACCGATATCCCAAAGAAGATCACGACCACCAGGAAGACCCAGTAGCCGATTGATGCGATCAGAATGCCAGACAGAACAGGCCCGCCAATCTGGGACGCCTTGTTGAAGGAGCTGTTATAGCCGACGGCATTGGGAAACAGGCGTCGGGGCACGACATTCGTCAGCAGCGCCTGCGATGTCGGGAAATAAAAGGCACGGGCAGAGCCGATCAGAACCAGCAACAGGAAAATCGGCCAGACGACACCTTCACCGAACATCGCAAGGCAGAACATTGCGATGGAGGTCAGCATCTGCAAAACGCTGCACACGGCAATGATATTCCGGCGGTTATACCTGTCCGCAACGACACCTGTTGCCAGAAACAGGACAAAGGCCGGAGCAAACTGCGCCAGCCCAACCAGACCGAGATCAAACGGGTCACGGGTCAGGTCATAGACCATCCAGCCGACCGCAACGGTCTGCATATGGACAGCCATCGTGTTGGTGGCCCGCTGGGCAATAAAGGCGATGAAGTTGCGCTGCCAAAGCCGTTCCGGCGGCGCTATTTCAGATGATGAAGATATCAGTGGTCAGATTCCGGGGAAGAATATCCAGACCGGGACTCTAACCAGTCCCCCGCAGTTTCAACAGACTAATCTGATGATCACTGCCATGCGACAAACCGGGATATCTGATACCCCATATGAAGCACGGCGTCCCGCCAAGTCTCACCCTGTCACACCTGGCGGGACGCCATCTGTCACATGATTTCTACTTCACAGTTTCCAGTTCATCCTCAGCGCCCTTGCTGCCGCGCCGGCGCTTCGATTCTGGTTTTGTTTTTGCCCTACCAGCTTTCGGCTCAGGAAATTCGAAGACCAGTTTGTCTTCCTTCACCTTCACCCGGATGACACCGCCATCCGCCAGCTTGCCAAACAACAACTCTTCGGCCAGCGGGCGCTTGATATTTTCCTGAATAACCCGGCCAAGCGGACGGGCCCCGAAGCTCTTGTCATATCCGCGCTTCGCCAGCCAGTCGCGTGCTTTCGGTGTCAGTTCAATCATGACACCGCGTTCACCCAGCTGTGCTTCAAGTTGCATGACAAACTTGTCGACGACCTTGCGGACAACCTCGACCGGCAGGGCACCAAACGGAATAACCGCATCAAGACGGTTGCGGAATTCCGGGGTGAACATCCGGTTGATCGCATCATCATCTTCACCTGTCCGCTCCTCGCGGGCGAACCCGATAGCCGGCTTTGCCATCTCGGCGGCCCCGGCATTGGTGGTCATGATCAGGATGACATTCCGGAAGTCGACGGACTTGCCGTTATGATCGGTCAGCTTGCCATGATCCATAACCTGCAACAGGACATTGAACAGATCCGGATGAGCTTTCTCGATCTCATCAAGCAACAGCACACAATGCGGGTGCTGATCCACGGCATCGGTCAGCAGACCGCCCTGATCGAACCCGACATAGCCCGGCGGGGCACCGATCAGCCGTGAGACCGAATGGCGTTCCATATATTCGGACATGTCGAACCGTTTCAGTTCGACACCAAGCGTCAGGGCCAGCTGACGTGCAACCTCTGTCTTGCCGACACCGGTGGGGCCAGAGAACAGATAGCTGCCGATCGGCTTCTCCGGCTCCCGCAATCCGGCGCGGGCCAGCTTGATCGCGCTGGACAGGGACTCAATCGCCTTATCCTGGCCGAACACCACCAGTTTGAGATCACGCTCAAGATTAAGCAGCGATTCCCGGTCATTGGTCGAAACAGACTTCGGCGGGATGCGGGCGATCATCGAGATCACATCCTCAATATCCTTTACTGTCACCGTCTTGCGACGCTTTGATTCCGGCAACAGCATCCGGGCAGCCCCAACCTCGTCGATCACATCAATCGCCTTGTCCGGAAGCTTCCGGTCATTGATGTAACGGGCCGAGAGTTCCACCGCTGCCTTGATCGCCGGTGCCGTGTAGCGGACCTTGTGATATTCCTCGTAATAAGGTTTCAGCCCGGCAAGAATCTTGATTGCGTCATCCATTGAAGGTTCGACGACATCAATTTTCTGGAACCGGCGAACCAGCGCACGGTCCTTCTCAAAATGGTTGCGGTATTCTTTGTAAGTTGTTGACCCGATACAACGTATCGCACCACTGGCCAGAGCCGGCTTGAGCAGGTTGGACGCGTCCATCGATCCACCGGATGTCGCCCCTGCCCCGATCACCGTATGAATTTCATCGATGAACAGAACCGCATTCGGCATGTCTTCCAGTTCGCGCATGACAGCCTTCAGGCGCTCTTCAAAGTCCCCACGGTAGCGGGTGCCCGCAAGCAATGTGCCCATATCCAGCGAATAGATGACAGCTTCCTGAAGCACTTCCGGGACGTCACCATTCACGATACGACGTGCCAGCCCTTCGGCAATCGCCGTCTTGCCAACGCCGGGGTCACCGACATAAAGCGGGTTGTTCTTTGACCGGCGGCAGAGAATCTGGATTGTGCGGTCGACCTCGGTCTTGCGGCCGATCAGCGGGTCAATTTTCCCGTTCTTCGCTTTCTCGTTCAGATTGACGCAATATTCCGTCAGCGCCTCCTCACCCTTCCTCGCCTTGCCGTCATCAGGACCGGCTTCGTCCTCAGCGCCGTGCAACGGCCGCTCCTCAGACTGGCCCGGAACCTTGGCAATCCCGTGCGAGATGTAGTTGGTCGCATCGAGGCGGGTCATATCCTGGCATTGCAGGAAAAAGACCGCATGGCTCTCTCGCTCGGAAAACAGGGCAACCAGCACGTTCGCACCGGTCACTTCTTCCCGGCCGGAGGATTGCACATGTATGGCAGCCCGTTGCACGACGCGCTGAAAACTCGCTGTCGGTTTCGGATCTGCAAGACTGGGGGAAACCAGATCTCTCAGTTCCTCTTCGATAAAATGCTGAAGGTCACCACGCAGTTCCTCGACATCAACATCGCAGGCACGCAGGACCGACAGCGCGTCCTGATCTTCGGTCAGGGCCAGCAGAAGATGCTCAAGCGTCGCGTGCTCGTGATGTGCGTCAGTCGCAATGGAGAGCGCATTATGGAGGGATTTCTCAAGGTTCCGGGAAAGCATAGGATCATCCGTCCTTTTCGATTGTGCATTGCAGAGGGTGCTGATGCTGACGGGCAGCATCCATAACCTGAGCAACTTTTGTTTCGGCGATTTCGTAAGTGAACACACCGCATATGCCGACACCGCGCTGGTGAACATGCAGCATGATCCGGGTCGCTTCTTCCCTGGATTTTCCAAAGAACGTCTCGAGCACCATGACAACGAACTCCATGGGAGTGTAGTCGTCATTCAGCATAAGAACCTTGTACATCGACGGCTTCTTCGTTTTCGGCCGTGTTTTGACAACGATCCCGGTCTGCTGATCGTTGTCGTCGTCGGAAAGTCGTTCGCCGAGAAAATGTGGCGTCGTCATTCTGAATCCTGATTTAGTGTTACGGGATATCCCCGGGTATGTCTCATTATCCATATTGGTCGATTTGGCCTCAAGAAAAGGCCCTGATGCATAGCTTGCCAGAATGCAGGGCAGTGGCAAACGAAGAAGGCCGCAGAGTGATTTCTCTGCGGCCTTTCATATAGCACTATCCGGGAGGGTCAGGTCAGGCGGCGAAGCGGTCCTTTACCGTCCGGGCCACCGACATGACCTGTTCTTCCATCGGTGCGGACACCCGATCGACCAGATCACTTCCCGTCCCGAAAGCCTTGAGACTGGCTGTCATCCAGGACTCGAACTCCGCTTCAAAAAACTTCGTGTTCATTGAGCAAAGCTCATCCAGGCCTTTGACATTCCGGACCGCCTCAAGATGGCGAACACTGCGGTCTATGCCACCCGAGACAAAATCACTGATCGTCTCGTTAAGCTGAACTGTCGCATTCGTGACTTCAGCGCCAATCGCCTCTGCCGTACCGAACGGGGAGACCATTCCCCTCACCTGCTTTGCCTGAACGGACAGGCTGGCCGCTGGCTTGGCTGGCTTGGCCGGCTTAGCTTCAGCCGGTTTCACAGAACGCGGTGCCTTTGCCTTTTTAGCCACCTTTGGCTTTGCCGTGTTTGCGGGTTTCGACTTAGCGGTCGCCCGCGTCTTTGTTTTTGCCCTGGCTGGCTTCGCCGGCACTGACTTCACGGAAGCCGTTTTCTCTGATGCCGTCGTATCGACAGACTTCTGCTCAACCGGAGCTGCCTCGGCAGCCTTGGGAGCCTTGACATCAACGGACTCAGCCTTGGGCGCCTGTTCCTGAACGGGAGCCGTTTTGACGGGTGCTACCGACGGCTTTGCCGTTTCGGTCTTCACCACGGGTGCGGCGGATGTGACTGTTTTCTCAGTAGCCATTGTTTCACCTTCAGGGTCAAATGCATATTGCAATGCAACAAAAATACTGCATTGCACAATACGATGTCAAATGAATGACTAACCGCCCTGAAATTCATCATTTTTCCGCAAATTTTAATCCCACATTAAGGCCATCACGATAGACAGGTGACAGTCGGGGCCGTTAGACTTGGTCTACCGGGTGCGGCGACGGGTTCGAATCACGAGGGGTTGGACAAAGATGCGACTGGGACTATCGCGAACCGGCGGTCGGCTGTTGTGCTTGTGCCTGGCAGTCATTCTGGTATCCGCAGTTACCCTCGGACAGGCCGAAGCCCGCTATGCTTCGATTGTCGTCGATGCTGAAACCGGCAAAGTCCTTTATGCCCGCAATCCTGATACACGCCGCTATCCCGCCTCACTGACCAAGATCATGACCCTCTACATGGTGTTCTCTGCACTCGAAGAGAAACGAATCACCATGGATACAGAATTCAAGGTTTCGCACCGGGCTGCCGGACAGGCGCCGTCGAAACTCGGCCTGAAAGCCGGCTCCACCATCAAGGTTCGCGACGCTGTTCTGGCGCTGGTGACAAAATCGGCAAATGACGCTGCAACGGTGATTGCCGAGAACCTCAGTGGCACCGAAATCCGGTTTGCCCGGGATATGACAGAACGCGCCCGCGGTCTCGGGATGCGCAAGACGCAGTTCAGAAACGCCTCCGGACTGCCGAACCGCCGCCAGTTGAGCACCGCACGCGACATGGCCCTGCTGGGTCGCGCCATCATGCGGGACTTCCCGGAATATTATAAACTGTTCAACACCCGCTCTTTCACTTACGGCGGACGAACCTACGGCAATCACAACAACCTGCTGCACAGCTACAAGGGTACGGACGGTATCAAGACCGGCTATATCAACGCTTCCGGCTTTAATCTCGTCGCCTCGGTTGAGCGTAACGGGCGCCGGCTTGTTGGTGTCGTCTTCGGCGGCAAGTCTGCCCGCAGCCGCGACTCACATATGGCTGATCTGCTGGACCGGAGCTTTGGCGGGGCAACGGTTTATGCGAATCAGGGCGGTGTTACACCGGCTGACCGCACTCTCCGTGCGAAAATCGAGAAGCCGCTTCTCCCCCCTGCAACCGCTTCACAGGTTGCTGACACATGGGGAATTCAGGTCGGTGCCTTCCGCAACTATGGTCCGGCACGTATCGCCGCAGAAGATGCACATCTGAAACTTAAAAGCCGGATTGGCGATGCGCAGATCATGGTGCAGAACCATGTCGTGAATGGGGCTACCTATTTCCGCGCCCGCCTGGTTGGTTTGTCAGAAGCCGACGCCGAGACGGCCTGTATGAGCCTGAAACGCCGCAACAAATCCTGTCTGCTGATTGCCCCGGCAAAAGGCAAGGATCTCGCCGACATCTCCGGCTGAAGCCTACCCCTCCTGCCAATACAGCCTGACACTGTTCAGGGCCGTCCGAGAACAGCTATCCGTTTAAGGGTAAGCGCACGGCCCTGCTCTGCCCATATCTCGGGGCTCCATTCCTTCGCCGCCAGTGATGGTGAGCAGTGAGCGACGAAGGTTCGGGCCATCAGCCTTTTCCCGTCCTGCCGGCGAACCGCAACCAGACGGATTTGGTAATCAGACCCTTCATAGGCAACCAGCCTGCGAAGGACGGATGGTGGCAATCCCTGACAGATCAGCCCGCTGGTTTGTGCACCGGTTCGTCCGATCAGGGTTGGATAGCTTTGTCCGGGCAGAAAAACCCGTACAACAGACAAGGCCGTCGCTTGCCGGGGCCGGTAACAAGTCAGGTCCCGGCCTGTAACGGCTCTGAAGACCTGATCATCCAGCAATGTGCCGTAGAAAAACCAGACCTGCATGGCTCACGCCTCTGGCAATGTAATCCCGCTTTCCTGAAGTTCAGCCGTCAGCGCAGCCCTGAGCTTCTCCAGGCCAGCTTCTGTCTCCGACTCACAACGTGCAACGAGAACATCCTGTGTATTGGACGCCCGCAGCAGCCACCAGCCATCTGCTGTCTTCAGGCGCACACCGTCAATGTCGTTCAGTTCCCCCTCACCGCGCGCAGCAACACGGTTCCGGACCTCGTCCACGACCGCAAACTTGCGTGACTCGTTGCAGGGGAAACGCATTTCCGGGGTATTGATCAGGGCCGGAAGATCGTCCCGCATGTCAGCCAGACTGCGGTCGGATGCCGCGAGAATGCGCAGCAGCCGGACGGCAGCGTATAGCGCATCGTCAAAGCCGTGATATTCATCTGCGAAGAAGATATGCCCGCTCATCTCACCCGCCAGCGGTGCACCGGTTTCTTTCATCATTTTCTTGATCAGCGAATGACCGGTCCGGCCCATCAGGGGCTTGCCGCCAAGGCGCGCAACCTCGTCAAAGAATACCTGACTGGTTTTGACATCCGCGATCACCGTCGCACCGGGAATGGTCTCCAGCACTTCCGTGGCCAGCACACACATCAACTGGTCGCCCCACAAAACCCGGCCTTCAGAATCGACAACGCCGATACGGTCTCCGTCCCCGTCAAAGCCGATACCGACATCAGCTCCCTGCTGTTTCACGGCCTGCTTGAGATCGACAAGGTTCTTCTCGACCGTCGGGTCGGGATGATGGTTTGGAAAGGTACCGTCAACGTCCGTAAACAGGCAGGTATGCGTTCCCGGAATCCGGGCTACCAGCGCCTCGGTTGCCGGTCCTGCAACACCATTACCAGCATCCCAGACGACCTTGAGAGGGCGGCCATCACGGTACGCACCTACCAGTGTTTCGACATAGCGATCAAACACCGGACGTTCTTCAACCGGTCCCGTCGCCGGGCGGGCAACATAGTCACGTGCCGACGCACCGAGGGTCTGAATATCCCCGGCAAAAAACGGCCCGCCCTTCAGCATCATCTTAAGGCCGTTATAATTCGGCGGATTATGTGATCCGGTGACCATGACACCGGCATCCGCGCCGAGTTCATATGTCGAGAAATACAACATCGGCGTCGGTCCCATACCGACATCGAAGACGGTCATTCCCGCCTCTGACAGCCCGGCAATCATACCGGCAGCAATATCCGGAGAGCTCAGCCGACCATCACGCCCAACAGCGACAGACGAGCCGCCTGCTGCCCGTACCCGGTCACCAAATGCACTGCCAAGCGCCCGGGCAACATCTGCATCCAGATTGTCGCCAATAATACCGCGAATATCATATTCGCGCAGGATAACCGGATCGATATGCATTCCCATGACGGATCAGCCTGCCTGGCCCGGTCGCCCGATGCTGGAATAGGTAAATCCAGCCTCAATCATATCTGATGGCTTGTAGACATTACGCAGGTCAACCATCACCGGTGATTTCAGCAGTGACTTCACCCGATCCAGATCAAGCGCCCGGAACTGGTTCCACTCTGTCACCAGAGCCACGGCGTCGGCATCAACCATCGTCGCATAGGCATCGTCACACCATTCGATATCCGGCAGCATCTTACGCGCTTCCTCCATCCCTTCCGGATCGTAAGCGGCGACCGTGGCACCGGCTTCGATCAGTGCCGGAATGATATCCAGGCTGGGGGAATCACGCATATCATCCGTGTTCGGTTTGAAGGTCACTCCCAGCACGGCAATCTTCTTGCCTTTCACCGACCCGTCACAGGCAGCAACGATACGGCCGGCCATGCTTTTCTTGCGCTTGTCATTGATGTCCACCACCGTCTCAACGATACGGAGCGGTGCCCCGGCATCCTGCGCCGTGCGCACCAGCGCCAGCGTATCTTTCGGAAAACAGGAGCCGCCATATCCCGGTCCAGGATGCAGGAACTTCTTGCCGATACGTCCGTCCAGACCGATGCCGCGAGCCACATCATGGACATTCGCGCCAACCTTCTCGCACAGATCGGCGACTTCATTGATGAAGGTGATCTTGGTCGCAAGAAACGTGTTCGCCGCATATTTGATCAGTTCAGAGGTCGTCCGTGACGTGAAAACGATGGGGGTTTCGATCAGGAACAGCGGTCGGTAAAGACGGCGCATGACCTCCTGTGCCGCCTCGGTTTCAGCACCGATCACCACCCGGTCCGGACGCATGAAATCTTCAATGGCCGAGCCTTCCCGCAGGAATTCAGGATTTGAAACCACATCGAATTTTGCATCGGGGCGGGCTTCCCGGATAATCCGCTCAACCTCTGTGCCCGTGCCGACCGGCACGGTCGACTTGGTGACGACAACCGTATAGTCCGTAATCGCTTCCGCAATTTCCGCTGCCGCCGCATAGACGTATGACAGGTCTGCATGACCATCGCCCCGGCGACTTGGTGTGCCAACCGCAATGAATACGGAATCAGCACCGGCAACCGCTTCCTTGAGGTCGGTTGTGAACGACAGGCGGCCCGCCTGCACGTTACGTTCAACCAGATCTTCCAGACCCGGTTCATAAATCGGCATCCGCCCCTGCTTGAGACCGGCAATCTTGTCTGCATCCTTGTCGACACAGACCACATTCACACCGAATTCAGAGAAACAGGCGCCTGACACCAGGCCAACATAGCCCGTTCCAATCATCGCTACACGCATGGGAGGATATCCTTACCGATTGATCTTGATCTGCTAGTTTTCGTCCGAGATTCGTTTGAGCATCGACAGCATCCGGTCGCGCATGTCATCGCGTTCCAGGGCAAAGGCAACCGTCGCCTCGACAAAGCCTATCCGGTTGCCGCAGTCGAACCGCGTACCATTGAAGCGAAATCCGTGAAACGGAATGCGGTCGATCGTGCGGGCCATGGCGTCGGTCAGCTGAATTTCACCGCCAGCGCCGGTTTCCTGACGTTCCAGCTCATCAAACACCGCCGGCTGCAGGATATAGCGTCCGATGATCGACAACGTGGAGGGCGCATCAGCCGGATCAGGCTTTTCCACCAGTCCATGTGCCGATGCCAGGCGGCCATCATCGCTATCAACATCGAGAATACCGTATTTGTTGGTGTCTTCCCGCGGAACGTCCTCCGCCGCAACGATATTGCCGCCAACTTCCTCGTAGGCGGCAACCATCTGCTTCAGACATCCGGGCTTTGCCAGAATAAGGTCATCGGCCAGCAGAACCGCAAACGGTTCGCGACCGACAAGGTCACGGGCACACCAGACGGCGTGACCAAGGCCAAGCGGCTCACGCTGACGCGTGTAGGACACGCATCCCGGTTCCGGCAGCCAGGCATTGATGATCTCCAACTCGCGGGTCTTGCCGCGCGCTGTCAGTATCTCCTGCAATTCCATACTGTAATCGAAATGATCTTCGATGGCCGACTTGCCGCGGCCCGTGACGAAAATGAACTGCTCAATCCCGGCTTCTGCGGCCTCTTCAACCGCATATTGAATCAGCGGCTTGTCGACGACCGGCATCATTTCTTTCGGCATCGCCTTTGTCGCGGGCAGGAACCGGGTCCCGAGACCCCCTACCGGAAAAACCGCTTTGCGTACCGGCTGGACCATCAACTCAACTCCATATTGATCGGGCATCTGGCAGAAGCGCCAGTGTGCAGTGCAATAACGTGCGGCGTTTTCTGCCACAGCCCCGACGATGTCGCAAGAATACGCCCAAAGCAGGGCACTGTCTGACCGTCAGAAATTGACATTCCGGACTAAAGACCAGAGAGCAGGAAGTCCTTCGCTTCATTTATTTTCGACGCCAGTTCGTTGCTCCCGCCCCGGTCCGGATGTGCTGTCTTCATCTGCTGTTTATGCGCATACCGGATTTCATCTGCGGTTGCCCCCCGCGCAAGCCCAAGGATTTCAAGTGCTTCAGCTTCGGTCATAACAGACCGGGCACCCCGGGAGCGGTCTGAGGAGCGCCGACTATTCTGATCTGTATCATCCGTTTCACGCCAGTCCGGATGATGCCGGTCCAGATAGGCTTCCAGCAGATCTCCGCTCTCCTCGTCTTCCTGCTCTATCTCACGCATCAGCGATATGAGGTCATCCAGCGTCAGATCACCCAGTGATTGCCCCGCGAGTCGCCCCTGCTTCACCTGCCCCGACATGGCACCGCTGTCATGATCCAGTTCCATCGCCAGCCAGTCAGTCTCGACAGTAGAGGTCTGTCCGGTACTGGCCTGACCTCCCCCTCCTCCCAACGAACCGGCACGGCGGTACATACCGATTCTGCGAAACAGGCTCATCAGGACGGGTAAATAGAGCGGTAGCGCGAACAACGCCTGGGCGAGCCGCCCTGAAATCAGCAGGAACAGCAGCAGAATGGTTCCGATCAGCGCCAGTGACCATTTTGCTGTACGCCAGATCTGTGCTGGCCTGGCGTTCGCGTACCAGTTCAGCAGCAGCACAAATGATACCAGCAGGCACAGGCCGAGAATAAGATAAGCGATCATTTTCTAGCCGCGACCGCCCATCTGATTACTGATCAGCCGGACAGCCTCCTTGCCGCCCCGGCCTGACAAATCAGCAAGGGCTTTCCGGCCACCGGCCGCAAAGGCCGCGACAGCGCCCAGCAATTCCCGCAACTGATCAACACTGCCGGAATCAAAACGCGACCAGGCCCCGCCGGACAACTTGGCCATTTGCCGGAAAGCGGTTTCCGCAATCGGGTCATGCCCTTCCTGAAACAGAAACAATGGCGTTCCTTTCAGGCCAAGTTGGCCCGCCAGATGGCAGAGCGTATCAATACTCTCCTCCATACAGTCGCCAATAAATACGATGGCATTTACCTTTTGTTCGCCTGTCGATCGCAGTCCGTGGCGCAATACACGCTCAATCTGGGTTCGTCCGCCAAGACAACGCACCCCGGTCATGCTGCGCAACAGTGAATCCGGGTCCGACACCCAGCTGCTGGCCTTGAATTCACCGAACCCGCGAAAGAAACAAAGCTGCACATCAAGCCCGCCAATATCCCGGGCAGCAGTAAACATTTCTGCCTGTGTATGCATCGCCTGATCCCAGGTCGGTTCACGACTGCCCGTTGCATCCAGCGCAAACACCAGCCGCCCCCGTTTTCCAGCTTTCACCGGCGCCGGTGTACGCGCCACCTTCTTCAGGAATGCCGAGACGTTGTTACCGCCCTGCTGTTTTCTATCGAGTTCTTTTGCCATCAAAGCCAACATAGGGCTGCCGGAACGCAGTATCCAGTTCAGACGCCAATTGATCTGACGAGATCACGCAGTTCCTGACGGGCAGCGATATGCGACATCGTGAAGCCGGAGCCCTCAACCCCGGTGTCCCGCAGATCACTCAGCGTCAGCCCCTGCGGGAATAACTCACGATAAATAACCCGCTCACCCAGACCCGCGATGGTTCGAAATCCGATACGCCGCGACAACTCCGTCAGCAAAGCCTCAATCCGACGCTTGTTCCGCGCATCAAGACTGGAGAGCCGGTTTCGCATGACAATCCAGTCCATCACTCCCTGACCACGCAGGGCACGACGTTTCTTGGCCTCGAAAACAGCTTCGGAATAATGACTGGGCTTCAGCACGATCTGATCAGCCTGCTGAACATTGGCCAGCACGTCGAGATCAAGAAAACTGTCATTGATCGGCGTGATCAGAATATCAGCCCATGAATGCGCTGCCCGGCTAAGCTCATTGTCTGCGCCCGGAGTATCGACAACAACGACATCTGCCGATCCGTATGTCTGCCTTAACGCTTCAGCAAACCGTTCATCATCATTACCCGCATCTTCCGGCGCCAGCCGTAAATGCCGGGGCATTGGCAGTTTCAGGCCACGCTTCTCACCAACTTCAGCGCGGTTTTGCAAATAACGGCTCAGGGTGCCCTGCCGGGCATCCAGATCGATACTGGCCACGCGTTTTCCACTGCGCAGATAAGCCACGACCAGATGCATCGAGGTGGTTGATTTACCGGTTCCACCTTTCTCGCTGCCGACGACAATAACTGTTGGCGTCATGCCTGTTCGGGCCTGATCCAGACTGCTGCATCATGAAACACAGCGCCACCTGCCGGCGGGCCGGGGTCCGCACCGATCAGCGCATTCACACCCAGTCCTTCAATATAATCAGCACAGGGCCAGATACTCGGCACGGCAACGACGCCCTGCTGCACACCTTCAAACTCTTTCACCCGGATCAGGATTGATCCCCGCTTGTTACCAACCCGCACAAGATCACCTGTCGTCACGCCCAGACTCTTGCAGTCATCCGGATGAATATGAATTTCCGGGCTGCCGCCTTCCTGCTTCCGGGATGTCGGTGTCTCGGTGAAACTGGAGTTCAGGAACTGGCGGGCCGGTGGGGTGAACATGCGGAACGGATGTTCATCTGTCGCCACCTCAATCCCGTCCCAGTGATCCGGCAGTTCTGGCAGTCCGTGATGATACGGCCCCCATTCCGGCCAGTTCGGACGGAAGTGGAATTTCGAATCCGCATGCTCGAAACCATTCAGGAAACGAACTTCATCCTGCGGCAACTGACAATCAATCCAGCGCATCTCCGTCAGGGCAGCCATATCCGGTTTGCCGGATGCAGCAAGCGTTGCCTCGATCAGTTCCTGCTCATCCATGAAGAAGGCCGGATAATCCGTTCCGAGACGCTGCCCGATACCATTCAGCACAGCATTGTTATTCCAGCATTCCTCCAGCGGCTCCACGACCTTTCGGCCGATCTGGAGATAAGTATGGCCACTGGCGATATACAGATCGTCATGTTCCAGAAAAGTTGTGGCCGGCAGCACAATGTCAGACATTTTCGCTGTCGCCGTCATGAACTGTTCATGGGTACAGACGAACAGGTCATTACGGGCAAACCCGGCATGTACATTGATCTGCTCGGGCGCCACTTCCATCGGGTTGGTGTTCTGGATAAACATCATGTCAACCGGCGGGCCATCACCGATATCCTGCTTGTCGCCCAGCAGGACCGGGCCGATACGCGACATATCCAGTGCACGTTTTGATGTATCAAGCCGATCCAGACCTTTCACCAGCGTCTGATCCAGACCATAGATCTCGGTCTGACCGTAAAGCGCACCGCCGCCAAACTTGTCCCACATGCCGCGCACGGTCGGCAGGCAGGAAACCGCATGCAGATTAATCGAACCGTTGCGTGAGCGGCTGAAACCATATCCGACACGAATAAAACTGCGCTCTGCCTGACCATAGGCCCGGGCGAAGTCTTCAATTTCCTCGGCAGACAATCCGGTAATACCCGCAGCCCATTCCGGCCCCCGCGACTGCAAATGAGCTTCGAGCTCAGCCGGAACATCAGCATGGCGCGCCATATAGTCACGGTCAGCATAGCCATCCCGGAACATCACATGCATCACCGCGCAGGCCAGTGCGCCATCCGTGCCCGGCCGCAGCTTCAGATGCACATCTGCGGCCTGTGCCGAGCCATTACGATGCGGGTCAATGACGTAAACTTTTGCCCCCCGCTCCTTTCGGGCGCGGGACATATGGGTCATCACCTGAACCTGGGTCGCCACCGGATTGGTTCCCCAGATGACCACCAGATCGGTATGGGCAATTTCCCGCGAATCCGTCCCCCGGCGCTTGCCGATGCCCGCTTTCCAGCCCGTGACACTCAGGGTCGTGCAGATCGTCGAATTTTGCCGCGAGAATCCGAACACGTTGCGCAGACGCTCAATACCGTCGCGCATCACCAGTCCCATGGTGCCCGCAAAATGATAGGGCCAGACAGCTTCCGCCCCATGACGCTGACGGGCCCTCTCCATCGCACCGACAACCTCGTCCAGCGCGTCATCCCAGGAAATCCGGCGAAACTCCCCGGAACCTTTTTCACCGACACGCTGCAGGGGATGGGTCAGCCGGTCCGGATGATGCTGGCGTTCCGCATATCGGGCGACTTTCGCACAGACGACGCCCGCCGTATAATCATTGTCCGCCGCCCCATGCACACGACCGATCGTCTTTTCATCGATCATCTCAATATCGAGCGCACAGGTGGACGGGCAGTCATGTGGACAGACGGAAGCCGCCGTTTCGCCAATATCTCGGGGCATAATCAACTCGCCTCAGAATGCATCAAAGGATGACTTTAATCGCAAGCCTGACCAGCGACAACAAGGCTGCATTTCTACGGCAGGTGATTTAACACAGCTTGCGGGTGAAATGCTCTGAAAACAAAGGCGAAGGTCAGATCATGCACCGCATCCTGCCAGACATCACCGGTACGGCGTTGCACACTGACATTTCCGACATCGCGCCCTTTTGCGATCTGTGTTGTATCAAGAGCAGAATTCTGCCCCGGCTCCCAGCGAATCAGCAGATCATCGCGACGTACTTGTCGCACCTCACGCAGCAGATCGAGACTCCATGCCTCGCCATCGACGATAACAACCCGCTTCAACGGGGCTATGCCTTTCGGTAGATCGCCATCATAGAGAAAGGGGCGGTGCGACGTATCATATCCAGCATATGGATTCGCACCATAATCCCTGAGTTCCGGATTTGCGGGGACCAGCACCCGGCCATCAGGAAACCGGTCGCGAAACCGGGCATAGGATTCAAACCGGGACGGCAACATGGCAAGCCGCTTGCCAGTCATCTGACCAACGATTCCCTCGCCAAGAAACTGTTGCCACCAGCTTTCTGTCTGGCGGTCATACATGACAAGATCGCTGTTTCGCAGTTTTCCCGTTGTCCCGAAATCAAGAACAGAACCGTCGAGATTACGATCAAACACGATACCGGAATTGCAGAGCGGGCAGTAGGTCACCGTGACCGGTTTGCCACCAACCACGTCATTGACAATCTCGTGCCAGATCATGACCTGCAGGGGATAGGCCCGGGCATCTCCGTTATGCTCGAATGTGATGACCGGTTCTCCATCCGCAAGGCCAGTGACCTCCCCGACCATCCTGAATTCCGGATGATCAATCGGCGGAATGCCATCTTTCGGCGGACCACCTGACAAAATTTCGCTGTACTGAACCGATGTTCTGGAAAAATCAGTTCGTGGCCATTCATCCTGCCATTGGCGGGGATCAGCATGAACCGGCAAGGTCAGACAGAAGAACACTATCAATACCGGCGACAATAATCTGTTCATCGCGAAGGCCCTTTCGCTCTGACGGTCTGAACCGCTGGCCGCAGGTTGATGAGAAATGGATTTTCCCATTGAAATCATTGACCTCACAACAAACGGGCAATAACGATTGCGTGACATACATCTTCCGGGGAATACCAGAATGGATCGAATTGACTGTGTCGTGATTGGAGCGGGTGTCGTCGGGCTTGCCTGTGCCCGTGCGCTGGCTCTGGCCGGGCGTGAAGTGGTGATTATCGAATCTGACGTCGCTATCGGCACCGGCACAAGCTCGCGAAACAGCGAGGTCATCCATGCGGGGCTGTACTATCCGAATGACAGTCTGCGTGCGCGGTTTTGCGTTGAAGGCAAACACAAGATGTATGCCTATTGCGCCGAACGCGGTATCCCCCACAAACGTATCAGCAAACTGATCGTCGCCCTCGACGATGCCCAGGCCGACGCCATGCTCGCCCTGAAGAAGAATGCCGAAGGCAACGGAGTAGATGACCTTCAAATGCTTACCGCTGATCAGGCAACAAAGATGGAGCCTGCACTCAGCTGCAAGGCAGCATTTCTGTCACCATCGACAGGCATCGTTGATAGTCATTCACTGATGCTGGCCCTGCAGGGCGAAGCCGAGGATCACGGTACCATGCTGGCCCTGAACAGTCCGGTAATCGGCGGGGAAATCCGTCCCGATGGCATTCTGCTGCGTACCGGCGGCGCGGAACCCATGGAACTGATGGCAAATACCGTGGTCAATGCTGCCGGTCTTTATGCGCAGCAGATTTCAGGTTCCATCGACGGTATTCCCGCTGACAGTATCCCCGCAATTCATTATGCCCGTGGCGTTTATTTCACTCTGACCGGACGGGCACCCTTCAAGCGGCTCATCTATCCGATGCCGGTTGCCGCCTGGCTGGGCGTTCACCTGACACTCGACATGGGTAATGAAGCCAAGTTCGGACCGGATATCGAATGGATTGATGATGTCGACTACACGGTCGATCCGAACCGGGTAAATGATTTCTATCCGTCCGTACGCCGCTGGTGGCCTGGCCTGCCGGATGGCGGCCTGCAGCCTGGATATGCCGGCGTGCGACCGAAACTCTATGCTCAGGGTGAGCCGGCGGCCGATTTCGTCATTCAGTGTGAGGACCATCACGGTATTTCCGGACTGATTAACCTATACGGTATCGAATCGCCGGGACTGACATCATCACTGGCTATCGGAGAATATGTTGCTGCACAGGCTGCGTGAAACATTCAGGAAAAATGCCCTCCCCGCGCTATTGGTTGCGGGCGGGCTTTGTCTTGTTCTCTCCACCGATACCCTTGCCCAGTCTACGGGCACTCCCGGCCTCAAGGAGCCGGTAGCCCCGAAGATATTGCCGGGCAAGCTGGAGGCGATACAGAACATAAATTTCCGGGAAGAACTCCGGTCCCTCCTGATCGACATTGCAGAACGGGGCCGGGAAGGTACCCGTCCCTTTTTCATCGTCGCCGAGGGCGGCGAGGAACTTCTCCTCCGGCAACCACCACCGGACCGGCCACGGGACGACAATGGCGTCCCGGTCGTCCCTTTGTTCGGCGACAAAACCATGCGCCCTGTTGACAGAATCATGCTCGACAATGTGCAGATTCATAAGGGCTACCAGCGCGCCATCGACGCCTTGTCCTTTGATGCCCTGTTTTACGGGTATGAGGAATCAGGCAGCCCGACACCGGAGAAGGTAACCAATCACCGGCTGCTGTTCGCGGACAAATACAAACAGATGCGCATCCCCGTCTGGACATCTGATCTGGTTGATACAGAGCAACAGGCTGAAGCCTTTTACAACCGGACAGAAGCCCTTGATATCATCGGCTTTGCGAACACTTCCGGCTCTGGTTTTTTTGATGCCATACCGGAATATCCGAGACGGATTCCGGATGCTAATGCAGCAAATATTGATTCGATATCGAAGGTAAAAAACTTCATCAAGATTACGGATTCCAGCGCCTTTGAATCAAAGGAACGGTTCGTCCAGGCCATGCAGGGAACCAACTATGACGCCATTGTCGTTGATGTGTTCCATGGTCGCGGAAATCCGCTGACAGCCGATGAAGTCGAATCGCTGAAATATAAACGCCTGGGTGCCACGCGTATCGTGCTGGCAAGGGTGGATGTCAGCCGGATATCTGATCAGGCTTATTTCTGGAAAGATGAGTGGTCAGATGCCCTGCCGCCCTGGGTTTTTGACAGCTCAAAGGACAACAGCTCTTTCCTTGATGTCATGTTCTGGTCGCCGGAGTGGCGCGAAATCCTTTTCGGACGCACAGATTCCTACATCGGCGGCATCTATCTGCTGGGATTTGACGGAATCTACCTGACAGGCCTCGATGCTTATGAGAAGTACGAAGATATTCTGTACCGCTTCCGCATCGCAAATCAGTAGGTCATGCTCGCCGTATTCTCGATCACCATACCGTTCTTTGCGGTCATCGGCTGCGGCTATGCGGCTGAGCGGTTCCGGATTCTGGGGGCTGCCAGCCGGGTCGGACTGAATAATTTCGTCTTCTATTTTGCCCTGCCAGTGCTGATTTTCGGGCTTATGGCACGGTCCAATATCACCGGGGCCATCGACCCGGCGTTCTTTGGCGCTTACCTGACCGCTTCATTCGGACTGTTCATTCCGGGACTGATCATCGGTCGCTGGATTTTCCGGCTACCGCCGGGCGCCGCCGGTGTTCAGTCACTCTCCGGCGTTTACGGCAATACCGGCTATGTCGGATTGCCACTGGCGATACTGGTTCTGGGAGATGCAGCCGGCCTGCCGGTCATCATAACCCTCACCATGGACATCGCCATCATGGCTCCGGTTGTAATGGCGATCATCGAAGCCGGACGGGCAGATGGTGCCGGGGTTGGTGCTGTCTTTGCCCGGACTGCCCGCACACTCGTCAAAAACCCGATTATCGGTGCGATTGTACTGGGAACACTGGTCTCTGTTTTCCAGATACCACTGCCGGAAATTCTTACCCGGTTCATCGATTTCCTCGGTTCTGCAGCAGGCCCCTGTGCCCTGTTTGCACTCGGCGCCAGTCTGGTCGGTAACCCGATTTCTTCGGGCATCGGTGAAGTTCTGTATATCTGTCTGATCAAGCTGATCATACATCCGCTGGTGCTGCTGTTCACGATGACGCAGATGTTCACCATTGATCCGGACTGGGTAAAAGCCGCAGTCCTCAGCGCCACAATGCCGGTCGCCGCGACGGTTTTCGTTCTGGCCCAGCAATTCGACACCTATGTCCGGCGCTGTTCCACCGCTGTCCTGATCTCGACCATCATTTCTGTCGCCACAGTCTCGCTGGCGCTGACCCTGCTGGAATAGACCTGCGTCAGAGGGCCAGACCGATACGTGTCCCGTCTTCAATTGCACGCTTTGCATCCAGTTCCGCGGCCAGCCTTGCGCCGCCGATAACATGAGTTTCAACGCCCGCATCCTGCAGCGGTGCCAGAAGTGAGATTTCCGATTCCTGTCCGGCACAGAGCACAACACTGTCAGCCGGTAGCAGTCGTGGCTCTCCCTCAACCAGAATATGCAATCCGTCATCATCGAATCGCAGATAGCTGACACCACCGATCTGCTGCACCCCTGCCCGGCGCAGTTCGTCGCGATGTACCCAGCCCGTCGTTTTGCCAAGAGTACGCCCGAAGGCCCCGGTTTTGCGTTGCAACAGCCAGACCGTCTCTGGCCGGGGTGCGACTTCATGAACCGGCTCAGTCAGGCCGCCAGGACGGGTAATCTCAGGATCAATGCCCCAATGCTGCTGAAAAGCGCGGACCTCGTGATGGGCTCCCGCATGCCGCCCCAGCAGATAAAGCGCGACATCGTGACCAATCCCCCCCGCTCCAATGATCGCAACCTTCTGCCCCGCCTCCCGGCCCGACAACAGATCGGCATAGGAGATCACTTCCGGTCTGTCGAAACCCGGCAGATCAACCTGACGCGGGGTTACGCCACTCGCCAACACCACAGCATCAAATTCGGTAAGGTCATGAGGTTCGGCCCGGCAATTGAGGCGCAACTGCCCGCCAGCCCGGCGAAAGCAGTCGAGATAATGACGAATTGTCTCGGTAAAAACCGCCTTCCCCGGAATTTCTCTGGCCAGCCGGAACTGCCCGCCGGGCTGGCTGTCCGCTTCAAACAAAGTCACCGCATGACCACGCTCCTGCGCCGCAGATGCAGCAGCCAGTCCGGCAACACCCGCACCGACAACCGCAATCCGGCGCACCGGACTTGCTGGCACTACGGTGAAATCTGCCTCCCGGGCCGCGGCCGGGTTGACCAGACAGGTTGCCGCCAGTCCGGTGAAATAATGATCCAGACAGGCCTGATTACAGGCAATGCAGATATTGATCTGATCCGGCCGCCCCTCCGCTGCCTTGGTGACAAACTCCGCGTCCGCCAGAAAGGGGCGCGCCATCATCACCAGATCACAGACACCATCGGCGATCAGCCTCTCTGCAACTTCGGGCCGGTTGATCCGGTTGGAGGCCGCGACCGGGATAGTCACAGCCCCTCGCATTGCCGCCGTCGCAAAGGCAAAGGCTGCATCCGGTGTGGCCTGTGCAATGGTCGGAATACGCGCTTCATGCCATCCGATACCCGTTGTCAGCAAATCAGCCCCCGCCGCCTCGACAGCCTGCGCGACAATCGCAATCTCCCGCCCTGTCAGGCCCCCTTTGACCAGATCCAGCGCCGACAGACGAAAAGCCATGAGAAAATCGTCTCCCGCAGCCTTCCGGACTGCCTGAACAATCTCGACAGCGAACCGCATCCGGTTCTCCAGCGGCCCGCCCCATTCGTCTTCACGCTGATTGGTGTGGGTGGCCAGAAACTGGCTGATCAGATAACCCTCTGACCCCATGACCTCGATCCCGTCATAGCCCGCCTCACGGGCCAGCATGGCGGAGCGGGCATAATCTCCAATGGTCTGCCAGATCTCCGCTGTGGCCAGTTCCTGCGGTGCTGCCCGGTTGATCGGGGACCGGACAGCTGAAGGGGCAACCGCGTTATCATGATAACTGTAGCGCCCGGCATGCAGGATCTGCAGCATGATACGGCCACCGGCATGGTGAACCGCATCGGTGATGACGCGATGTGCCGCAGCATCTTCCGCTGTGCTCATCTCCGCCCGGTGATCTTTCAGGTTTCCGGCTGCGTTCGGAGAAAAACCACCGGTTACGATCAGGCCCGCGGAAGCCCGCGCGGCATAAAACCGTGCCAGTTGTGTCATCGCCGCCTCGCCATAGCCTTCCAGCCCGGTATGCATCGACGACATGATGACCCGGTTCGGCAACCGCATACCGTTGATCTCAAGCGGCTCAAGCATTCGCGTGAAAAAAGTCGTCATCAGAAGCCTCTCCAAAACAGGCGGGCTGGTCTGCCCTCCAACGAAGACAAACCATTTTCAGACCCGGCTGCAAGCAGAGGAAGCATCAGATCATGACTGAGCGCAGTACCAATGCGCCGCTTCAGACCGACGGATAATCCACGCGGGTGAGGTAGAGACCATCAGCCGGTGCGGTTTCGCCGGCGGCTGCGCGGGCACGGGCGTCGAGGGCTGCGGTGACATCATCGGGGGTCCATTTCCCCTCGCCCACCTTGCGCAGTGTGCCAACCATGTTGCGGACCTGATGATGCAGGAAAGACCGGGCTTCCACGATACAGTGGATTTCCTCACCAGCCTGGCGAATTTCAAACCGGTCGATGGTTTTCAGCGGGGATTTTGCCTGACAATAAGTCGCCCTGAAGCTGGTGAAATCATGATCTCCGATCAGCCGGTCAGCCCCGGCCTGCATCAGTGCCGGATCGAGTTTACCCGGCAGCCACCAGACCCGTCCGGCCTCCAGTGCAGGTGCCGCCCGGCGATTCAGAATACGGTACAGATAGGCCCGGCCAATAGCGGAAAACCGGGCGTGAAAATCCGGCTCTGCAACGGCTGCGAACGTGACTGCAATGGGATGCGGTCGCAAATGTGCGTTCAGGGCAGCCTGCACCTTGTCCGGCTTGTCACCCCGCGCCAGATCAAGATGGGCAACCTGCCCGGTTGCATGAACGCCTGCATCCGTACGACCGGCCGAAAAGACGGTTATCTTCTCACCGGCATAGGCCAGCACCGCCTCTTCCAGTGCCTGCTGGACGGACATGCCATTGACCTGTCGCTGCCAGCCGACAAACGGGCCGCCGTCATATTCGACAATCAGACGATAACGCACGTCGTCTACCCCGCATCCGGCAGCGCGAGCACATCACCCGGCGGCAGGTCATAACCGTTCAGCAACTCTGACGGTGTCATCGCCCGCTTTCCCTGACGCTGAACCAGTGTCGGACGGATAGCCCCATCCCCGCAGGCAATGGTCATCGCGTTATCCAGTATCGTGCCCGGATTACCCCTGCCGGACACAACGTCAGCCGCCAGCAACCTGATACGTTCTCCACCGCGCATGAAGAAGGCGCCGGGAACCGGGTTGAAGGCGCGGATTGCGCGCTCAACCTCAATTGCCGGCCTACGCCAGTCCAGTGCCGCCTCGCCCTTTGATATCTTTGCGGCGTAGGTCACCCCTTCCGATGGCTGAACAACCGGGGACAGGTCACCAGCATCTGCTGCCGTCAGTGTTTCGGTAATAAGCCGCCCCCCCATGACTGCCAGCGCATCATGCAGG
The DNA here is from genome assembly GCA_009649675.1 of Alphaproteobacteria bacterium HT1-32. Taxonomy (NCBI): domain Bacteria; kingdom Pseudomonadati; phylum Pseudomonadota; class Alphaproteobacteria; species Alphaproteobacteria bacterium HT1-32. The sequence continues at coordinate 628,627 of WJPL01000002.1, read as the reverse complement.
TCACCGGCGGTCATCCCCGGGACAAGAGGAATTTCGCCACGTAGCAGCATCGGGCCGGTATCAAGTCCTTCATCCATCTGCATGATGGTGACACCTGACATCTTATCACCCGCCAGAATGGCCCGCTGAATAGGTGCTGCCCCGCGCCAGCGTGGCAACAGCGAAGCATGAATATTGAAGCAACCATGTCGGGGAGCCGCCAGAATACCTGCGGGCAGAATAAGGCCATAGGCCACCACAACGGCAGCATCCAGATCCAGGGCAGCAAAGGCCGCCTGCTCATCTTCCGGTTTGACCGAGACCGGTGTCCGGACCTCAATGCCTTTTTCCTCAGCGAACTGATGCACGGGTGATGGTCGCAGCGACTTGCCACGCCCGGCCCGTCTTGGCGGCTGGCTGTAGACACAGGCAATCTCATGCCCGGCTGCAATCAGCGCATCGAGGGCAAAGACGGAAAAGTCCGGTGTACCGAGAAAGGCGAGGCGCAAGGGCCGGGCTCCGTTGCTAGCCGCTCGCAGCCAGTTTGCGGGCTTTTGTGAGTTTACGCAGAATCACTTCGCGCTTTACCCGGGAGATATGATCGACAAACAGGATACCATCGAGATGGTCGATCTCATGCTGGATACAGACAGCGGTCAGACCATCGACCTCAATCTCCTGTGACGCGCCGTCATAATCGAGATAGCGCACGCGTACCCGGTCGGGCCGCTCCACATCTGAATAATATTCCGGAAGCGACAGGCAGCCTTCGTCATAAACCTTTGTTTCTTCCGATTCCCAGACGACTTCCGGGTTTGCCAGACGCATCGGCGCCGGATCCTCGTCACTGCTGGCTGTATCGATGACAATCACACGCTTTGTCACACCGACCTGCGGCGCGGCCAGACCAACACCCGGCGCGTCATACATCGTCTCCAGCATGTCATCCATCAGCTGACGGATATCATCGGTAACGGCATCGACAGGTTCACTGACGACTTTCAGGCGCGGATCAGGCGCGGTTATGATGGGCAAAAGGGCCATGGGTCTGCGTTTCAGTTGTGCGTAGCCGTTAGGTAGGCGACGGGCGTGGATGCGTCAAGGATTCGGCGGCTCTGTGCATCAAGTCAACCGGGGCGCAGAAAAGCCGTTCGCCCTCTGACATCAGGATCATTTCAAAAGTCCGGGCATCGCACTAACTCTGTCACCCCGCCCCATCATTTCGCACTTGCACAATTGAAGGCCAGCCTCTAGGCATGCCCCTGATTAGTTGGTGACAGGTACGTCTTATGGCGTTCATTTTTCGCATTAATCACATAATAACAAAGCCTTAATCTGCTGGCTGATCACCGCCTGGCATTTATCCGGCTTTCCGCACTGACCAGGGCAGAGAACCTCAAATGATTGTTTATTCCGCATTGCAGCGTAACTGGCTGTCAAATCCCCGCAACGATATTCTGGCCGGACTTGTTGTCGCACTTGCGCTGATCCCCGAAGCCATTGGCTTCTCGCTGATCGCCGGTGTCGACCCTCGTGTTGGTCTTTACGCATCATTTTCAATTGCCGTGATCACCTCGCTGGTTGGCGGGCGCCCCGGCATGGTATCTGCGGCAACCGCAGCCGTCGCTGTGCTGGTCGGCCCGCTGGTCCGCGATCATGGTGTTGAATATCTGTTCGCTGCCACCGTTCTCATGGGCTTCATCCAGATTGTCGCCGGCGCGCTACGCATTCACCTGCTGATGCAGTTTGTCTCCCGCTCGGTGATTACCGGATTCGTCAATGCACTGGCGATCCTGATCTTCATGGCCCAGTTGCCGGAACTCATCAATGTCGGTTGGGAAACCTATGCCATGGTCGCTGGTGGCCTTGCCATCATCTATCTGTTTCCGCTGCTGACCCGGATCGTCCCCTCACCGCTGGTTGCCATTGCCATACTGACATCACTCGCTATCTGGCTCGACCTGCCGGTCAACCGGGTGGGCGAAATGGGTGCGCTGCCAGACTCCCTGCCCTTTCTGGCATTGCCCAATATTCCGCTGACCTGGGAGACGCTGGAAATCATCGCGCCCTATTCTGTTGCCATGGCAGCCGTTGGCCTCATCGAATCCCTGCTGACGGCCCAGATTGTCGATGACATGACAGACACGCCCAGCCTGCGCCGCCGTGAAGCCTCTGGTCAGGGCATTGCCAACTTCATTACCGGCTTTCTTGGCGGAATGGGTGGTTGCGCCATGATCGGGCAATCCGTCATCAACGTGAAATCCGGTGGTCGCACGCGGCTTTCAACGATGGTTGCCGGTGTCGGTCTGCTGATCCTGATCGTCGCCGCCGGACCGCTTGTTGCACAGATTCCAATGCCGGCACTGGTTGCCGTCATGATCATGGTTTCCATCGGCACCTTCAGCTGGGGTTCAATCCGTGACCTCCGCAGCCACCCCTGGCAGTCCTCTGTCGTGATGCTGGCAACTGTCGTGGTTGTGGTTTGGACCCATGATCTGGCGCAGGGCGTCTTTGTGGGCGTGTTGCTCAGCGGTCTGTTCTTTGCGGGCAAGGTCCGTGGTCTGTTCAATGTCGGCTCCCAGCTCTCTGCTGATGAGCGGACACGGCACTACACCGTCACCGGCGAAGTGTTCTTCGCTTCTGTTGAGCGGTTCATCTCGTCGTTTGATTCAACTGAGGATATCGATCAGGTGACAATTGATGTCAGCCAGTCGCATTTCTGGGACATCACAGCCGTTGATGCGCTGGATAGGGTTGTTGCCCGTTTCCGCAAGAACGAGACCGATGTGGAACTGATTGGCGTCAGCGTCGCCAGTGCCGCAATGATCGACCAGTTCTCGGACAAAAAGCATCCTGCAATGGTTCCGGGCGGCATCTAACGCCCCTTCGACACAACCGAATATCCGTCATCCGGCCTGGCTATGCCAGTGCCGGAATGACGGAGGCAGAATGCACGTCGGTTAGCGTATCCGGGCTTTCCAGCTAAGTGTCGTCTCTCCCCCGGCAGGCACAGTGACATCCCATGCCAGACGGAAAGCATCGAGCTTCTCATATTCTGCGCTGCTGCTGAGAATTTCCCAATCCCCGTATAGCCGCTCTTCAATGCGGACGGTCACGGCGTCTTCCCGTGCATTGGCGACGACAATTTCATGTTCTGTCGTCGTCACCGTGCCGATTGAGTCTTTTCGCCGGTCATAGTCTGTCTGGCGACGGGTCGCCGTGACATCAAAAGCCTGACCGATATTCAACCGGACTTCCTGATTCTCCGGTGTCCGGGCAATGCTGTCTTCACCTATGAAAACCGGCGTGCCTGTACTGTCACGCTGGTAAAGACGCACCGTACCACCCGGCAAGGGCTCACCGAGGCCCGCTTTCGGATCATTCACGAAGTGGATTTCGATCGCCGCATTCAGCTGCTGTTCGCCGCTGCGACCGCCATAATAATGTTGTCCGCCACGGAACAGATAGGTCCGGCTCGACTGAACCGCTGCGGGCGAGAACAGGGCAATCTTCCGGCTTTCCCGCTGGCTCAGGGTAACCGGTGTCTTCAGACGATACAGATGGTAATCACCCAGCCCCTCACGCACCGGAGCACCACCGGCTGAGTCTGAGACAGCCATGGCCTCGCTACGCATCAGCATTGGCGCTGCTTTCGGCTGTCGGGTTGGCTGGCGGTTAACCTGTCCGGAAACCAGACTGATATTGGCATTCGTAAAGTCGATGTCCGTGCGGTTGGTCAGCGTGGCCCAGCTTTCCAGCCGCAGGGATGAGCCATCCGGTGCGATCTCCGCAACATAATCCGCCTGCCAGTCCAGATTGTCTGTCAGATAAGCAAGATCGAGCACCCGCTCGCCCGGTGTTTCAGTCTGGATATCAGCAACCATCGACGGGGCAGAACGCACGCCCGGCGGTAATGCATCAAAGGCAAGCCGTCCGGGTATGCCGGTCTCGATACGCCCGTCGATCTGCAACACCGGTCCGCCGGAAACCGACAACACTCTGGCGCGCCGAAGTGTTTCCACCCCGGTCTGCGGGTGCGTGGAAATGATCGTGACATCCTGACCGACAGAAGCCGCCAGCAGGCGGTCCGGTGTCAGGATATCGAAGTCAAACAGCTGTGCCGTCACCGTGGCGTTTTCAGCGCGCAGGATCGTACTGGCCTGATCCATGGAACGGCTGACATCGGTCAGCGCAATCCGGTTGTTGCCCTGAGCCAGGTCGACTTTTCGCTGATCCCGAACCATCGCGAACCCGCCGCCATAAATCACCAGCCCCAGTGAGGTACGGGCATCGGCACCGACAGCGCGTTCTTCTGCCGACTCAGCAATTGAAGGGAGGATGAGGCTCATCGCGAGAGCCGGAATAATCGCACGTAACATGGGGGAAATCCTTATCATTCAGCGGCAATTTGCGCGTGTTGGCAGAGCCGTGTAAAGCTTTTACGCATGAACATTTCAGACATACAGCCCGAACAATGGGGCATTATCGTGGCAGGTGGCGCGGTAGCGCTGATCATCCTGCTGCTGGCCATGATATTCATCGCATCAGGCCGAAGCCGCGACGATGTCACGTCCCTCCATGAGTCCGTCGACCGGCTGGCACAGGCTGCCGCAATCACGGAAGCCCGCATGGCCAATATCTCCGACATGCAGGCTGCGGGCCATGAACGCATGTCACAGCGGTTTCAGGAGCAGGAACGTGCACTGGCTGCAAAACTGGAAGAACAGTTGCACAAGCTGTCGCTCCGGGTCGGTGATACGCTGGAGAAAACCGGCACCAAGCAACAGGAAAGCATGGCCGATCTGCAACGCCGTCTCGCGGTCATTGATGTTGCACAGAAGAACATCACGGAACTCTCCAGTCAGGTTGTCGGGCTGCAGGATATCCTGTCGAACAAACAGAGCCGGGGCGCATTCGGCGAGACCCAGCTGAACGATCTGGTCAGCGCTGCCCTGCCCCCGTCGGCCTATGAGTTTCAGGTGACCCTGTCGAACCGAACCCGTGCCGATTGCATGCTGAAACTGCCAAATCCGCCGGGTTCAATCTGCATCGATTCGAAATTTCCGCTGGAAAGCTACAACAACATCCATTCCGTCCAGACAGAAGACGAACGCAAGGTCGCCCGTCGCGCCTTTGGGGCCGATGTACTGAAGCATGTGAAGGATATCGCCGAGAAATATATCCTGCCGGGTGAAACGGCAGAATCGGCGCTGATGTTTATTCCTTCTGAAGCCGTTTATGCGGAACTTTATGCCAATCATGAAGGTGTCGTCAGCCAGAGCCACCGGGCACGCGTCTGGATCGTCTCGCCGACAACACTTATGGCAACACTGAACACGGTCCGCGCCGTGCTGAAAGATGCGCAGATGCGCGATCAGGCCGGTCTGATCCAGAAAGAAGTGATCGCCCTGCTGGACGATGTCCGGCGTCTTGATGACCGGGTGGGTAAACTCGACCGTCATTTCGAGCAGTCACGCCGGGACGTTGAGGATATCCAGAAATCTACCCGCGGTATCTTCCGCCATGCCGAGCGCATCGAAGCCGTCGAAATGGGCGAAGAACCGGGTGCTGATGAACTGGAACCGCCAAAACCCGGTCAACTTGCAACCTCGCCGTCCAAAGGCAGCTGACCCCGCCACATATCATCCGGGATGACGGCTGTTTGCCCGTAAGATAGTCTGTCCGCATGCTGGTCCCTGCTGACAATTATCACGATGCCCGAAACCGGTTCCGGTGGCAGATACCGGCACGGTTCAATATGGGTGTTGCTGTATCAGACGCCCATGCAGACAGCGGGCGTGAGGCCCTGATCTTCGATGATGGTCATGGCACGGTCCGGCGTTACTCGTTCCAGGAGCTTTCCCGGCAATCCAGTCGCGCCGCCAACCTGCTGGTTGCCTTCGGCCTGCAACGGAACGACCGGGTAGGCATTCTGCTCAGCCAGTCACCGGAAGCCGCCATTGCACATATCGCCGCCTACAAGGCCGGCGCCATTGCGATGCCGCTGTTTGTCCTGTTTGGTCCGGATGCTCTGGAATACCGCCTGAAAGATTCCGGCACCCGCTTCCTGTTCACCGACAAGGCCGGGCTTGAAAAGCTGGCCGGCATCCGGAATAGCCTGCCCGATTTGCAGCAGATATTTGTCATTGATGCGGAAAAGGACGGCGATGGCGGAACCGCCTTCCTGCCAGCAATGGAACGGGCCAGTGACCGCTTTCAGCCCGTCGACACGGCAGCAGATGATCCCGCCCTGATCATTTACACATCCGGCACAACCGGCAATCCGAAGGGTGCCCTGCATGCCCACCGCACATTGCTGGGGCATCTGCCGGGAGTGGAATTTCCGCAGGATTTTTTCCCGCAATCCCGTGATCTGTTCTGGACCCCGGCAGACTGGGCCTGGATTGGCGGTCTTCTGGATGTGCTGTTGCCGTCGCTGTTTCATGGTGTCCCTGTACTGGCCCGGCGCATGGGAAAGTTTGACCCGGAAGAAGCCTTTGCCCTGCTGGCACAGCATAACGTCCGCAATGCCTTCCTGCCGCCGACAGCCCTGAAGCTGATGCGACAGGTGAAGGCACCGCAGAGCCGTCATGGCTATGCCATGCGCAGTATCGGGTCTGGTGGTGAGTCCCTTGGCGAAGAACTGCTGGACTGGGGGCGAGCCACATTCGGTCTCACGATCAACGAGTTTTACGGCCAGACGGAATGCAATCTGGTCGTCGGAAATTGTGCGACCCTGATGGAAGCCCGGCCCGGATCAATCGGGCGGGCCATCCCCGGCCATGACGTGGCGATTGTCGATGATCAGGGGCAGCCGTTACCGAATGGTACTCCCGGTCAGATTGCCGTGGCGCGTCCAGACCCGGTGATGTTTCTGAAATACTGGAACAGACCGGATGCAACAGCGGACAAGTTTATCGGAGACTGGCTGATTACCGGCGACACCGGGATCATGGATGAGGATGGCTATATCTGGTTTCAGGGGCGCGCCGACGATGTCATCACCTCATCCGGCTACCGCATTGGCCCGGCGGAGGTAGAAGACTGTCTGATGAAACATAAAGCCGTCGCCCTCGCCGCTGTTATTGGCGTGCCCGACCCGGACCGGACCGAAATCGTCAAGGCCTTCATCGTTCCCGCCGAAGGCACCCGGCCTTCAGACAATCTTGCCACAGAAATTCAGGCCTTCGTGAAATCAAGGCTGGCAGCGCATGAATATCCCCGGGCCATCGAGTTCGTTATCGAACTGCCGATGACCACAACGGGGAAAATCATGCGCCGTACATTACGGGACAGGGAAACAGGCGATCAGAAACGGTAAGACAGGCTGACAGAGCCGAAAATATCGTCATTGCTCTGTGTATCAAACTCCCGCGTCCGGTAGACTTGGGTATAGCTGAGCCGCCACTGGTCCCAGCTGACTGCGGCACCGATCTGCAAATCTCCGACCAGCGGATTTTTCTCAACGCTGTGGCTGCCACCAAAGGTGTTTCCGTCCAGAAAGATATTCCGGGCAATTGCGCGGCCTTCGATGCCGGCAAACAGGTACCAGCCAAAGCTGCCATCGCTGATAAAAAAGCTCGAACCGGGCAGGCTCGGGCGAATCCGTGGCGGTCCGTAATCTGCCGGCAGGTTTTTGCCGAAGCGCAGGGTCAGTCCAGCCGCACCGTAGGTGAAGACATTGCCCAGCGCCGCCCCGGCATGCGGTGTCGCATCAACACCATAGCCCGGCAGAAATGTCCCGAATTCGTAGAGCGACCGCCATTTGCGTTCGTAAAACAGTACCAGTCCCGGCTCATTATCGATCTGATTGTCCCAGCCGCTCGGATCCCGCGTATCAATAAGATCGTGGACGAATTCCTGTACCTGCGACCCCATCGCAGCCGGGCCGACGACGCCGATATCAAGTTGCAGGTTATCGAGAATATGGCCGTTATCAGACACAAGGCCGACGCTGCCATAGAGCCAGCCTGCATAAGGCCGGTCGTTGGGCTGAAGATTACGAACCGTGATATCGGTTGGTGTATAGAGGTTCTGCCCCAGACCGAACAGAACACGCAGCTTCCCGTCGCTTTCAAAGAAAGGGACATGGGACGCGGGTTCGGAAACCCATACCGGCACATCACCTTCTGCCGACAGCCAGGTTGCCCTGACACCATTGGTGTAATTTCGGTCGCTGTCACCGCCGAACAGATCATTCTCAATCTGGATTGAGAATGTACCACCTGTATTCTTTGTCTCGTCAGCCCAGACCGGTCCTGAAAAAATCAGACCGGCACAGAAGCCAACGGCAACGCTATTCGCGCGGATCAACCGCCTCAACAACAAACCCCTCATCAACGGGGTAACGCTGCTCAACGATACTCCGCGCCTCGTCGGCACTGCAGGCAAAAACGCCATGGCAGCGTCCGTCAGCCCACTGATCGTCAAAAATCTCATGGTGGCGATTATCCTTAACCAATTCACGAACGACCTGATTATATATGCGTACTTCAAACGCAGATTGCCCGTCATTGGTTTCAAAAATATGTTCGAGCGCCATGTCGCAGCTCCACTTCAGGTTTGCGCGACACGACCATCGCATCGCGATCCGTCTCAGAGCGTCACCTTGCCCAAGTTAAGATTCAGTTACAACAGGAAGTTACATTCGTGACTGCTGGACCTCTCGCCGGGCCTGCATCATCATCCCCGCAACAACGGCAGGAGCATCCAAATGGCTAAGACAGTTGACTACTATTTCTCACTCAGTTCCCCCTGGACCTATCTGGGCAGTCTCGAATTTGCCCGTCTCTGTGAGGACACCAGCACGACAGTCAACTTCCGGCCCAGCCACCTGAAGACCGTTTTCGCCGCAACCGGGGGGCTTCCCGTGCCGGAACGCGCACCAGAGCGCCAGGCCTATCGCCTTGTTGAACTGGAGCGCTGGGGTGCCTATCGACAGATGGACATCAACCTGCACCCGGCACACTGGCCGTTTGACGACACACTGGCCGTCGGAGCCATGCTTGCTGCAGAAAAGGCCGGGGCAGACCTTCATGCCCTTACCCATTCAATCATGCGTGCAGCCTGGGCCGAAGATCGTGACATGACCAACCCGGAGCATCTGGCGACGGTCCTTTCGGGACTCGGACTCGACAGCAAGGCGCTGCTGGCGGTTGCGGCCGATCAGTCTGCAACCCGCAAGGTGATCGACGCCAACACGGAAACCGCCATTGCGGCCGGTGTCTTCGGCGCGCCGTCCTATCTGTATGAGAATGAGTTATTCTGGGGTCAGGACCGGCTGGAATTCCTCGGGCGTGCCCTCGCCCGCTGACCGGTTACAGTCTGGCCAGCCGTTCCGTCAGTAAGTCATAGAATCCGTCTGCGTCGGCTTCCTGCATGACCATGGCATTGGCGGGCACACCGGTCCGCCCCCACCAGTCGACAACCGTTTGACCCATGGTCAGTTCGCTGGTGGTTTCGACCTGAACATTGCATTCCCGGCCTTGGAACAGGGCCGGATTGATCAGATAACCTATGACACAGGGGTCATGCAGCGGTGCCCCGGCAAGACCGCCATAGCGGTCCGGATCATTCCGGTCATAGAACCCCAGAATATTCCCTACTTCACGCCCGACATCACCGCCAATCGCCTTCAGGCGGTCAAGCCGGTCAGTTGTCGTGATGACCTTGTGGGTCACATTCAGTCCGAACATGGTAATCCGCGCACCGCAGCCAAAGACAACAGCCGCAGCATGGGGGTCAGCATAGATATTAAACTCCGCAACCGGGGTTACATTGCCATCCTGCCACGCCCCACCCATCAGCACGATCTCACGCAGGCGCCCCGCGATGTCCGGTGCCTGTATCATCGCCTGCGCGACATTCGTCATCGGGCCGGTAATCGCCAGTGTGATCTCTCCTTCCGGCCGGGATCGGATCGTCCGGACCAGATAATCGACCGCATGCATATCGCGCAGTTCCATCACCGGGTCAGGCAGACTGCATCCATCAAGTCCGGTTTCGCCGTGAACCTGTTCGGCTGTCGTCAGTTGCCGGATCATCGGACGCGGACAGCCGGCGAATACCGGCAGGTCCGGCCGCCGGGCAAGTTCACAGATTCTGCGGGCATTTCTGGCTGTCAGCGCCAGCGGCACATTGCCGGCCACTGTCGTAATCGCCAGCAGGTCAATTTCGTCTGGAGAGGCCAGAGCCAGCAGAATTGCGATGGCATCATCCTGCCCCGGATCACAATCCAGGATCACCCTGTGATCAGCTTCAGTCATAACCTTGCCCTGCCTATGGGGTCGCACGACAACGGGATTGCGGCCCATCTGTGCAGGCAGCAATCTGCGTCATCTGATAAAGGATATCCGCCCGTCGTCGACAGCGCGACTTACCGTGCCTTCAGCTTGGCAACAACGGCCTGCAGACCAGCGACCAGTTCTTCACCGGTTTTGCCTCCGTCGCCTTCCATGCGCTTGGCAATCACCAGCTTCATGGCATCAAAATGCAGTCGAACGATATGCAGGTCAGCCTTTGTCGGCGCACCCATCGCTTCAATGAAGCGGCAAAGCTGATTACCAATGTTGGTCATCATCTGATAGCCAAAACTGCCACCCTGACCTTTGATGTCATGTGAGATCGAGAATATTTTCTCAAAATGAGGTTCCAGCGGACCGGAGTCGGCCATTGCCGTGCTTATCGCCGCCTCAAGGTTTTTCAGGTCGGTCTGAACCCACTCAAGATAGCTGCCCTGCATTTCGGAAATAACCGATTCCGCACGCTCCAGCGCAGCCAGATCGATACCTTTTTCGCCCGGCGCAACCTGCACCTTGAGTTTGAGCGTATTCGGTGGAGTGATGAACTCCGCCTTCTTACCGCCCTTGTCATCAGCCATTTTTTTAACTCTATCCTGCTTCCCCGCAGACAAGGCAAAACTGCTCGTCCCGCCTCTTCATGACGAATTCCAACCATGTTTGCCAGAGGGACGCAACTATTTTGCCGCCCGTCGCAGCCTATGCGGGCATAACAATGCCCATCTTCGCCGATCCGGCACCAAAGCCGATCACAAATAGCCGAGAAATTGCCACCAGAGATAATCCAGCGGAATCAGAACGGTGATCGTTGTCGCTGCCAGCAGCAGATTCGGCATGATCACTTTCGACGCGGGCAGTCCGCCGATCTGCAAGGCAACGACCGTCGGTGGAGAGGTATAGGGCAACAGCATTGTTGAATAGCCAATGACCTGAATCATCAGCACCGTCGGCAGGGACAGACCACTGGCCGCCTGCAGCCCCTCCGCCAGCGGTGTCAGAACAGCAGGCGCACTGGTCACTGTCGTCACCAGTCCGGTGACCATCGACAGCAGGGTGATTGCGATGAAGTTCTTGATGTCAGCACCCAGTTCAAGGCCGATCAGATCAATAACCGCAGATCCGACCAGTCCCCCCACCCCGCTGTCGGCAGCAACCGCACCAAGACCAAGAACCGCGGCGACATAAACCAGCGAGGGATAATTTATCTTCGAACTGAAATCCGGAGCCGAGACCAGGTTTATCCCCGGCGTCGCACAGACAAGCCCGGCAGCCAGGGCCACCCAGGCAGGCGAGATATGATGCAGGACATCCGTCGCCCAGAAACCAAGTGCCAGTGCCAGAATGCCGCTCAATATCCATTCATCGCGGGACAGTGGACGCGACGTTTCTTCGGACTTTACCGGCCGCGCGACATCATTGAAAAACAACAGGGTTACAGCAATGATCAGCAGGGTTTTCAGCGCGCCGAGAACCGGGAAATGCAGCAGCAGATAAGGTGCGTAGGCGAAGGTGATGTCGTACTGAACCTCTGCCGCGCCAACCAGCACCATTGTCGGTACAGTCGCGGGCATGATAGCGGTTGCCGGCATGTAAGCTGCCAGCGCCGCAGCCGTGACCATTCCGTTGCGGCCGGCTGATCCCGGCTCGAATCCGAGCCGGTCAGCCAGCGCAAGAACCACCGGCATCATCAGCACAACCCGCCCCATGCTTGACGGCATCAGAAAGGCCAGTGCCAGCGCCCCAAGTACGACGCCTGTGATGATCGCCGGATAAGATGTCCCGAACAGGCCGAGCAATCCCCCGGCAATCCGCCCCCCAAGCCCGGTATTCTTGATGGCAACCCCGACAATCAGTCCACCAAACACCAGCCAGAAAGCCTGACTGGCAAAACCGGAGAAAACCACGTCCGGACCAGCAATCGACAACAGCATGGCGAACAGGAAAAAGCCGAGCGCGGTCAGATGTTCTGCAACAGCCCCGGTTGCCCAGAGGCCGATCGTGGCAATGATGAGACCAAGAGCCTGAAAAACTGCCGGATCAATCCCTGCCGGCGCCGGACCAATCACGCAGTAGGCGCCGAACACAAGACTCGCAATGCCGATCCATTGCGGCGAAGACATCGTTTTCAAAGCAGTCCGAGCTCCTTCAGTTCAGTCAGCAATTCCGTCGGCATCTCTGCAATATCGTCATGTGCTTTCATATCGATATCGGCAGGCGCTTCCTCTGGCTTCAGATATCTCCAGCCCTGGAAAGGCCGGTGCTTGCGGGGCATGACGCGAACAATTTCCGGGTCAATCACAATAGCGCAGCGTTTCACCCCCTCGTCATCAATCAGTTCTTCCAGATCAATGATCCGCTGCCGGGCCAGCATCACCCCTTTGATGATCCAGTAAATCGATCCGCCGTTCAGTACTTCATCGCGCCGTGCCGGGGTGCTGCGGGTTACGTGGCGCAACTTGCCGGTCTGTTGCAGACGAAAGGCCTGCCACTCGGCCATGCTTTCAACGCTTTCGCTGCCGACGCTGAGTTTACGCAAATGGATCGTCATTCGTCTTACCGCTTCTTCATCCAGAGACTGGTTTCAAACGCGCCATCGGGAAGTGGCAACCCGGCAACCGCACTGGCCCGCACATCCTTCAGCAATCTGGTCGTTGCGTAACGACTGGACCAGAGCGTCTCGAAGCCCCCGCCAATAATCAGCGGCAACACGGCCAGTTGCTCGTTATACCCCCGCCAGTCCCATTCTCCCGGATAATCGTCTGGCAAAAACATATCGTGGATATGGACGACAACCCCGCTCGGCAAGGCCGGAAGCACCCGGTTCAGCAACAGGTCCACATCACTGCCGGGTAACAGCAAATGGCTGGAATCAATGAAAAGGAAATCACCTGAGCGAAGCTGATCAAAGCGATTGCCGTCGCATTCCTGTATGGTCATGCGGCATGAATCAACCTCGGCCAGGCTTTTCACATCAGCCCTCGGAGCCGGATCAATCGAGGTGATCCGGGTTGCAAGCTCGCCATCACGAATGGCCCGCGCCAGAAATCGCGTTGAATGTCCGGAACCAACTTCGATGATCCGGTCTGGTTGCAGCCACCGCACGAAAGCATAGGCCACCGCACCATCCAGACGCGGAAACCAGTCCTGCTCCCATCTGGGCTCCGGCGGTTCAGCGCCGGAAAAGCCAGTGAAGATCTCCCGGAACTGTTCAAGCCCGGAAAGCGCCTCACGAAACTGGTCTTCCGACCGGCGCATGGCCGCTGTGACCGCCGGATAGGCTGTACGACTGCCCGGCGGGATAACCTGTTCGGCATACCGATAGGGCGTAAACAGCATCTCCCGACGAATGCCGAGCAGCGTTCTCAACCCGGTCATGAAAAGTCGTCTGGTCTGTCGCGGGATCATTCTGATCTGTTATCAGAGGGAAGCACCGGAGACCAGAAAGAGTATGATATCAGGACAGCAATGCCTCCTTAACGCCGTCACCGGCCTGACCGCCCAGTGCCAGATTTACCTTGCTTGAGGGTGCCCGGCCAAGCTCGGCAGAGATGAAACGCCCCGCTTCGATAACAGCGTTGAGATCAACTCCCGTTTCAATTCCCAGACCGGCCAGCATATAGAGCACATCCTCAGTCGCGACATTGCCGGAAGCTCCCTTTGCATAAGGACAGCCCCCCAGACCGGCAACAGAGGAGTCAACCGTCGCAATACCGCATTCCAGCACCGCATAAAGATTGGCCAGTGCCTGACCGTAAGTATCGTGAAAATGCGCGGCAAGTCTTCCTGTCGGTACGACGTCGGCAACGGTGCGGACCATTGTTGCCGCCCGCACGGGTGTACCCCGTCCGATCGTGTCGCCCAGCGACACTTCATAACAGCCCATATCGTAAAGACGCTTTGCAACTGTTGCCACGGCAGCGGGCTCAACCGGCCCCTCATAGGGACAATCAAGCACACAGGAGACATATCCCCGAACCCGGACATTCGCGGCTTTCGCAGCTTCCAGTACCGGCGCAAAACGATCCAGACTTTCTGCTATCGAACAGTTGATATTTTTCTGCGAAAAGCTTTCCGATGCCGCGCCGAATACCGCGACTTCGTCCGCTCCTGCCGCCAGCGCTGCTTCAAAACCTTTCATATTGGGGGTCAGCACAGGATAGGCTGTACCCGTACGACGTGCTATCCCGGCCATCACCTCGGCATTATCCGCCATCTGCGGAACCCATTTCGGCGAAACAAAAGCCGTCGCTTCAACAGCAGGCAGTCCAGCCGCAGCCAGCCGGTCAATCAGGGCTATCTTGACCTCTGTCGAGACATTCGTCTTCTCGTTCTGCAGACCATCGCGAGGGCCAACTTCGACGACGCGCACCTTTGAAGGCAGGCTCATGTTCCGTCCCCACCCGACAGGGCAAGAAGCACCGCCCCGTCTTCGACCTGATCGCCTGCCGCAAAGAAAATTTCATCCACGGTTCCGGCTTCCGGCGCGCGGATCGTATGTTCCATCTTCATCGCCTCCATCACCATCAGCGCATCACCGGCATTGACCCGATCACCAACTTCTACTTCCACGGCAATGACCTTGCCCGGCATAGGCGCCGTCAGCCCGCCGGTCAAAGCAGACGAGGCATCATCAGTCCGCGCCGGATCAACCAGCGTCAGGCGCTGTGCCACACCCCGGACAAACAGTGTCAGGGCGTCCTCTGTCGCAGCAATGCTGGCCCGTACCTGCCGGCCGTCGATCCGGGCAACCAGAACATCATTGCCCGCAAGTCTGCCTTCTGCCGCGACCAGACCGTTACCAGTATCAAAGGCATAGCCATCACGTCCCTGCACAACACTGACGGTCACTTCCTCACCGCCGAGATCAAACAGCAGATCGAAGTGATTGGCGTCATTCATTCGCCAGCCATTCGTCAGGTTCCAAGGTGATGCAGGATCATTTGAGGCGGCGGCCCGTCTTGCCGTGTTCAGCGCCTGCCGGGCCAGAACATATAACGACGCCAGCACCAGCATCTCGCCCCGGTCCGTATCCGGATTCGCAAACAGGTCAGCTTCGTAGCGCCCGATAAATCCGGTATCCAGGTCGGCATTCATGAAGGACGGATGCCCGGCAATGGCGCGCAGGAAATCCCGGTTGGTCTTCAGCCCCACCACTTCCGTTGCATCCAGCGCCTCACAGAGACGGCGAACAGCAGAAGGCCGGTCACGGTCCCAGACAATGACTTTCGAGATCATCGGATCGTAATGAACGCTGACCTCGTCCCCCTCCTCAACCCCGCCATCAATGCGGATATGGTCCGATGCCGGGGGATAACGAAGATGTTCCAGGCGACCGGTCGCCGGCAGGAAGCCGCCGGCAGGGTCTTCGGCATAGAGCCGCACTTCGATGGCATGCCCCTTTGGTGCCAGATCGGCCTGTCCGAAGGGCAGCATCTCGCCACTGGCGACACGCAGTTGCAGCTCGACCAGATCAAGGCCGGAGATCAGTTCCGTCACGGGATGCTCCACCTGCAACCGGGTGTTCATCTCCATGAAATAGAAGGAGCCATCCGTATCCAGCAGGAATTCCACCGTCCCCGCCCCGACATAGCCAATCGCCTTTGCCGCAGCGACCGCTGCCGCCCCGATTTCGTTCCGCAGGGCCTCGTCGACACCAGGGGCCGGGGCTTCTTCAACCACCTTCTGATGGCGCCGCTGAATCGAACAGTCCCGCTCAAAAATATGCACGCAGTTGCCGTTTCCATCAGCAAAGATCTGCACTTCAACATGGCGCGGACGTTCCAGCAGGCGTTCAACCAGCACCTTCTCGTCACCAAACGATGATTTCGCCTCGCGCTGCGCAGCAGCCAGTTCGGTCTCGACATCTTCCGCCCGGTCAACCCGGCGCATCCCCTTGCCACCGCCACCCGCTGTCGCCTTGATCAGCACCGGAAAGCCGATCTCCAGCACCGCCTTCGCCAGGGTCGCAATCGACTGGTCATCACCATGATATCCGGGAACCAGCGGCACACCGGCTTTTTCCATCAGGGCCTTGGCAGCAGACTTCGAGCCCATCGCGTCAATCGCACCCGCGGGCGGGCCGACAAAGACGATATCGTTCGCCGCACAGGCCCGGGCGAAGTCTGCATTTTCGGACAGAAAACCGTAGCCCGGATGGATCGCCTCTGCACCGGTCGCCTTTGCCGCCGCAATGACCCGGTCGATCACCAGATAGCTTTCCCCGGCCGCAGCAGGGCCAATCAGTACCGCCTCGTCTGCCTGCCGGACATGCATCGCATCCCTGTCAGCTTCGGAATAGACGGCGATGGTACGAAGGCCGAGGCGTTTTGCGGTGCGCATCACGCGACAGGCGATCTCTCCGCGATTGGCGATCAGGATTGATTTCAGCATCATTCTGTCTCCTGAACCCAGTCTGGTTTGCGTTTTTCCAGAAAGGCCGTCACGCCTTCCCGACCCTGAACGGATGCCCGGATATCGGCGATTCCGGCGGCGGTATGGGTCATCAGTTCTTCATCAACCGGCCTGCCCGTAACCGAGCGGATCAGAGGTTTGGAGGCGGACATGGCATCCGGGCTGTTCTTCAGCATCCGGCCAATCAGTTTCTCGCCAGCTTCCGACAGATCATCATGGGGCACCACCTCATGCACCAACCCGATCCGCTTTGCTTCTGCCGCGTCGAAGACATCGGCAGACAGGAAATAGCGCCGTGCTTCACGCTCCCCGATTGCCGCCACAACATAGGGCGAGATCGTTGCCGGGATCAGCCCCAGCTTGACCTCGGAAATCGCAAAGCTCGCCTGATCGCTGGCGAGGACAATGTCGCAGCAGGACACCAGTCCCACCGCCCCCGCATAGGCCGGACCGTTAATCAGTCCGATGACGGGGCGGGGAAATTCATTCAGCCGCCGCAGCAGCCGGGCCAGTTCCATGGCGTCGGCCAGGTTTTCATCCCGGCTGTAACCCGCCATCCGGCGCATCCAGTTCAGGTCTGCGCCTGCCGAGAAGGCCTTTCCCGCGCCGGTCAGCACCAGCAGGCGCAGATCTTCGCGGGCAGCAAGGTCATCCAACATAGCATTCAGTGTTGCAATCAGCCGGTCATCAAAGGCGTTGCGTACATCCGGACGGTTCAGTGTCAGCCGGGCGATGCCCTTGCTGACCTCAAGCAGAATGTTATCAGTCATGTCCTGCCCTTCCCTACATCCGGAACACGCCGAAGCGTGTCTGTTCAATCGGGGCATTCAGCGACGCAGAGATACCGAGACCCAGCACCATCCGAGTATCTGCCGGGTCAATGATACCGTCATCCCACAAACGGGCTGAGGCGTAATAGGGATGAGCCTGTTCCTCAAACTGGTCGAGCACCGGTTGTCTGAACGCGGCCTCATCTTCCTCGCTCCAGCTTTCCCCGCGTTTTTCCATCGCATCACGTTTCACCGTAGCCAGCACACCGGCGGCCTGAGCACCCCCCATGACGCTGATCCGGGCATTGGGCCACATCCAGAGGAACCGGGGGCTGTAGCCCCGGCCGCACATACCATAGTTCCCCGCACCGAACGAACCACCGATGATGACCGTGAATTTCGGGACTTTAGCCGTCGCCACTGCCGTCACCATCTTCGCCCCGTCCTTGGCGATGCCGCCGGACTCATATTTCGAGCCGACCATGAAGCCGGTGATGTTCTGGAGGAAGACGAGCGGAATACCCCGCTGTGCGCAGAGTTCAATGAAATGCGCACCTTTCAGAGCACTTTCCGAGAACAGGATACCGTTGTTCGCGACGATACCAACGGGATAGCCGAAGATATGAGCAAACCCGCAGATCAGGGTCGTCCCGTAGAGCTGTTTGAACTCGTCAAATTCCGAACCATCAACAATACGGGCAATGATCTCCCGCACATCGAATGGCTTCCTGGGATCAGCCGAGACAACGCCGTAGATGTCCTCCGGTGCATAGGCTGGCTCGACGCTCTCCCGAACGGCCAGCGCCGGTTGCTTGACCCGGTTCAGATTACTGACAATTCTCCGCGCCGTTGCCAGTGCGTCAGCATCATTCTGCGCCATATGATCCGTGACACCGGAAGTGCGGGAATGAACATCTGCCCCGCCGAGGTCTTCTGCGGAAACCACTTCGCCTGTCGCCGCCTTGACCAGAGGCGGCCCCCCCAGAAAGATCGTGCCCTGATTACGGACGATCACGCTTTCGTCGGACATCGCCGGAACATACGCCCCGCCTGCTGTACAGGACCCCATCACCACAGCAATCTGCGGAATACCCTTCGCGCTCATATTGGCCTGATTATAGAAAATACGGCCGAAATGATCGCGGTCCGGAAAAACCTCATCCTGCATCGGCAGGTTGGCCCCGCCGGAATCCACCAGATAGATACAGGGCAGATTGTTCTGCTCGGCTATCTCCTGCGCCCGCAGATGTTTTTTTACGGTCATCGGATAATAGGTGCCGCCCTTTACCGTCGCATCATTGGCAACGATCACACATTCCGTACCAGACACGCGCCCGATACCCGTCAGGATGCCAGCTGCCGGAATATCACCACCATACATCCCGTGTGCCGCAAGCTGCGACAGTTCGAGAAACGGCGATCCCGGATCCAGCAACTGCCGCACCCGGTCCCGCGGCAGCAACTTGCCCCGCCCGAGATGACGTTCCCGCGACCGCTCGCCACCGCCCAGCTTCACCCGGCTGACTTCCGCCTGCAGGTCCGTAACCGTGGCTTTCAGCGCGTCGGCATTCGCCTGGAATTCTGCCGAACGCGGGTTTAGGGCTGACTTGATCTTCGTCATTTGCGTTTTCTTTCAAAAACCGGATTCAGATATCCCGTAACTGATAAGGCGAAGCCATCACCTCCATGTCATCCCGGGGACCGCCGGGATGACATGAGGTTTCAAACCATCACCAGCCGCCGCTTTGCAGCCACTTCTTGACCATCCAGATACGATCGGAGCCCCAGAATCGCTCGCCGTCGACAATGATCATCGGTGAGCCGAATATCTGCTTCTCGACCGCAGCCTCGACATTGAGACGCAGCTTGTCCTTTATCTCGGGCTGCTGAATCGCATCCAGCAGGGCAGCACCATCAACGCCGACGCCTTCCGCAACAGCTGCAACCTCATCGGGTTTACCAATCTGGATGCCCTGACCAAAATAGGTATCAAAACAGGCCCGTGCGAATGACTTCGCCTTTGCCGGGTCCGTTTCATCCAGCCAGTAGAAGGCACGCGCCGCTGCAATCGTCGCAATCGGAAAGGGATCGGGCATGGTCCAGGGAAGGTGCTGAAAACGGGCCAGCCGGGGCCAGTCTTCGAGGCAGTATTCACCCTTCATCGGGACTTCCACCAGCGGCGGCATGCCGGTAATCTTGAAGACCGCCCCCAGCAGGAACGGCCGCCAGATTGTTTCCCGGCCATGACGGGCGCCAATATCGTCGATCTTGGCCTGTGCGAAATAGGCATAGGGGCTGGAAAAATCGAACCAGAACTCAATTGGATCGGCCATTCTTTAGTCTCCTGCAATTGCGCGACCGATCACCAGCCGCTGAATGTCTGAAGTGCCTTCATAGATCTGGCAGACCCGGACATCACGGTAGATACGCTCCACCGGATAGTCGTTCAGATAGCCATAACCGCCATGGGTCTGGATCGCATCTGAACAGACCCGCTCTGCCATTTCCGACGCGAACAGTTTCGCCATCGATGCTTCCTTGAGGCAGGGCCGTCCCGCGTCTCTCAGGCATGCCGCATGCAGCACCATCTGCCGCGCGGCCTCGATCTGAGTGGCCATATCAGCAAGGCGGAAATTCACCGCCTGATGTTGAATGATCGGTTTGCCGAAACTGGTGCGTTCCTTCGCATAGGACAGAGCCGCCTCATAGGCAGCCTGCGCCATGCCAACGGATTGTGCGGCAATGCCGATCCGGCCGCCCTCCAGATTGGAAAGCGCAATGCGATAGCCCTCGCCCTCCTTCCCCAGCATCAGGTCTGCTTCCAGTTGCAGGTCTTCAAAGACAATCTGGCAGGTTTCGGACGCTTTCTGGCCGAGCTTCTTCTCTGTTGAGGCAACGATATATCCCGGCCTGTCCGTCGGCACGATGAAGGCACTGATTCCCTTCTTGCCCGCTGCCGGGTCGGTTACCGCAAAGGCAATGCAGATATCGGCCCGGGAGCCGGAGGAGATGAACTGCTTGGTGCCATTGAGCACCCAGCCATTCCCGGAGCGTTCTGCCCTTGTACGAATGGCTGAGGCGTCGGAACCGGTATGCGGTTCAGTCAGCGCAAAGGCCCCCAGCATGTCACCCCGGGCCAATGGCCGTAGAAAACGCTGTTTCTGATCTTCCGTGCCATATTTCAGCACCGGCATACAGCCGACAGAATTATGTACGCTCATGATGGTCGAGCAGGAACCGTCACCCGCCGCAATTTCCGCCAGTGCCATGGCATAGGCGACGTGATCGCACTCTCCCCCGTCCCACTCCTCCGGCACCAGCATCCCCATGAAGCCGAGGCTTCCCATCTCGCGGATGGCCTCCTGCGGGAATATCGACCCCCGATCCCAAGCCGCCGCATTCGGTGCCAGCTTTTCGCGCGCAAAAGCACGGGCCGTCTCCCGGATCATCTCCTGCGTTTCAGTAAGCAGCATGACCTGCTCCCTCGTCGCCATGGAGGTGATGACGCGAATAAACACATACGGACAGATGTGAAGCAGTGGCTGACGACAATGCAGAAGCTGTTCGTGAGAGCAGGTTTATCGACACAGATGAACACAGATAAACACGGATGGTAGTGCAAGTTTTTGACAGCCGTTCCGTTATTCCGAAGGCTGAATTTTCGGGATATTTACGCACGGCCTTGCCGTGCAGAATTCCAGCGACGGCCATGCTGTGCGGCACTGATTCAGCCAGTTTCCCGGGCCATCTGTGTTTATCTGTGTTCATCTGTGTCAAAAGCTTCTGCATCAGAGAATCACCCTCTGATACTGTAACCGGTTCCTGCCAAAATTAATCAACAGGGCAAGTTTGTTCCCTGTCGCCCGCAAATAGTTGAGTGTTTGGCCAACATGGGAACGGGACAGGTTTTCTATCGCCTTAACTTCGATAATAAGACAGTCGTCGACGATCATGTCGGCTACATACCTCCCGACCTCATGTCCCTTGTAGGAGACATTCAGGGGAACCTCGTTCTGAGTTGAAATCCCTCTGATTTTCAGCTCAACGAGAAGGGCATTCTGATAGACCCGCTCCAGAAAGCCTGCTCCCAGTTGATTGGAGACCTCAAACGCCGCCGCAAGGACATTTCGGGTCAATCCTGCCTCCGGCCAGTTGTCGTCACCCAAACCTTGTTGTTGCATGTCATCATCTCCATTGCCGCAGACTTCGATGGAATGATTATGCAGAGATCAGGGTGGGTTCTGGTCATGACCAGCCGACGCAATGCTGGTCCGGGAAGAGGCTTCCTGCCTTGTCAGACTGTCCGTCAGGCGCGGGGAAACGCTGTTTGAAGGTGAAGGCCTGTGCCGTTGGGCCGCTGGCTTCCAGAAGGGCCAGACGGGCCAGCCCCTGCTGAGCTGTCGGCTCGGTACCGGCTGGTATCCACCACAGGCACTGATAGGCACCATCTGGCCGGGCGAACCACTCCCGGCGGCGGGCCATGACCTTCGTGTGCCCGGTCTTGTAGACATAATCGAACAGGGCCCCCGGCGTCTCCCAGACCGACATGTTGATGATGAACTGCGGATCATCGGTCAGCAATATATCCGTCGCATTGCCACTGTCGGATTTGAGCCGCCAGACAAATCCCGGCGAGCTTTCCGCCAGCGCATTGATTTCATCCAGCTGGTTCATGAAATCAGCGATTCCCGGATGGTCGGTCGGATAGAGTGTATGCCCGACATTGATCTGTGCGAGATGATATCTGGTCATGCCCTGCACTCCCTACCAGTCGATGGAGTATCCGTCGTAATTGAAGAAACCACCGGTATCGGCTGGCTTCACGCTGGCAACAACGGCCCGCATTCCACGGGCTGAAGTCGCTGCATCAATATCCGCGGCCGCCCCGCCCATATCTGTCTGCACCCAGCCCGGATGCAGAACGATGGAGGTAACACCCTGCCCGGCCAGTGATTTGGCCAGAATGCTCATTGCCATGTTCACCGCTGTCTTCGACGTGCGATAAATCATCTCGCCACTGCCGTTCGAGGCAATCGAGCCCATCCGGCTGGAGACCGTGGCGATTTTCTTCTGGTCGCTGGCGACCAGGTTATCAGCAAAGGCCTCCACAAGCCGGACCGGTGCATAGAGGTTGGTTTCCATGACCTCGCGCATTGCGTCGAAGTCTGTTGATCCGAACTGCCATCCACGCGGACCATAGATACCGGCATTGTTGAACAGGACATCGACAGGCTTACCCGACAGCTTCGCGGCAAGCGCCTTTACGGAATCATCACTGGTCACATCAAGCTGCTCGACCTGTACATCCCCAACGGCTTTCAGGTCATCGGCCTTTGCCGGTGTGCGGCAGCAGCCAATGACATCCCAGCCATCCGCCCGATATTGTCTGGTGAGTTCCAGACCAATTCCGCGATTGGCCCCGCTGATAAGTACTGTCGGCATTCGGTATCCTCCTGTTAAACTCTGCCCTCTGGGGCTTCTTCTCTGTTCAGTTAATTCGCTCAACAGCCATGGCTGTGGCTTCGCCACCACCGATACAAAGGCTGGCCATGCCTTTTTTCAAATCATGTTTCTCCATCGCCGCCAGCAGGGTCACCAGAATGCGGGCACCGGACGCCCCGATGGGATGCCCAAGCGCGCAGGCACCACCATGGATATTGACCTTGTCATGGGGCAGATCGAGATCTCGCATGGCCGCCATGGTCACCACGGCAAAAGCCTCATTGATTTCATAAAGATCGACATCGCCCGCAGCCCAGCCCGTTCGTTCCAGCAGCTTCTGCATGGCACCAACCGGAGCCGTTGTGAACCAGGCCGGTTCCTGCGCATGCGTGCTGTGCCCCCTGATGATCGCCAGTGGCTTCCGGCCCCGCTTTTCCGCTTCGGACAAACGCATCAGCACCAGCGCCGCACCGCCGTCCGAGATCGAACTGGAATTGGCAGCGGTCACCGATCCGTCTTTGGCGAAAGCCGGGCGCAGGGTCGGGATTTTATCAATGTTCGCATTGAACGGCTGTTCATCGCTGTCGACAACCGTCTCCCCCTTGCGGCCGCGAACCGTGAAAGGCGTGATCTCACCGGCAAAACTGCCATCTTCCGTCGCCTTGCGGGCACGGGTCAGCGAGGAAATCGCAAACTCGTCCTGCGCTTCGCGCGTGAACTGGTAATGCCGGGCTGTATCCTCGGCAAAGGTTCCCATCAGACGACCGGTGTCATAAGCATCCTCCAGCCCGTCGAGGAACATATGATCCTTCACCTCACCATGTCCCATCCTCAGCCCCCCGCGGGCTTTTGGCAGAAGGTAAGGCGCGTTCGACATGCTCTCCATGCCGCCGGCAATCATGATATCATTCACGCCCGCAGCAATGGCGTCGTGGGCCAGCATGGTGGCCTTCATGCCGGAACCGCACATCTTGTTCACGGTCGTCGCCGGTTTATCCCAGCCCAGCCCGGCATGATGCCCCGCCTGTCGCGCCGGTGCCTGACCAAGGCCCGCGGGCAGGACCACACCCATGATGCTCTCATCGACATCGTCCGGCGACAGCCCGGCGCGTTCCAGTGCCGCCCTGATTGCAGTCCCTCCGAGTTCAGGTGCCGGTACCGCAGAGAGGCTGCCCTGAAAACCACCCATCGGGGTACGTGCCGCCCCGACGATAACGATGGGATCTGATCTGTTCATCACTGTTTCTCCTCAATCGGGGACCCGTCTTTACGCAACATATGTTCACCATCCGCATCCCGGACAAACAACATGTCAGCATCCGGATATTCAACCCTGTCAACAGGAGAACGATAGCCAATTTCAATGTAATACAGGTCATTCTTTCCAGTATTTATTAACTGATGGCCATTCTGATCACCCGCCGGGAATCCGGCCATCATGCCTGACTTCAGGATTGTCTCACCTTCATCTGTCTTCAGAGTAGCCTCGCCTTCAAGGATGACAATGAACTCATCCTCGCAGGCATGCCAGTGTCGCTGGGCAGACGCAGCACCGGGTCGCAGTCTCGTGGCGTTCGCCCCGAACTGGGTCAGTCCAAACAGGTCGCCAACCGCCACACGCTCCCGCCCGGCAACGGCCTTGTCATAAGGTGGCGGATAATCGGTTCCGGTCTCTCCCGGCACCGTCCGCGGATCGAAGGGCTTATGCTTCACGATCTCGTCCCCCTCAGGCCGTTTCGCTGAACAGTTCGCGTCCGATCAGCATCCGGCGAATTTCACTGGTGCCGGCACCAATTTCGTAAAGTTTTGCATCGCGCAAAAGGCGTCCGGTTGCATAGTCGTTGATATATCCGTTGCCACCAAGGCACTGGATCGCCTCCAGCGCCATCCAGGTGGCTTTCTCGGCGGCATAAAGGATAGCACCCGCAGCATCCTTCCGGGTTGTCTCACCGCGATCACAGGCCCTGGCAACAGCATATACATAGGCCTTGGCGGCGTTCATGGTGGTATACATATCGGCCAGCTTGCCCTGCATCAGCTGGAATTCACCGATCGGTTTCCCGAACTGCTTCCGTTCATGGACATAGGGCAGCACGATATCCATGCAGGCCTGCATGATGCCAACCGGCCCGGCCGCAAGCACAGCCCGCTCATAATCCAGACCGCTCATCAGCACATTGACGCCACGACCGACCTCTCCCAGCACGTTCTCTGCCGGTACCTCGCAATCCTGGAAGACCAGCTCGCAGGTGTTGGATCCGCGCATACCCAGCTTGTCGAGCTTCTGCGCGGTCGAGAAGCCACTGAACCCCTTTTCGATCAGAAAGGCGGTGATGCCCCGCGGCCCGGCTTCCGGATCCGTCTTCGCATAGACCACCAGCGTATCGGCATCGGGGCCGTTGGTGATCCACATCTTGTTGCCGTTGAGGATATAGCGATCCCCCTTCTTCTCGGCCCGAAGTTTCATCGAGACCACATCAGATCCGGCACCCGGTTCGCTCATCGCCAGGGCACCGATATTCTCGCCCGATATCAGCCCGGGCAGATAACGCTGCTTCTGTTCGGCGCTGCCGTTCCGGTAGATCTGGTTCACACACAGGTTTGAATGCGCACCATAGGACAGGCCAACAGAGGCCGAGGCCCGGCTGATCTCTTCCATCGCAATGCAATGTTCCAGATAGCCCATATCAGCGCCGCCATATTCCTCTGATACCGTGATGCCGAGCAGACCGAGATCCCCGAACTTTCGCCAGAGCTGATTGGGGAATTCGTTGTCGCGGTCAACACCTTCCGCCAGCGGGGCAATTTCATCCGCAGCAAAGCTGGCCACGCTGTCGCGCAACATGTCGGCGGTTTCACCGAGATCGAAATTAAGCGACGGAAAACTGTTGGAAATCATGGAAATTCTCTCCTCACGCCGGTTGATCCGGCCTGTCATGCAGGCACATCAGTGTCTGCTGCATTATCGCACAGAGCGTCTCATTATTGTCAGTCGCGACGAAAACCTCGCCGGAACAGATCGTCAGATTACGGCCCGGACGGACGACCCGCCCGCGGGCGATCAGTTCTTCACCTTCAGCCGGAGCCACAAGGTTGACCTTGAACTCAACCGTCACAACACTGGAATTCTCAGGAAACAGCGTATAACCGGCATAACCTCCGGCGCTATCAACAATCGTTGAGGTGACGCCAGCATGAAAGAAGCCATGCTGCTGGGTCAGATCCTGCCGCCAGGGCAGCCGGATCTCAACAAACCCCGGTTCCACGGCGGATACAGAAGCCCCCATCAGCCCCATGACACCCTGTCGCGAGAAGCTGGCCCTCACCCGATCGGCATAGTCTGCAACCTTCGGCGTGAACTCAGCCATCTGACGTTCCGCAAATCGCATCATGTTCCGTCACCAGTGCCGTCATCTGTGCACGCAGATCCTCCGGAATTGCCATGCTTTGCCGGGTCGCGGAATTGATGAAGCAGGCGATATTGCGGATCTGGGCCGAAACCGCCCCTGTACCCAGATTACGCATCTCATGGCTGAAGGTAACGGTCTTGTTCGACAGACGCTCGATCCGGCTGGTCACGGCAATGATATCGCCTGCAACCAGTTCCGCCTTGTAGCGGATATCCTGTTGCAGGGCCGCCATGTTGTAGCCGTCTTCCCGCAGGGTCTTCGCGGTCACACCGAACAGGGCAAACAGGTTCCAGGTCGCCTCGTCGAACTTGCCGATATAATGCTGCACGTTCATGTGCCCCATATGGTCATGATGCCAGGGATAGATGGCCCCCCGATGGCAAACCGGCAGTCCCTCCGCATGAACAACCGGTGCGGTGATGTCGTTGGTCACGGCCTATCCTAATGTCAGTGAAAGTTGAGCTTTCTTCTCATCCTGCTTCGACCTGAGCCGCGTCAGGCGCTCGGAACAATCGGCCTCAATCCGTTCAAGCTCATTGAGAATCGCCGCAATGTCCTGGCGCTGCTGCTCCAGATGGTCACGTCGCTCCGCGATCTTCTCCAGAAAATGCTGAAGCTGACCGACCTCACCGCCATCCATATCATAAAGATCAAGGATTTCGCGAATTTCCTGAATGGAAAAGCCAAGCCGCTTGCCACGCATGATCAGCCGCAGCCGCGTCCGGTCCCGCTGGCTGTAGATCCGGCGCTGCCCGGCCCGCGCCGGTGAGATCAGCCCGGCATCCTCATAAAACCGGACCGTCCGGTTGGTAACGCCGAACTCAGCCGCCAGATCAGCAATGGTGAATTGATCTTTCATTGCAGAACGATGCATCAAGTTTACGTTTACGTAAAGTGTAAAATCAGGACAAAGAAAAGGCAGCCTGCATCAGCTGCGGGCTGCCCTCCCGTCTGATCTTCCGTCGCTTTACTTGCCTTCGGCGACCTTGCGATAAGACTGCGCCATCTTCGCATAATGCGCAGCGGTCTGCGGCAATGTACGGTTTTCTTCGTCTGTCAGCTGGCGCCAGTACTTCGCCGGGCTGCCGGACCAGAGTTCACCCTTTTTCACCCGCTTGTTCGGTGTCAGCAACGCACCGGCTGCAACCATGCCGCCGCCTTCAACGACAGCACCGTCCATGACTGTTGCTCCCATGCCGACAAACGCATGAGATTCCAGGGTGCAGGCGTGAATGATCGCCATATGCCCGATGGTCACATCGTCACCGATAACGGTGCCTGCGCGACCACGGCTGACATGCACAATCGTACCATCCTGAATATTGGCACGCGCACCAATTCGGATGCTCGCCACATCCCCGCGAACGACAACATTGTACCAGATATTCGCTTCCGGCCCGATTTCGACATCACCAATGATGACAGCGTTCTGTGCGATAAAGGCATCATCGGCAATTTTCGGAAGGATATCGTTGTAAGGCAGAATAAGGCCGCTCATGGGTATTTCTCCGTTGATAAAAGCCTCCCCTGCCTCTGAAACAGGTTCAGGGTGAGGGCTTGAGGTCTTGGCTGAACTTATGGGAACAGGGGCTGCTGATCGAGGCCCAGCGTCTCCGGCAGGCCCAGCATGACATTCATGTTCTGGATCGCCTGTCCCGATGCACCCTTCACCAGATTATCGAGCGCACTGATGATGATCGCACGCCCCTTTACACGGTCTGCAACAACACCAATCAGCGTGTAGTTCGATCCGCGGACATGGCGTGTGGCCGGAACTTCGCCTTCCGGCAGGATACCGACAAAAGGCTCGTCAGCATATCGCGCCGCCAGGGTGGCATGCAGATCACTGGCGCTGACACCCGGTTTCAGGGTGACATAGATGGTCGACAGAATGCCACGGTTCATTGGCATCAGATGCGGTGTGAAGGTAACGGTGATCGGCTCACCGGCAGCTTCCGTCAGTTCCTGATCGATCTCGACCGCATGACGGTGTTTGGCCACACCATAGGCATGGATGCCTTCCGACACCTCCGAATACAAGGTGCCTTCCTTCGGCGCGCGCCCGGCGCCGGTGACACCTGACTTCGCATCAATAATGATGTTATCGCGTTCAATCTGGTCTGCGATAAGCAGCGGGATCAGCGGCAGTTCTGCACCGGTGGTGTAGCAACCGGGATTGGCCACAAGACGCGCCCCGTGAATCGCCTCCCGCTTGATTTCCGTCAGTCCATAGACGGCATCCTTCTGGAGGTCCGGTGCCAGATGTTCATGCCCGTACCAGATCGCATAGGTCTCAAGGCTGGTGAACCGGAAATCT